>DATHIZ010000664.1:0-28230 GCA_035316385.1 Bryobacteraceae bacterium | reverse complement strand
GTCCGGTTCCGGGCATCCGTTTCGAGCGCCAGCATCCGGTGCACGTCCGCTTCCGGCAGAATCCGGGCGGCCAGTTGGTTGGGCAAAGCCTGCATCCGGAACGGCCGGCCGACGTCGAACGCCAAATACCCCACCCGTTGGCCAAACGGAAGCAAAGACCCACCGAAGACAGGATGCGGTTGCGCGTGGCCGGCGCCAAAGACCCCAGTGCGTTCCAAAAGTCGGTCAGATCGGCCAGGGTCACTTGCCCCAGCCTCGTCCCTGCCCCGCTCTTTCCCAGCCATGTCCGGAAGCGCAGCAGGTCCGCCCGGTAGGTCTGAATCGTCTCGGCCGGGCGGTTGTGGACCCAGAGATCGATCAACTGGTCGTCGGAAGAGGCTTGCGGGGCGGAAAGCGGCTCCGAAGTGGCGTTAAAGGGGGAAGAAGGTCCAAATCGTCCATCTTGCATTTGATTTTGGGGGATCTGGAGCGCGAACGTTGGAGGAAGGTTGATCTCGGCGCGTAGAGTATTTCGCGCCTCCCGTGTGGAAAGCCGTCGTTGCACTTTTGGCAGTTCAGCAAGCCTTCGTTTGTGCTCGTTCAGCGCATCACTTGCCACTTCTGTCTGTTTGCCCTGCGGCAACTGATCGAGGTCGGCGGCAATCCGTTCGAGAATACGGATGACGCGATGTCGATCAAAGCGAACGTACTCCGTCTCAGGGTCGGCATTCCGCCTCAAGTTCACGCAGACCTCTTCACCGTCTTCCAACTGTTTCAGCCAGTGAGTACATTAAGGCAACAGCTTCACTTCAACGGCCATGTGTTTCTTTTTCCCATCTTTGGCCGTTTCTCGCAAGTCGGTGGCCGAGACAGGATTTGGGTTGGGTCTTCGCTATTGAGCACCTGGTGGATTCGGCTGGAACTTACGCCAGTGGCCGCAGCAATCTGTCGAATGGATAAGTCCAGTTCATGGGCGGATTTGATGGCCCACAGTCGTTCGAGTTGGGCATCGGCAAAGCGGATGTTTGCGGTTTGTAGCCGTTCCAGGAGGCGCTGCTCGTGTCGGACACGCTCCCGGAGCACCTTCTGCTCGCTCCATATCTCAGCGTAGACTCAAATCAACGCCTGTCCAGAAAACTGGACAGCTTACGCCGGTTGACCGTTCCATTGATGCTCAACGCCCGTATCTGCGGGCCGTCACCGGCGACAGGTCGCGCTGTTCGAGCGTCCGCGCGAATTCCGCGAGCAGTTCCTCCCCCAGGATGGCCGGGGCGTATTGAACGCCTAGTCAATCCCCCGGATAAGGTATCACTTTGGTGCGTTCAATACGGCGATTCCGTCTCTCTTCCTGCGTTCAAGACCTGTTGTACGCCCTCTTTGAACGCCACAAACAGGCATTATCCATCCTGTTTCGACGCCTTTCCGGTGCCGTCCCTCGCGCGCCCGATAGTTGTTCTGGTTGTAGGCGCCACCGGGCTGTGGGAAAAGGAAAAAGCCCTCTGGGGAAACGATCAGGATACGCATGCGTTCGATCGATTCATTCGGCGGTTCCTGACCAAGTACGAGCGCTGGAATTCGCCGAAGTATCTGATTGGCGAAAGCTACGGAACGCTGCGCAATGCACAACTGGTGGCGAGCCTGCAGTTTGTGCATTTGAACGGCATCGTGACGTTATCGCAGATCCTGGACTTCAATCACAACGCGAATTGACAGCAGTTCAATCCGGGAGTGGAGGAAGCCTATGCGCTGGCGTTGCCGACGTTTGCGGCCGCGCCTTTTATCATCACAAGCGGCCTTCGCAGCCGGCGGCCTTGGAGCCCTTCCTCGGCGAAGTGGAGCAGTATGCGCTCGGCGAGTATATGAGTGCGCTGCTGCAAGGTTCGGAGTTGACAGAGGCGAGGAAACAGGGCGTGGCCGGGAAGCTGCACGGATATACCGGGTTGCCCGTTGCGTTCTTGTAAAAGCGAACTTGCGGGATAAGAGGCGGAATGTTTACCAAGGACCTGCTTCTGGATGACGGGATGACGAGGGGGTATAAACAAATGTGCTACTTGGTTTGCCCTATTCCACGGAGCGGCAAACTACTGAAAAATAAGAAAGTGGACCGTAAATAAAATCTGGCGGGTGATAGTAGCATTCCTAGGCTTGCGCCTTCCGGGCGGCGCTTTGGGGTATAGGTGATCCGCCGTTCACGGTAGCCTACTCTTAGGCGTTGTTCGCACATGAGAAAAATCGTGGTGGTGGCGGTAGTGGTGATGGCCAGTTTGTTGGCGGCCGGTCAAACGGTGGGACCGCAGGCGGATGGCGGCGTCCTTTTGAATAACGGCTGGACGATTCGTCCGGCGGGCCAACAGGTGGCGGTTGGGAGTTTTCCCATGAGCAACGCGGTTTCGGAAAACGGCAAATATTTGCTGGTGCTGAATGCGGGCTATGCTCCGCCCAGCGTGAGCGTAATTGACATCGCCGCCAAGAAGGAAGTGGGACGGACGCAGGTTGCGGATGCGTGGCTGGGGTTGGCGGTGGCGCAGGCGAAAAATCTGGTGTACGTGAGCGGCGGGACCACGGGCAAAGTACTGGAGTTCTCCTTGAATCCGGACACCGGCGCGCTTACGCCCGGCCGCGAACTGGCGGCGGTCTCCGAGCGGGCGAAGCAGGGGAACGTGATGGTGGGCGACGTGGCGCTTTCGGCGGATGCGCATCTGCTGTATGCCGCGAATCTGTATGGCGACAGCATTTCGGTGATCAATCTGCAAACGGGCGCGCGCGTCGACACCTGGAAGACCGGACGCCGGCCATATCGCATTCTGGTTCCGCCCGGCGGCAAACAACTGATCATCAGTTGCTGGGGAGAAGCGGCGCTGTATCAACACGACGCGAACAACGGAACACTGATCACGAAAGTACGGGCCGGGCTGCATCCCACGGACATGCTGTGGATCAACAAGCCCGCGCCCGGCGAGAACGGCAAGTCGAGTTACGCGGCCCGGCTTTTTGTGGCGGCTGCAAATACGAACAATGTTTATTCTTTCGGCGTGGGACCGGACGGGCAGCTCAGTCTGCTCGAGGCGATCAACGTAGCGACGACACCCATGCACCCGCTGGGCATGACGCCGTCGGCGCTGGCTAGCGATGAAAAGGGGAACCGGTTATACGTGGTCTGCTCCGATGCGAATGCGGTGGCGGAGATTGCTATCTCCGAGCCGCGCGGCCTGGTTTTGGGCTTCATTCCAACTGGTTGGTACCCCACGGCGTTAACCGTTCTGAAAGATGGCGGACTCGCGGTTTCGAATGGCAAGAGCAACACAACCGGTTTTGTAGCCGTTCCAGCGGACGAGCAGTTGATGACCTTCACGCGGACAGTGCTGCGGAACTCGCCCTACACCGACGACTTGCTCTATGGTCCGCCTGGCGATGCACAGAAGAGCTTTTTCGCGAACGGCGACGGGCACGCCTCCCCGATTCAGCACGTTATTTACGTGATTAAAGAGCACGGCACGGAGGATGAGCGCACGACGCCGAATCTACACCAACTGGCGCGCGACTACATCCAGTTCGATAATTTTTTCGCAAATGCGGACACTGGCGCGGAAGGGCAAAACTGGGCTTCGGCGGCGATCGCACCTGACTATACGGTGAAGCTGGGGCCGAGCGCATCCGCCCATCGCAGCAAGGTGTACGACTTTGAGGGCGGGGAACCGGCCAACGCGCCGCCGGCCGGATATCTTTGGAACAACGCACTGCAGGCCGGCATCAGCATTCGCGGCTATGGCCAGTGGACGGCAAACGTTCCGCTCAAAGACGTGACCGGCGGCAAGCAGATTGCGGCGGTGAAAGATCCCGCGCTGGCTCCGTACGTGGACATGAACTATCGCGGATTCGATTCGGCCTATACCGACGTGGAGCGGGCCAAAGAGTTCATACGCGAGTGGAAAGAGTTTGATGAGAAAGGGCAAGCGCCGCAGTTGTTGATTGTGCGCATGCCCGGAGACGCGGCCGACAACGATCAAGCCGTGGGCATGCTGGCGGACGCGGTTTCGCATAGCAAGCTATGGCCATCTACCGCCGTGTTCGTTATGGAGAGCAGTGGGCAAAGCCGCGCGGCTGCCTGGGTGATTTCACCGTACACGCACCGCGGCACGGTGGACCACACGCTCTATAACCAGATGAGCGTACTGCGCACGATGGAACTGATTGTAGGACTTCGGCCGATGACACAGTTTGATGCGGGTGCCCGGCCGATGTTCTCGAGCTTCAGCCGCCAGCCGGATACCCGGCCGTACAGCTTCCTAGCCCGTTAATCGCGTGTCAGCCCGTCGTTTCAGCCCGTGATGCTGGTGTAGACGAGCACCACCGTCAAGGCGATCATGATGACGCCAGTGCCCCAGGCTATCCAGTTTTGCCAGGGCTTGTTCTTGAAGCTGCCCATAATGCGCGGCCGGTTCACCAGCAAGAGCATGTAGACCAACACGAACGGCAACAAGATTCCGTTGGCGACTTGCGAATAGATCAGGAACTTGAGCAGCGGCAGGTGCGGGATGAGCACGACCGCGGCGCTGCCGCCGATCAACAGCGTATACAGCCAGTAGAAGATGGGCGCTTCGGAAAAGCGCTTGTCTATTCCAGCTTCGAAGCCTAACCCTTCGCACACGTTGTAAGCTGTGGCCAGCGGCAGAATAGCGGCGGAAAGCAGCGAAGCGTTGATGAGGCCGACAGCAAACAGAAGGGAGGCGAACTTACCCGCGAAGGGCCGCAAGGCGAGAGCGGCTTCGGCGACGTCGTTAATCTCGGGATGGTTGGAATGGTAGATCGTCGCGCTGCAAGCCACGACGATGAAGAACGCGATCACATCGGTGACGATGCAGCCGATAATGACGTCAAGCCGGCACAGCGCATAATGGCGCGCGTCGATGCCCTTTTCGACCACCGCCGCCTGCAGGTAGAACTGCATCCACGGAGTAATGGTGGTGCCGATGAGTCCAATAATCATCACCAGATACTCAGGATTGCTGCTCAGGGTGGGCAGGAAGGTCTGCTTTAGCGCCAAATCCCAATCCGGCTTCGCCAGAAACGCCGAGAGCGGATAAGTGAAATAAATCAGCGACGCGAAGATCAATATGCGTTCGACGCGTCTGTAGCGTCCACGCACGATGAGTATCCAAACCAGGGTGGCGCCGATAGGAACTACGATGTACTTACTGACACCGAAGATGCCCATGCCCGAAGCCAGGCCGGCAAACTCCGAGACGATGTTAAAAAAATCGGCGATACCCAGCACGAGCATCGTGAAGAACGTGGCGCGCAAACCGAACTCTTCCCGAATAAGATCGGATAAACCCTTGCCTGTGACGGCTCCCATGCGGGCCGCCATTTCTTGAATCACGATTAATGCGATGGTCGTGGGAATCAGCGTCCATAAGAGCTGATAGCCGAACTTGGCGCCGGCTTGCGAATAGGTGAGGATGCCGCCCGGGTCGTTATCGACGTTGGCGGTGATGAAGCCAGGCCCTAAAACAGCAAGAAAGGCGATCAGGCGGCCGCTGATCAGGGCGAACGGAGATCTCCTCCGGGTAGCGGTCTGCGTCATGTTCAACACTCATTGTTAACCACGACGAAAACAGAGTTGGCGCAGGGGCTTTCAGATTCCGGGACGAGCGTATTGATTGAGCCACTCAATGACGGTTTTGTACCAGAACTCACTGTTCCGAGGCTTCAGAATCCAGTGGCCTTCATCGGGAAACTGAACTAGCTGGGAGGGCACCTTCATCTGCTGTAAGGCAGTAAACAGTTGTTGGCCCTGGCCGATCGGTACACGATAATCGAGCTCACCGTGGGTGACTAACGTGGGAGTTTTAAAATTGCCCACAAACGAACTGGGCGACCACTTTTCATACATGGTGGGATTCTCCCAGGGGAAGCCTCGAAACTCCCACTTGGGGAACCACAGTTCCTCGGTGGTGCCGGCTTCGCTGCGCAGATCATAAACGCCGGCGTGCGACACTAACGCTTTAAACCGGGTGGTGTGGCCCAGCATCCAATCGATCATATAGCCGCCATAGGAGCCGCCTGCCGCTACCATGCGGTTGCCATCCACATAAGGCAAAGTGGCCACGGAATCCGCGGTGGCCATGATATCGGCATAGGCGCGGCCGCCCCAATCGCCATTCACGGCATCGACAAAGGCTTGGCCATACCCATTCGAGCCATGCGGGTTCGGCAAGACCACTATGTATCCCGCGGCGGCAAACACTTGCGGATTCCAGCGGTAGCTCCAGGCTTCGCCCCACTCGCCTTCAGGGCCGCCGTGGATGAGGAACACTACGGGGTACTTCCTGGCGGGATTGAAAGCGGGGGGCTTGACCACAAAGCTCTCCACCTTGTCGCCCCCCGCGGCATCCACGCTCATTCTTTCAAGCGGCGCCAAGTCATGCGCGGCGAGGATGGCGTCGTTCAGATGCGTCATGGGAGTTCCGCTGCCTCCCCTGGACGCGGCCTTATGGATCTCAGGCGGGCGGGAAGCGCTCTCCTCGGTATAGATCATGATGCGATCCTGCGCGGTAAATTGCACCGATCCGATGGAGGTGGGTCCTTGGATGATGGTTCGGATGGGCCCTCCCGTGACGGCGACCATGAGCAGAGGACTAGCGCCGCGCTCGTCAATGGTGAAGAAGAGACGCTTTGAATCAGAGGACCAGGTGTAGGAGTCTACCCAGCGGTCGAGCGAATCAGTCAGACTAGCAGCTTGATTAGTTTGCAGATCGAGCACGGCCAGGCGCCACAGGTCGCTCTCGTAACCCGGCCGGAACTGCGTCCGATAGGCGAGATACTTGCCGTCGGGCGAGTAGAGCGGTCCTTCGTCGGCAGCCGGGTTTGTGGTGACGCGCTTGGGAACGCCGCCAGAAACCGGGATGGTAAATAGGTCGGAATTGGTGCTGATGGAACGATCGGGATCTGTATTGGCGACGAAGGTAACCTGCACGCTGTCAGGCGAGAAAACATAAGGCTCCGGGCCGCCGAGCGAAAAAGGGGGCGTATCAATGTTACCGGGCGTTAGATCGCGTACTTTGAAGGTATTGTTTAGAGTTTGAATCAGTAGGTGACGCCGCCGCCGGCCCTGATATTGCGTCCAGTGACGGTAGAGGAGCGAGGTGTAAGTACGCGCGTTCATCTTACTTGCCGCGTCTTTGCCGAGATTCTCCTGGTTGCAGGACGCATCATAATCAGCGCCAGATAACACGTTGGCTGGTGAACAGGTGGAATAGACGTCGCTGGTGAAGAGGATCAGATTGCCGTCCGGTGAAACAGTCAAGCCGTCGGCGCCGGTTGGGATGTTAGTAATGGGGCGGGCGTCCGCGCCTTCCGGATTCATTGACCAAATCTGCGAACTGGCAGGCGGCAAAGCAGCGTTCGGCCCGGGAGGCCGGTCGGAAACATAGAGAATCCGCTTGGAATCGGGAGTCCAACGCGGCCTGGTGTTAGAGACTCCGTCATTAGTTATACGCTGCGGAGCGCCGCCGGCCACGGGAACGACATAGATTTGCACTGGCTTGGTGTTATTCGCCATGTCTACTGTCTGGACAGTGAATGCCACTAGCCGGCCATCGGGCGATAGTTGCGGATCACCAATGCGCGCGAGCCGCATCATGGCATCGAACGTAAACGGCGCCTTCGCAGACAAGGAAGAAACACCGGCAAAGCCAGCCCAGAGCACCCAGAGTGCTATGTTGCGCATTGTCATAATTGTAGCGGCGGAAGGTCCACCCATCGGCGCTGGCGTGACGAAGCGATTCCGGCTTCCGCCAGTTGCACGCCCTTGGCTCCTTCGAGTAAGTCCCAGCGGAACGGCTCGTCTTTCACCACGTGGCGCAAGAATAGCTCCCACTGCCGCTTAAAGGCGTTGTCGAAAGAGTCCTGTTCGGGAACTTTTTGCCAGCCATCGAAAAAGTGGAGCGGATTGGGTATGTCGGGGTTCCAAACCGGGCGCGGGGTGCCGCCATAATGCTGGATCCAGCAATCGCGCAAGCCGGCCACCGCTGAACCCTTGGAGCCGTCCACCTGCAGCGTCAATAGATCATCGCGCCGCACGCGCACGCACCACGATGAATTGAAGTGGGCGACGATGCCTCCTTCGAGTTCGAAGGTTGCGTAAGAGGAATCGTCGGCAGTGCAAGCGTAGGGCTGGCCTTGTTCGTCACGGCGTTCGGGGATATGCGTCGCGCCCAGGCAGGAGACGGATTTCACCGGCGCGAATACTTCATCCAGCACGTAGCGCCAGTGACAGAGCATGTCGAGCATGATGCCGCCGCCATCTTCCTTGCGGTAGTTCCAGGAAGGGCGCTGCGCCGGCACCACATCGCCTTCGAAGACCCAGTAGCCGAATTCGCCGCGAATGGAAAGAATTTTGCCGAAGAAACCGAGGTCCTTCAACGTTTTCAACTTCTGTAGTCCAGGCAACCAAAGCTTGTCCTGCACCACGCCGTGCTTCACGCCGGCGGCTTGCGCCAACCGGTAGAGATCGAGGGCGGTGGCAACGTCGCCCGCGACGGGCTTTTCGCAGTAGACATGCTTACCGGCGGCCACGGCTTTCCGAACACCATCGGCTCGGCGATCCGTAGTTTGGGCGTCGAAATAAATGGAATAGCTTTTATCCTGCAGGGCAGCGTCCAAATCAGTGGTGTATTTCAGGCCGCCAAACTCTCTTGAAATCGCCTCCAGTTTGGCGGCGTTGCGGCCCACCAACAGCGGCCGGGGCAGGATGGTTTCGGTCTCGCTAATTTTCAGGCCGCCCTGCTGGATGATGGCGTGGATGGAGCGGCGCAGGTGCTGATTCAAACCCATGCGTCCGGTGACGCCGTTCATAATGATTCCGGCTTCGTGAACTTTGCTTTTGCTCATGTTTTAGATTTTTGGCTTGGAGGTGCATTGGGGCTGCGCTCCGGGCGGCAGCGGCGGAGCTTCCATTCCGGCGCGCGGCAGAGTTCCATCCAATTCCTGCCGCCAATGAGCTACGTCCCCGGCCGGCCCATAACAATAGATCATCCGCATCGGGCTGTCTCCTGTGTTCGTCAATTGATGAAAGACCTGGTGTGGAATATAGACTGCTTGCCCGGCCTGAACAGCGATTTTTTCCTCGCCCAGGCACATTTCGCCGGTGCCTTCGACGATGAAGTAGATTTCTTCCTGCTCCTGGTTGTGCCACGGAACTTGGCCGCCATTCGGCTCCAGCGTGACGTGCCCAAGTGAGAAATTCGTGGCTTGGATGGGGCTTGCGCCTCCTACCAGATTTTGTGTCTTTCTACGTGCCGGGTAAGTGCGTCCGGCTATCTTGGCTAGATCAGCGACTATCATTGACTTACTTAGCTCCAAAAAGTTAAATACGGCTTGTTTTCAATTTCGCGCAGTAAATACAGCGCGAGTTCGCGGGCGTGATAATCGCCCCACATGCAGGATTCTCCGCGCGGCACGCGATCTTTCCCGGGGGCCGCGTCCCAGCCGTTTGGCCGGTGATACACGGCATGCAGAATAAGTCCCTGGTGGCCGGTGTCCACGCTCAGGTACGGCTCGTCGAACAGCGCGTCGCAAACGGTCAATCCGGCGCGCCAGTAACGCTGGTTGTCGAGATAGTGGCCCAGGCGAAGTAATCCCTGCGCTGCAATTGCGGCAGCCGAGCTATCGACAGGCTCGTGCGAATTGTAGGGGTCGGACGGCTTCGCGCCCCAGTCGCCCAGTTTGTGCAACTGGGGAGCGCCGGTATCCCAGTAGGGAATGCCGTCCGTAGGCGAATGCTCGATGTAGAAATCGCAGGTGGCTTGGGCTGCTTTGCGCAGGACGGCTTCTATCGTTTCCCGGCCGCCCACGGCTGCAAGCTCTTCATCGGGAACTACGGCCAAAAATTCCAATTGCTCCGCGAAGCCGCACATGGCCCAGGCGAGGCCGCGCGTCCAGGTGCTGAAGGGCGAATAGCCTTGCTGCGAATTCGGACAGCGATAGCAGCCATCGGTCACGTTGAAGATGCTCTCATGCGCCGTGCGGCCGCGCAGATCGTACTCGTCGCGCCCTTCGTTGTAGTAGACGGAATACTTCGCAGTGGCGTTCGCATGTTGCACCAGGCGTTCCAGCAGCGAGATGCGGCGGTCGTTCTCACCCATCAGGGCATGTCCCAAACGATGACTTATGGCGAGCGCTCGCAGGGAACGAACGGTATCGACAAACAAGGAGTGCGGCCCGTTGAAGGAATGGATGTAGCCGCCTCCATCGGCCGTCCCGGTCCAACGGGCAGCCTGGACGGCGCCCGAGATTTTCAGCGCCAGTTCGTAATAATGGCGCTCCCAGGGTTGAGCGGCAATTTGGCCTTCGTTCACCAAGCGCAGCAGATTGCCGTAGGTGCTGACGTTGTTGAAACCGTGATCATGCACGCCGATGTGCGAGACGTGCGGCGCCATATAGGAGACGGTATGGGCGCGGCCCGCTTCGAGAAACGCTTTGTCGCCGGTGGCGTCAAACTGGAGGATTTCCGCTCCGAATTGAAAGCCTTGGGTCCATTCCGTCCAACCCCGGCTGGTGTATTTGCCCTTCACGGTGTAAACGGGCGCTCCGTGATCAGGCTGCCAGGAGGTTTGCAGCGAGTGAATCTTGCGCGCGGAATGCTCAAGGAGCGCGCTTACTTTCTTTTGCAGTTTGCCCGGTGTTAGGTCTTCGTGGATCTTTATCATTGGGTAGCCAATAATTGTAAATGCCCCAGTATGCCGGCGGGCAGAGCATGAAAGTTCTCAAAGCCCTGCGGCACGAAGCGCACTCCGTAGCGTTGGTTCAGTAATTTGTAACCGGGCAGAGCGTGGCCGGCCATTTCATTGATCGCCAGATTTGCCACTTCGATGCGTAGCTCGTTCAGTCCTGAATGCATCCACTTTGTCAGGTTAACGCGGTAGGGCGGATGCCACACCGAGCCAGCCAGTTGGCCGTTGACATACACTAACGCCGATTCGCGCACGGGACTTTCGAGCAAGGCGCGCATGCCGGCCGCCTCTCCACCGGAAACCGGCTGCACGCGCTCGCCCTCGCCGAAATCGAGAAGAAGCGTTTTGCCTGCCAAGTCCGCGGGAATGTCGACGGATTTCCGGTAGATGGCACGGCCCGAATAGAAGCGCGTGGCTGCATCCTCGGTCCACGAATGTAGCTGCGTCATTTGCACCGGCTGAGGTAATCCGTTGAAAGTTACGGTCCAGTTTGTGCTGAGGTCGAGCGTGGAGGCGGCCTGCGGGGCCGGTGTCTGCTTTAACGGACGAGGCGGATCATTGCTGAAGACGATGACTCGAGATTCGTAAGGCGCCAGGCGCAGCACGGAAGCATCGTAAGCCTCTTCGGTCCGGCCCGTAAAAGGGTCCCACAGCTCCGCGGACGTTCCCGCTGTTCGAAACCTGGATATCGTTCCGACCGGTGTATTGGAGGTATTCACGACGAAGTACAGGTCCGCGCTGGCAACTTTCCGATGAGCAAATCCAATGGAGGCCGCCACCGCTGGGCTCACTAGCAAATCGGGAGGAAGCGCCTCGCGCAACACGTTTCCCAACTGTTGCTCGCTGGCGGCAAAGCGCGCGTGCAGGCGGGTTTCGAGTTCCACGATCTGCGGCGTTTCACTCTGCGCTCCTAGAAATCCAGGGGCTAGCGCCGGTTTCCGAAGTGTCTCGATCACGATTCCGCCGCGATGGGTGAATTCTTCCAGGCGCTTTAGCGTCTCAAGCGGCATGCGTTCCACACCCGGCAGGATCAGCACTCGATAGGGCAGGTCCGTTTTTGCCAGCGCACGGTCGTCGATGTAGTCGAAGTTATAGCCCGCGTTTAGAATTTGGGAAATCAACGCTGGACTTACAAGTGTCTCGAGCCGCTTGTTGACCGACGTTTTTCCCGGCGTGAATGCGGCCCACGCGTCATCGGTCGGCAGGTAAATGGCGATGTCGTTTACCGGTTTGCCTTGCCGCATGAGAAAACTGACGCGCTGTAGATAACGAGTGATCTCCGGCATCACCTGAAACCACGGGTTGTGTTCGTTGAACGCCGCAGCTGCGTAAAATCGCCAGCCAGGTTCACCGGCTTGCGGCGGTGAATACGGCCACCCATGCCCGATGAGTTGATTGACGCCTTCAATAAAATGCAGATCCGCTTCGGCCTTCATGTCCAGCGGTGTGGCGCGGAAGGATGGCGCGTGTAGCCAAGTCCAGGTCTCAGTCGACGTAATGTTGCGTCCATACAGATGATTGGCCGAGGCTGCCCAGCGTGAGGTATTGAAAGTGCGCCAGCGCGGCCCTGCTTCGCCCTCGGACAGGTCCACCAGAGCATTGCTCGAAAGAATGACGGGAGGCTCGCCATAGGTTTGCGAACGGAACCGCGTGTGATGGCGGTGAGCCCAGGCGGCGATGGGCGTCAAGTACCTATCCTCAGCCAGTTCGGTTAGAGTTTTTCCCCAGTCGTGCCGGATGGCGCGGCTCTCTGGGGCATCGTTTACCAACTCCGGAAGATGCGGCGTCAGATCATAGCCTCGGCGGCGCTTAAACTCGCGCAAGAGATCGCCGGTCCAATCCGAGCCGTATACTTCCAGGCTGTCGCTAAACACGGCGTAGGGCGGCGTGGCACCGAAGGCGCTGAGCAAGCGCTCGCCTACTTGCGCGAGATGAGATTCAATCGCGGAGCGGTCATAATGATCCAGCACAAAGCCTTCCGCTCCTACACTGGCGCGCTTCACCTGTTGACCGGTGCGGCCTGCGATAAAAAACAGCTGCTTATTGGGGAAATTCGCCAGCAGCGTTTCGCCGTTCTCGAGAGCGGGCAGGATCGCCGATCGCTCCACTCGCAAACGGCCGGCAGCTTGCGTGACGGGTGTCCGAGGTCCGCCATACGGCCAGCCGCTGCCGAGCGTAATGTCGACGCGCATGCCTAGCTGCTTGGCGGTCCGGGCGGCGAAGGCCAGAGCGTCTAGAAATTCGCCGGAAAGATACGGCGAATTTTTAAAACCGGCTGCGGGATTGTCCAGAGCCACCGGGTAGACGGGCTGGATCTCCACGCCGCCGATGCCCGCGGCTTGCATGACGCGCAGCTCGCGCGCGATTTCCGGCTTGGCAACGGCAGGGCCGAACCACCACCAGCGCATCATAATGCGGCAATCGGCGGGCGGGTTCGCGAAACTCGTACGAAGGTCTGCGGCGCCGGATACGCGCGCGAGGGCCAGGGCGGCGATAGCTAGTAAGAAGGTTTTCAACTCCTGGGAATTCTATCCAAAGGCACTCTCCGCACTATCCGGCAAAGGTTCTGTGGCGGCTGCAAACCTGTTGAAAACTGATACGATACCTCTGCGCGCTCGTATACATGGAGTGTATCCGTATGGCAATTCCAACCGAGAATGTTGGATCTCTTCCCCGTCCCGCCAAGTTGCAGACGGCCTTGGCCGGCTACGACGCTGGCAAGATTAGCCGTGAACAATTGCGTGCAGCGCAGGATGAAGCCTGTCGCGATTCAATCCGTCGCATGGAAGCCACCGGTTCGCCGATTGTCTCCGATGGGGAGCAGCGAGCCTCTAGCCTTGCCACATATCCTTTGACCGACACTCTCGGCGCCGGGCTCGCCGAAAACCTCTCAGGGGGTGGTCAATGCTTCGCTATTTTTACCGATGGCCACAGCCGCCAGCTTCCCCGGCTCGTGGGCGGCCCCTTCCGCTACAAAACATTCGCCGCGGAATTTGTCAAAGAAGCGAAGAGAATTGCCACAAAACCACTGAAGCAAGCCGTTATTGCTCCTTCCATGTTGTCGCTGCTCTATCCGCTGGACGCCGAAGTTCCCGGCTACACGCGTGAACAATTCCTCGCGGATCTGTGTAATGAATGCGAAAAAGATATCCGGCAATCTTTTGCCGCCGGCGCTGCACGTGTCTCCATCGATTTCACGGAAGGACGCTTAGCTTGCCGCAAGGATCCGGACAATCCCTGGACGGGACGAGGCATGCTGAGCCAATTCATCGAACTGAACAATCGTGTCATCAATCGCTTTTCGGCGGAGGAGAGGAAGAATATCGGCGTTCATACCTGCCCGGGAGGTGACTGCGATTCCACGCACAGCGCGGATGTCGACTACGCGGAACTTCTGCCCAGCCTGTTCAAGATGAACGCCGGGTATTTCCTGATGCAACTGGCCAGTGAAAAAGACAGAGAGCGCGTTTACAAGCTGGTGGGCCGGCACATCCGTGAGGATGCGCACGGAGTCAGGCCAGTCTGCTTCGTTGGTGTGATTAATACTCTGGATCCCCGCGTAGAATCTCCCGAAGAAGTTGCCGATGCGCTTCTTACCGCGGCGAAGTATATTCCGGCTGACCGTCTAGGGTCGACGGACGACTGTGGCTTCTCGCCGTTCAGTGCGGATGACAAACCGAAACACGGTTCGACTGACAGAGCGCGCGATATCGCGTTTCAAAAAATCACAGCTCGAGTAAAAGGGACCGCCCTGGCTTCAGAAGAGCTGATGAGCCACAAGACGGTTGTTACCAGCGCAGTCTAAATCAATCGTAGATACCGCCTGGTAGTAACTCGCAAATAGTTCTTGAAAGCGAGCCGCATACGATCCATAATCCTCGTGTCCGCATTCCCGCAGTGCAAACGCCCGAATGTGAGGCGAGAACAGGAGCCTGCATGTCGAAACTTACTCTAATCGCCGCCGTCGCGCTGGTGTTTCCAACCGCACTTCTCTCCCAAGCCCACCACAACGACTCCTTCGTTGGAACCTGGAAGCTGAACGTTGCAAAGTCGAAATTCAATCCGGGGCCTGCTCCCAAAAGCGAGACCGTGACCATTCCGGCGCAAGGGAAAGTCGAAGTTCATGAGGTGACCGCTGACGGTAAGGAGGTGAGTTGGTCGTACACTTCTTCTTCCTCCGATGGCACCGCCATACCCATTGAGGGCATCGAAGGAGCTACGGTGTCTGGGAAGATGACGGACGAAAATATTATCGATCACACATGGAAGTTCCCGGACTTCACCGGAACCGGTCATGGAGTAGTGTCAAAAAATGGAAAGATTATGACTTACACAATGACCGGTAACAATGACCAAGGTAAGCCAGTTCATAACGTTATGACTTTCCAGAAGCAGTAAGCCCGGACCTGTATGTGCCGGGCCGGGGCTGGCGGGCACAATGGAGTTTGCGTGCATGACGGCAGATTCCAAAGTGCTGAGAGTCAATCAACGTGACGCAATGCGCATTATACGTCACCTTGCACAGATTAGGCTTGTTGCCGCGGCGGAGAGGACTTTGTCGGACCTAACGTCGAACCAAGTGAACTCGGCGCGGCAAGTACAAGCCTGAATCCAGATCAGAATAAGAAGCCCCAAGCTCCTCTGAAGAATACTCATACTATCGAGCCAGTTCTATGCTGTGCACGGCGGGGCCATCTCTGTGGCACAAAAGTTGACCGGATAGTCAGACGCGGTTCCCGTAGCCGAGCTTCGCCAGGGATCGTCGAACGCTTGAGAGAGACTTCGCGCTCTTCAGCAGATTCTCGAACAACATCTGCCTGCGGTCTTCCAGCGACTTCTGTTCCGCCAGGAATTTTTTGACCTCATCTTGCGGCGGCTATTCAAAACAGTCGCTTGTTTTCCGGTCGCTCGCCGCTTCAGATTGTCTCCCACGTTCAACGTATTGAGCCAGGCGGACCTTCTCTTCAATCACAAATGCAGTGAGATCGGGGTATTGTTCCAGCTTGTTAAGAAGCTTCGCATTCGCCTCGACAATCGCGACGTGAGAACCCCAACCGCCCGACGACTCGATTTGCCGAACAAGACGTTTCAGGACTTCGACCCGATCGGGCGCCCTCTCAAGTAGGCGAAGCGCGATTGGCGACCACTCGCGCTCACCGGTTCCCCCATCATTGGTCGATATGGCCACCGCGCCTGCCAACAACGGGTACCGGCTTGCGGGCTTCTCGTCGCACCAGGCCAGAAGATCCGATCCCCGCATCGCGCCAAAGAGCTTCTTTATTCGGAAGGTATTTTCAATGAAGTGAAATTCGCGTTCCAACTCGATTTCGTCTCCCCCGTACATCGCGTCAAGCGCGGCCTTCGTCTGGATGCTAAACAGCGCACTGAGAAAATCGTCGTAGTAGACGAGGTGTGTGTGATGTTCGAAAATCGCCCTCTTGAGCTTGCGGCAAAGCTCTGAGACGAGGGCGGCACCTTCGTCTCCTTTCAGGCAGGCTCTGGTTATCTCCGCGAGATCGTAATCCTCGTGCTGATCGGTTGCAGTGAACTGGAGCCGTTCCAGAAGGCCCCAGCCCGCTTCCCGGATTTCCTGAGGTGGGTCCTCCCTTTCGCCATGGAGCCGCATATTCAGGATTTCGATAGCGACACTGAAGCCCTTTGGTTTTGCGGCGATCACCAGGACCAAATCTTTCAGCGCGTGAGGCGGGATGCTTTTCGTGACCCCGCCATACTTCATAGCACCGTACATGTGAATGGGAGCTTTTCCGATTGAGAGCGTGCGCATGAGCCTCTTTGCGCCGCTGGCGTCGATATTCACTGAAGCCTCCAGCGCTGGATACCAGAAGCCGACAACGTCATCGTCAACGGCATCTTCAAGAAAATGATTTGCCAGATCCGGGTTTATGCGACGAGCCGCCGCCAGGAAGCCGCAAAGCAGGTGAGTGTTCAACTTCTCCCGAGGCGTTGCAGCCACGTGACTCCTCAAATAATTCCAGGTAGCCTGCAGGTCTTGAGAGCCTTCCGCCAGACCCTCACCGAACACCCACAGGGATCCTCTGCGTGTAAGCAGTTCCCCGATTAGGCGTTCAAATACGCCCGCATCACCAATGACAGCTTGTCCGAAACTACGCACAATTGCGTCAGTTGAAATGGCTTTGACGTCGGTGCTGTCACCCTTACTTCAACATCAACCAGGTCATACGCGTGGCTTCCATCGGCAAGCACAATCGCAAGCACTTTCTGCTCAAGGTCCTTCGGACGGAGGAGTTGTTCCAGACAGGAAAGTTTTGCCGAAACTTCTGGCGAAAAACCAGCGTCATCGTACAGCTGCTTGTGGCGGACAGCTGCCCACCCGTCTGGCCAGAAATGTTTCGATGCGATGGCATTGCAAACCACTTCCAACTCGTCATAGATCTTTGCAGAAGTCCAAAGACCCCGAAACTGGTCCGCTATGACCTTCGCGACCGCTATCGCCGAAACGGCATTGGAGCAAGCGATAGCGGTCGCGAGTTTGAGCGCGGCCTCGAACCAGTGTTTGAACTCGACGGCTGTCTTCGGTAAGAAGCCGTAATCACGTACCCTTGAGCCAAATTCAAAGCCATAGTTCGAACTGAAATGGGATGCTTCGAGCAACGCGCCAAGTGATTTAAGTCCTATTGTCTGTTGCTTTACGTCCTGAGAAAGAAGCAGGGGCTTTATAACTGCCAACCGCTGTTCGACGGTCGCATGAGTACCGGACAAATAGATCGTGAATAGGGAGACGAAAATCTTTCGCTCTTCTTCATTGAATTTATCCTCCGGATTCTGACTAGCCACTATTTTCAAGAGTAATGCGGCGGAACGTTCAAATGTTGCGGCATCATAAGCCAGCAGGCGAAGAAGCCGCGCGAAATTTCTGCACTCCCACGCAGCAGCATCGCCGTCCGCGCCGAACAGCAGGCTTTCGATCGCCGATAGCGCCGCCTCGGGTGCAACTGGAGCCACATTGTCGAACATGGCTATCCCGAGATCGTTAAGTTTGGGGACATTCGCAAGCAAACCGTTCGGCGCAAGCCATTTCTTTGCGATGGAAATGGCTTCGGGGCTGTCCGACAGATAGCCCAGGCGGCGCGAAAAGGACCTCAACAACCGAGGGGGCGCGGCGTTTACAATGTGAGTTTCGATAGTTGTGGGTGGGATGCTCTTCAAAGCGCTTTTTGCGAGCCGGTTAGCAAGCGCCTGCGGGAGGAGCGCCCGCCAGACACCACGGCGCTGGACAAGATCACGGGCGTGAAGCATTGCCGCATAGCGATACATTTCTTCTGGGCTTTTTCCTACCATGCCGCCCAGTCCGACGAGCTCGGCGTCCTTGTCGTTCGAAACATTCTCCCCATTAAAGGAATAGACAAGCGACATCGCTTGGGCAGCGAGAAGCAACGAGTCGTCGTGACTGTGCCCCTGCTGGAAGAGTCGCCGGAATTGCTCCTCATCCGGCAACACCGAAATCGTTTCGTTCTTGCCTACGGTGCAGGCGAACGCGATTGCGATCCGTGCATTTCCGTCTGAGTTCTGGGCAATAGTGCGCACGGTAACCGGTGACATCTCTGGAAAGCGGAGTGCCACCAGCCTTTCAATGAGATCGACCGATGAAACCTTCAGCGTGAACACGTCTGTTCCTTCCGGCGCGTCGTCGCGCACATCATGTTCAACCGTAATTAGGCTCAACTTTGTTCCGGGGGCGCGACACACCTCCAAAAGGCTGCGATGGAGTTCGCCAGTGCAATTGTCGATGACCAGGATTGCGCGGCATCCAGCAGTCACCAAGTCGGTCGCAAGATTGCGCGGCTGTGGGTCTGGCGCGGCTGACATAGTTGTATAAACAGCCAGTAACGGGTCCAAGCTGTCGTTGCCAACGCGGCTGTCGAACAGCGCCTGCACAAACCGCGTCTTGCCGACACCGGAAAGGCCGACAAGGCGAACGATTTTGCCTGGTTCATTCAGGACGGCGCGTATATGCTCAATTCCTTCCGGCGCGCGCAACCCGTCGCCGTCTTCCTTGTTCCCTGTCACGATCCGGAGTTGGTCATCGACCAGATACTCGGCATGGACACCTTCTGCCGGGTATGCCCATGCTCCATAGGGCCGCCAGCCGGGAATAGCTTTCCCGATTTTTTCACGTATCCAGGGAACTAGCGCAGGATGGCTGCGCACCCAGGACGCCAAACGCGTCCGATCGTAATAATCGAGCGCCAGCGCATCCCCGTTGCCAACGTCCTTGACCGCATCCTTCATGGCTGCCAGTCGAGTCGTCAACATGGGATAGGTTACGGAACCGGAAGTAGCAATGATGTACGCTCCGCCCTTATCCGCCAGTTCCTGTATGACCGTTCTGACTGCTAACTCTGAAAGTTGCATTTCCTTACGGATTTTTGCCGGCGGCATATCCATGTTTTTTACCTGGAAGACGGTTGCTGCCCGCGGGATAAAGCCGTCGATCTGCGTGGCCGAAGGCAGTTCCACGTGCACGTCAACACCATCATCAAACGCGTCTTGCGCGCCGCCTGCCATGACATGGGACGCTGATAATCCGCGGCTTTTCACCTCTAGCTCTGCGAGCCGATGAACGAGGGTACGAAGATCCGTATCGTTAAGTGCGGCTATGTCCTCTGCGGTGATTTCAAACATTTGAATGGCAAGGGAGCATGAGGCGCTTAAAACGATGATCATATCCATTGGCAATCGTTCTCGGCGAATATCGATGCGTTTCGCCTACGTGCCGGTCTATTAAGGCGGACTGGCTCCGATTCTTACAGGGAACATTGCTCCACTCCCTAGGCGCGCCCATGTGGCCTGCGCGCTTCCACCGGGACGTAATGTCGACATACCGTAGACGGCGGAACATCCATACATTCACATTCCAAATTGTCGAACCCCAGTAGGCAGGCTAAAGCCCTGCCAACTGGGTTGCATGCTCTTACCACCGCTGATGCACCAGCGGCGCAATCTTTCTCCAATAAATAGCCTCAATAGCCTGCATAGTCCCATCATTCAACCCCCGCAAATCCGAAGCCGCGCAATTATCCGCAACCTGCTCAGGCCGCTTACCGCCCGGAATCGCGCAGGTCACTGCATCAAACATCAAAATCCAACGCAAAGCAAATTGCGCCAGGCTCACACCCTCGGGCACCAGCGCCCGCAACTCTTGCACGGCATCCAGAGCCACTTCATAATCAACACCGGAAAACGTCTCGCCGCGGTCAAAACGCTCGCCGTTACGGTTGAACTCGCGGTGATCTTCCGCCCCGAACTGGGAATCCTTATGAAACTTACCCGTCAACAAACCGCTCGCAAGCGGCACGCGCGCCAATATGCCGACATTCCTTTTCTCTGCCTCGGCAAACAGCAACTCGGAGGGACGCAAGCGGAAACAATTGAACACGATCTGAACCGTCTTCACGTTCGGATATTGCACGGCCTTCAGCGCTTCTTCCACGCGCTCCACGCTAACGCCATAATGCTTAATCTTCCCCGCAGTCGTGAGGTCGTCAAGATAACCGAAGACCTCCGGCCGGTAATAGAGCGCGGTGGGCGGGCAATGCAATTGCAAAAGATCCAGCGCATCGGTGGAGAGATTGCGCAAACTATCTTCCACCCAGCCCGTGAGGTTTTCGCGGGTATAGCCTTCCACGGTTTGCCCTGGCAGACGCCTGCCTGCCTTCGTCGCCACCACAATGTGTGCCTTGCGCTCGCGTTTCAATTGCGCGATCAAGCGCTCACTGCGGCCCATGCCGTACACGT
Organism: Bryobacteraceae bacterium; assembly: GCA_035316385.1. Classification (GTDB taxonomy): domain Bacteria; phylum Acidobacteriota; class Terriglobia; order Bryobacterales; family Bryobacteraceae; genus Bog-105. The sequence goes on along the minus strand of DATHIZ010000664.1, from coordinate 7,741 downwards.
CGGCCGTGTCGATAAAATTCACGCCGCTATCAATGGCTTTGTTGAGCGCGGCCAGTGATTCGTTATCGTCCACTTTGCCCCAGGCCCCGCCGATGGCCCAAGCTCCAAAGCTAACATCAGAAACCGTGAAACCGGTTTTCCCCAATATTCTGTATTGCATAGTTGTTTTTAAAGAGATTTTTCCGTTATATCCTGCGTTTCGGTAGTGATGGTCCCGTTCGAAATCTGCAGTTCCAGTAATTGAAATACGATTGCGATCAGAATCAGAAGACAACCCAGGAAGAAGAGCGGCAGTGTGGCAAAGCCGAGCATGGACCGCCATAGCGTTGCGCTGATAATCAAGGCCATCGTGATGAAGCAGCCGACAGCCGCATACAAGGCGCGCACAGCCCTGGCTACCAGAGTGACCCGTCTATGGAAGGGCCGCATCTCGCGCGCAATGGTGCGCCGCCGCTCCTCGGTGCAGTTGTCGTAGCGGTATTCATGCGCCAACGCCCGTATGCGGTCAGAGATCGCAATGTACCTTGAATTTACTCCCGAGATCAAGATGGCCGTTGACGACACCAGCACAACGGGAGTGACGCCAGCGGCCAGAACCTGGAGCGGATCGTTTGGAGTCACGGAAGCGAGCACTCCGCCATGTTCCCACAGGCCCGGCTATTTCAGAAATCCGCTGGCGCCGGAACCGGCCGCGCTCAACTTGTCGTTCAGCGGATCGTCGAGGGCCAATAGTTTTCGCAATTCCGGAGTGAGGCGAGCTTGGGTCTCGGGCCGCAAGAGCCCTTTCTGGTATTGCTGCTGCGGCTTATCGGAGCGGCAAAAGAAACCATGCAAGGCGCGCCGATGTTCCGCTGTGCTATTCGCTGTCCCGCCATGCCAGCCGTGGGTATTCATCACGACCACGCTGCCTGCCGGAGCTAACAACAGCACCTCCTCAGGGTGGGCCGCTAGGGGATCCGTCAGATCGGAACCAGGCAGTTTCCGCCAGTTCTGCGAGCCGGGAATCATTCGCGTTGCGCCATTCTGCGCCGTAAAATCGTCCAGCAGCCAGATGGTATTGCACACCCAGTACCCGCGATCGTCCGGCAGCGCGGCGGCATCGCAATGCAGCGGCTGCGCTTCGTTCGAATAGGGATTCGCGGAGCGGGCATTGAAGCTGCTGAGCTTAAAGTCGCCGCCCAGAACGTGCCTTACCAGTTCCAGAACTTCAGGCATGACAATTAGCTTTTCAAAGATGGGACCCTTGTCCACCAGGTTTGCGAGCCGCCGCGAGCCAGGTTCCAAGCGAAATTCCGAACCGGCGTTTTCACCTTCCGCCGTATATAACTCTTCCACGCGGTCGCGCACTTCCGCCAGCGTTTCAGGCGGCAGGAATTTCTCCAGGACAACATAGCCCGCCGTATCCAGCTGTTGTCGTTGAGCGGCAGTCATAACCTACTTCCCGAACGCAGCGTCCAGAGCCGCCTGCCCTATGGCCTCATCCACCTCGGAAGCGGCGCCACTCACACCGATCGCGCCAATTGTTTCGCCATCCACCTTTATCGGCAGGCCGCCCTGATTCGGAAACGCCTCTGGCATGGCTAAGAGCGCCGTGTTCCCGTTCTTGACCGAATCCTGCGCGTTCTTGGACGGCTGCCGGTAGTAGGCGGCATGCCGCGCTTTCTTCTGGGCAAACACGATGGTGTTTACAGTGGCTCCATCCAGATGCTCCAGGAACAGTAAATTCAAGCTGTCATCCACGATGCAGATGGTCACATGCACCCCGCGCTTTTGCACTTCGGCTTCGGCTGCGGTCACCATGGTCTTGATGGTGGCGGAATTCAGTATCTTCCGGGTCGACAAATCGGCTGGCTTCACCAGGACTGTCACTAGCAGCGCGGTTGCGATTAACTTTGCTGTTCTCATCATTTTCCCCTGTTGTTTTGAACGCCACCAAGCATATCACCGGGGGCGCGGGGGAGACCGTTAAACAGAGTTCTTACGTCCAGCAAGAACCCGGCAAGGACTGGTGTTGCGAGCTGTTCCTGAAGAGACACGATGACGCTTGATCCGCCGCGATGGACCACCACCGGTTTCGATTTGGGATAAACCTGCGTTGTGGCATGCATCATCAGCTCAACCCGCTGAGGATATTGTAGATCCGCCCCACCCATGCTTCATGCTCCGCTTTCATCAACACCGACCGCAGGCAAAGAATGTCGTCCGTATCCGCCTGCAGTTCGGGCCAGCGTTCACGAAAGAAAGAGACCGGCAGGTGAATCAGGGCTAAATGCAGCTGCTGTTTTGCGGCTTCATTGAAAATTTGTTGAGCCAAAGCAGAAGCGGCCGACGCCGAAGCAGCACGCCGAGCCCACACCACGATATCCAGTTCCGGATCAAACGGCAGCACGAAGCGCTCGTCTGCCTTCAATCTTTGCGCCAGTGCGAGTGCCGCCCGGCGTGACGATTCCAAGCCCTTTGCGAACTCGCCGCCGCGGGCAAGGGGGAGCAAGCGTTGCGTCGCCCAGAGAGCGACTGCGGCGGCGCCGGGACGGGAACACTCCAGGCTGATCTCGCCTAAGTGCAGATCACTCGAAGAGAAATAGGTGTAGGGCGAATGATGCTTGTAGAGGCTTCCGGCGGCAGGATCGCGGAACAGGACGCAGCCGCAACCGTATGGCTGCAGGCCGTGTTTGTGCGGATCAATGACGATGGAATCGGCTTCGGGCATGCAATCGAACGCACTGCGTGCTTCCGGGGCCAGGTTCCCAGTGAGGCTGAAGTAACCGCCGTACGCAGCGTCCACGTGTATCCGAAATCCGAAGCGCTCCCGCAATCGCAGGATCTGTTCCAGAGGGTCGACAGAACCTACGCCGGTAGTTCCCAGTGTCGCGACCACGCATCCCACATCGCCCCGCGAAAGCATCTGTTCCAACGCCGCGATGTCCATGCGTCCGCGCTCGTCCACGGCCACCTTTTCGAACGGCAACTGCAAGACACCGGAAATGCGTTCATGGGTGTAATGGGCCTGCGCGGAGGCGATGATTTTCTTTCCCGGCTGCAATTGCCCGGCGACCCACAGCGCCTCTAAGTTCGCCATGGTGCCGCCGCCCGTCAGATGACCCAAATGCGTTTGCCAGCCGAACATCGCGGCGAGCGCGGCGACCGATTCCTTCTCCATGGCGGAACTGGCCCGGCCGCCATCCAGCGCGTGGTTGTTCGGATTGATCCAAGTGGCCAGCGCATACGCGGCGCGGGCGATAGGATGCGGCGGCTTGAGCATCTGCCCGGCATAGAGCGGATGAAAGTAAGGATAGTTGTCGCCCATCCGCTCCGCGACTTCACTCATGACCGCTTCCATTTGATTCAGGTTGAGGGCGGAATTATCCATCGGGGGCAGATAGGAAAAGGAGTTTTCCAGTTCTCTGAGCGCGGTGGTCAGTAAGGCCGGCGTGAGTTGTTCGAGCAGCATCTACATAAGGATAAGCATCAGCTGTGGTGCTTACGTAGTCCAATCGCCATCCAGAGCAAGAATGCCGTCCAGGTGAGCGCGCCCAGGCCCAACATCAGCAGGAAATTCACGAGCACGCCCAGAACCGGCAGAACGGGAACCCAGGGAGTGCGGAACGGGCGCGGCAAATCCGGGTCGGTCTTGCGCATGATGATGACATTGTTCATGCGATCCACCGCGACTGCAAAAGGCGCGGCCACGTTCAAGTCTTTGTAGTTCACCACGCCGGTCAGCACCATCGAGTAAAGGATGTAGAGCACAGTGCAGACCGCCAGGGAACCGATGATGACTTAAGAATGAAACTGATAGTCGGCGTCTGTTGACTCCGAGCCGGTAGCGTTAGCGCCCACGATGCTCGGTCACTCACGAAATTTCCTTAAGTAAACGACATTGTCCTTGGCCTCCTGCGCGGCGGTGGAAACTGCGTCAAATCCGATGTAAGCGAAGAGGATTTGCCCCGCGGCCGCCAATACGCCGCTCCAGCCAAATGCCCCGAACTTGCCCGTGGTGTTGGGCGGCAGGAAAGGTGTGTAATTGGCCTTGTCAATGTAGAAGTAGCCGGCGATGATAAACACAATTACCACCGCGACCTTGATAAAGACAATGACGGCGTTGAGGCGCGCCGATTCCCGCGCCGATGATGGCGCCAATTCCGAGGGCCACCAGCGAAGTGGCGCTCAGGGTGCGTTTGAGGCCGCTGCCTTTTTCACCGGCGCCTTCCGATTCGGCCAATAGGTGATCGAGAGGCTTTTTTATGAAGAGATTCATGCATCCCACCTGAGGCAACAGAAAAAGGCGACTTTAGCACAAGCCGTAGTTTATCCACTGCGCTCCGGTACTTGGCGCTAAGTTAAAACTTACTTTTTCTGGGGAGCGCGCGTAAATAGGGTGTTCCGTTGAGAACTTAGTACGGGGTGTTTCGGCGGCGCGGCGTTTCTCACCTTAGCCGCGGGGCACCCTAGCCCAAAACGAACCCGCAATGCTATTCCGCCCTAGTGAATTGTTGGAGCGGTTGTTTCCAGGCATTCTTGGCCCATGAACCTCATGAATATTTCAAAATATGCATTCATTGTGGCCGCCCTTTCCGCGTTTGCGGGCAGCGGCTATGCCGATTCACTGTATCTCTACAGCAGCGCCGCTGAGACCATGAATGACTCTGGCTCGGCTACGGTGAATATTCCGAAGAACCCGCTCTGGGCAGATGCGCTTCCTGGCTCGTCTTGGGTCTCTTTTCTTGAGTCCGGTGATCCGAACGCTCCCGGCTACATCTCACCGGCGAACGGTACGATTGTGAACTTCACCGATACTTTTTTTATCTGCGGCACTCCTGTTGATGGTTTTCTTAGCGTGCTGGCGGACGACTCCGCATCAATCACGCTGAATGGCGTAGTGCTGGTAGCGGAAGCAAACCAAATCGGAAACAGCTATGCGACTTGCTCGGATGGCGCGATTGGTTGCCTGACGGCCACAGCGGGCAATGTGAATCTGAACGGACATTTGCTGAAAGGACTCAATACCCTCACTTTCTCAGTGGCACAGCGTGCCGGTAGCTCTTATGGCTTGGATTACACCGGCACGGTAAATTTTTCGGCCGCCCCTGAACCAGGCACGCTCGCTTTGCTCGGGCTGCCGCTGGTAGTTTTAGGTTTAATTCGCCGCAAGCGCTCCGCCTAAGTCCTGTTCAGGTCTTCGTTTGATTTTTCGGCCGGCCCCCTTCATGAGGAGCACCGGCCTTTTTTATTCATAGCGTAGAGCGCTGATGGGATCGATTCGCGTGGCGCGGCGGGCAGGAAGCCAGGTAGCGAAGAGCGACACGGCGACGAGTAGGACTGGGACAGAAATGAAGACCAGCGGGTCAAGGGCTTTGACTCCATAAAGAAAGCTCGAGATGAGCCGAGTGAGGCCGAATGCGGCGCCTATGCCGAGAACGATGCCCACAATCACCAGGCGCATTCCCTGTCCTACCACCAGGTTGCGAACGTTGTGCGATTCGGCTCCTAGAGCCATCCGGATGCCGATTTCCTGTGTGCGCTGCGCGACTGAGTACGAGATGAGCCCGTAGATACCGATAGCGGCGAGGAGCAACGCCGAAGCGGCAAATATGGTCAGCAGCGACATATTGAAATCGGCGCGGGCAGTGGAATTGATCACAATTTCATCCATCGACCGGACGCGCGACACGGGAAGGCCGCTGGCCTGCCGCAGCTCGTTTTGAATTTGATTCGAAAGCGCGTGCGGATCTCCATGCGTGCGAATAATCCAGCCGACCGGCGAGAGGGCTGAGTTCAGCGCAGTGATGCCGTCGGTAACTTGGGCTTGCGGGACATACATCATCGGCTGAGGATTCGAATTGAGCGCCGCGTCGCGCACGTCGGCGGTGATGCCAACGATCTGGCGCGCGGCTTCATCGAAAGCGGGGCCGACGCCGGGTCCGATGATGATGCGATCGGTGAGCGGATCGCCTTTCGGCCAGAATTGGCGGGCCATGGTCTGGTTGATGATGGCCACGCGGGCGCTAGCGCCATCATCGCGGTCGGTAAAGGCGCGGCCGCGCAGAACCTTGATCTTGAAGACGTCGAAATAGCGCGCCGAAACGTTCATCCAGCCCGCGCCGCCGGTGAACGGACCGTTCGTAATCGGGCGGCCAACCACATTGAACGGAAGACCAAAGCCACCTTCGAGCGGCAGGCAGCAAGTCGAGGCGGCGGCTTCTATTCCGGGAATCGCCTCGAGGCGGGTGACGCCATCCCGGGTTAGCTGCGCGACTCCGGAGGTTTTCTGGAAGCGGGATCCCGTAAGCGACATGCGCATGGTGAGTACGTGGTGAGAATCAAAGCCCGGATTCACGGCGCGCAGGGCGGCGAACGTGCGAATCAGCAGCGCTGAGCCGATCAACAAGAGCAAGGCCAGCGCGATCTGCGTAATAACGAGCAGGCCCCGCGCTTTATTCTGACGGAAACCGGAGCCGGAACGGCTGGTGCTCTCTTTCAGCGTGATATTCAGGTCTGCCCGGGAGGCAGTTAAGGCGGGAATCAGTCCGAATAGAACGCCTACCAGAAGCGAGACGAAGAGCGTGAACAGGAGCACGTGCCAGTCCAGGGCGACACCGGAGCCATTTTCACCCACGCGCGGTAAGTTTCCCGGATTGATGGAGAGCAGAACCCGCACACCAAGCATTCCCAAAGCGAGACCGAACACGCCGCCGGCGACGGAGAGGAGAACGCTTTCCGTGAGAAGCTGCCGGATGATGCGGCCGCGCCCGGCGCCCACCGCCGCGCGAATGGCGATTTCACGCCGCCGGCCAGTGGCGCGGACCAGCAGCAGGTTGGCCACGTTGGCGCAGGCAATCAAGAGCACGCAGCCCACGGCCGCGAGCAGGACATAAAGAGAATTGCGCACGTTGCCCACGACAGAATCCTGGAGCCGTTGCGCGCCGAAGCTGTTGTTTGGCCCGAGCGCCTTGGGATACTTGCGGCGGAATTCATTGCCCGCGAGATTTAGCTGCGCTTTGGCGGCTTCGAGCGTGACGCCGGGCTTTAAACGGCCGGCGACGTTGAAGTAATTGGCTTGGCTGTCGCTGTTGAGGTCGAATTGAAAAGGAATCCAGACGTCGGGGGCGGGATCGAACTGAAAATCCGGGCCGACTATGCCGGTTACTACGTAGGGATCTCCTCCCAGCCAAATGGTCTTGCCCACCATCTGGGGGTCGCCGCCGAAGCGGCGTTTCCAAAAGCCATAGCTCAGCACCACGACGTGGCCGCCATTGGGGCGGTCTTCTTCAGATGTAAAGGTGCGGCCCTGCATGACCTGCGCGCCGAACAGGCGGAAGTAATCGAGAGTCACGTGGATCCCTTTGATCTGTTCGGGATACGCGCCGCCGGTGAGGTTTAGTCCGGGGCCGACGTTATCATACGCGGCTGTGTCCTGCAAGATGCTCGTCTGGGCGCGCCAAACAGCGAATTTAGGCACCGAGGCGCTGCTGCCGGATCCTCTCGGCGATGTATTCAGAAATTGAACAAGGCGATCGGGATCCGGATAAGTAAGCGGCTTCAGCAGGACGGCATTGACAACCGAGAAGATGGCTGTGTTAGCTCCAATACCGAGAGCAAGCGCAGCCACGGCGGCGAAGGTTAAACCGGGACTTTGGCGGAACATGCGCAGGGAATGCTTGGTGTGCGGGTTCTGCTCTCCATCAAGCCGGGAAACTTACCGCGCGTGGGTGAAAATGGCTCCGGTGTCGCCCTGGACTGG
>DATHIZ010000663.1:0-6094 GCA_035316385.1 Bryobacteraceae bacterium | reverse complement strand
ATGCGCCATGCTCAATCAGCAGCTCCAGCAGCGCGATTTGTACCCCCGCGTTTTCTGGATGGCAGCTCGTCGCCGTCAATCCGAGCGTCGTCGATCGGCCTCCATACGCGTCTGACTCCGCATTGACATCGGCGCCAGCCTTCAGCAGCATCTTCGTGATCTCGACAATGTTCTTCGGTGTCTTCTGGCGAAAATCCTCGATACCATTCGCCGAAACGTAATGGAGCAGCGTCGAGCGATGTTCCCGGGTCGAACGCGCCCGCACGAGTTCCGGATCGTCCCGCAGGAGCGCCCCAACGGTCGCCGGGTCGCCGCTGACAAGCGCGTCCACCGCCCCTTCAAAGTTCGAGACCGGCGAATTCGCTCTCGCCAAGCCATCCAAGTGCTTGGCAAAATCCGGCCAGCCGGCGAACCCGTGAAGGCGCGCTAGGAAGAGCTGAGCGTCGGCGAGGCTGCATCGGCCCGCATCTTCAGTCGCCTGCTTGAATTTGTTCCAGCTTTGCTCCATCCGTTTCGCCTCGCCCTCAACCTGTCTCCGGACTTCGGGGGTGACCTCCAGAGCTTGCAGCCGTGCAAGAGTTTCTGCCCAGCGTCCAGCCCAGTTGCGAATCGCGCTGCCGTCGCTCGACTCGCAAGCGCTTTGAAATTCTTTGGCGAGCGTCCTGTATTGCTCCAGGTTGGGACGAGGGGGAAGCGAAAGCGCGTCAGACATACGAATCTCCTTTCGGGCCTCTGCGCAAGTTGCCGCCGTTAAACCTAAAAGGCAAGCTTCAGCGCAAACTGGATCACGCGAGGATTACCCACAGTTGTATTGATAACGCCAAACGTAGCTGAATTGATATCGCCGCCCGGCTGACCGAACTGCGCATGGTTAAAGAGGTTGAAGAACTCACTGCGGAAATCCAGCCGCATTCCCTCGCGCGGTAGCAGAAAGTGTTTGATGGCCGAAAAGTCCGTGTTCACGAAGCCGGGGCCAGACACGGGCGTTCGCCCTGCGTTCCCCAGTTCTCCCGGCAGCGGGATCGAGAAACAGGAGGTTTTAAAGAATTGGCCGAGAGTCGTTGGCGCAGCCATCGAATCACACGTTTGGTTGGGCCGGTTCAGGCTGTTGCCGTTGTTTTGAAAATTCACGCCGGACTGGTTGTTGCTATCCACAATAAAGACCGGGAAACCGGAAGTGGCCTTTTCGATCATGGTCACCTCCCAGCCTCCCAGGATTTGGTTCACGGCTCCATTCCAGGAGCTTCCAAAATGCTTGCCTTTGCCAAACGGCAATTGATAGATCAGACTTGCGGTGAAGGTCTGGTTGAGATTGATTTGGGATAGTCCCCAATCCAGATTTTGCCAGTTTGGCAAGGGGTAATAGGTGGCGCCCAACAGCGATCCGAGTCCATCGGTGAATCCGTTGTCGTAAGCCCGCGCGTACGTGTATCCCACCAGTACGTAGATGCCATGCCTGTCGCTCTTGGTCTCCGCTTTGATTTGAAGCGAATTGTAGTGCGCCCGTCCGGCGTCGCTGATATTAGCGATGGTGGAAAACGGGAACTGCGTGTAGGGCACGCCGAAGGCAGCGCCGTTCGGACCGCAGCCGAGCGTGTATCCTGAGATCGCGCCGCAAGCAGCCGGCGAGGAAACGTTGAGGTTGTTGCCGCTGATCAGGATATGCGAACTGCGGGATCCCGCGTAGCCGGCGGTGAGCACAATGCCGCCAGGCAGTTGGTGCTCAACATTGACATTGAATTGCTGCACTCGGCCAAGTTTAAAATCCAGGTTCTGCGCTTGGATGGTTCCAGTGAAGTTGGCCGGGACCGGCGGCGCGGTGAAGATGGGAAACCCGGAGGACGCATTGATCGCCCCGGGCGTCTGCCCAAATCGCGTGGCGCAGGCAGCCGTGGCGAACGTACAGCCGCCTCCAAACGCGAACTGATCTGACTCAGCGTAGAACGGCGGATTCTGCCACAGCCCTTGCGCGCCCTGGTTCCATGCCGAGTCGTGAAAAATAGCGTAACCGCCGCGAACCACCGTATTGGCGTTGCCGAATGGTTTCCAGGCGGCTCCAACGCGGGGCTCCAAGGCGGTCTTGTCAAAACGGACTCCGGCGGAAGGGCCTACACCGTTCTGACCTGGGATCATGAACTTCCCAGTGGCGGGGTCGAAGTCCGCCTGGCGGTTTGCCGCTTCCGTGATAGGCGTGGTGAGTACCCAGGCTAAATCCAGGTTCAACGTCAGGCTCTTGCTTATGCGCCAGTCGTCCTGAACAAATGGACGGTAGGATTTCCAGCGCCTCCCAATCGTATTCCCATTGAACGTCTGGTCGTGAATAGCCAGGCTGGGAAGGCCCAGCACCAAATCCGCCTCCGGCTCATTCGTCCACGCACCGCTATAGATCCAATACCCATCGGCGAAACCTTCGGTTCTGACGTTCATTTGATTGGCCCGGATTGAGCCGCCCACTTTGATGTCATGCTTCCCGCGGACCATATCGAGCGAATCGGAAATGGAGAAGACATTGGTCCCGCCTTGAAAGGGAGAAAATCCACGATCACCCAGCGACCAATAGCCGCCGGATACTTGTGTGGATGTAAGACCGCAACTTACTCCTCCCAGATTCGCGCCGGGAATTCCCAGTGCGGCCGCGTAGCAGCTGCCGGTGCCCTGCGAAGAGATGTAGTTGAAGATACGATTGTAGCCGCCGCTGACCTGATTCACAGTGTTGGCGGAGAAGACGTGAGTCTCCGAGAGGGCCGCGTTGCGTGCATGGTTGAGGATTCCCTGATTGCTCCCGAAGGGATTGGCTTCCGCAAATCCAGGCGAACCGCCGGGGACAAAAGACTTTGCCTGATCGTAACTGAAGCGTGCGAATCCGTAATCCTCGCTGGAGAAGTTTTGGTCGAGCCGGCCGTCAAATTCACCTTCGCTTAACGAGCGCACCGGTTGGTTGACGTAGTTATAGCCAAGCCCCGCGTTGCTGGCGTTCGGCAAGGGATACAGATTGATCAACTTCGCGGTGAGGGGATTAATCAATCCAGCCGGGATCTTATTGCAGTTCACGCCCGCGGCCTGGCTGCCGTCCGCATTTACCGGGAGCGGATTGCCCGCGCTGTTGCACTGGAAAGCCGTGTTGCCCGAGCCCGTCACGTTCGGGTTGATAATAAATCCGGACCTTGGGTTTCCGAACGCATCGTTGGTGAAATCACCGTTCCGCATCGCTTGCGTGGGAACCAGGCCGGTGAAGGGAATTCCATGCCGCTGCATTTTGTTTTGTATGTCGCCGAAGAAAAAGGTTTTGTCTTTCTTGATAGGAAGGCCGATGGATCCACCGAATTGATTCAAATTGAATTTCTCCGTTGAATCCGCGAAAAAGCTTCGTGCGTCGAGATTGGTGTTGCGGAAAAACTCAAAAACGGAGCCATGAACGCCGTTTGATCCGGATTTCGTCGTCACCAAAACAGTGGGACCCGCGCGCAAACCGAATTCGGCCGAGTAGTTGTAAGTCAGAACCTTAAATTCCTGAATAGCATCGATAGATGGCAAGATGGCAATACCGCCGCCCGTCAGTTCGTTGTTATCGTTCCCATCGAGCAGCCAATCCGTACTATTTGCGCGCGAACCGCCCACCGAAAGCGAGAAGGAACCGCGCGCCGAAACCTCGCTACTGGCGCCCCCATTAAAGAAGCTATTGGGATTTGTTTCCTGAACAGTTCCAGGCGTCAGGGTCGCCAGTTGCACAAAGTCGCGCCCGTTCAACGGAAGCTCGGCGACTTACTGAGAAGTGATGACTGCGCCCAGCGTAGGGTTCGATGTCTCTACTGCGACCGGGGCCGCTGTTACTTCGACACCTTGTTGCACGGTGGCTGGCGAAAGTTTGAAGTCCAACTCGCGTTGCTCATTTGTTTGCAGAACCACATTCTGGGCCTCCTCGCTCCGAAAACCTTTAACCTCCGTAAGAACCGTGTAGGTCGCGACCCCAAGCAGCGGAACCACGTAATGGCCGGCGTTGTCGGTTCGCGCATCGCGGGAACTCCCCGTCGCCGGCGCCGTTATGGTTATCTTTACTCCCGCAACAGCGCCGCCGCTGGAGTCAGTCACTGAGCCGGAAATAGTGCCGCTACCCTGGCCAAAGGCCGGCGGGCAGACGAGAAGCGCCATCCAAGAAGCGCCGGCCGCCAGCAAGAAGTGTTTAGCAACCATTCGAAGATCTCCCTAAAGCCACAGACAAGAGGGTCGAACCTGGACTCTGAAACTTCGCTGCCGCTGATTTGGTCTAGTATCATTGCTCCCGGCCATTCTGTCAATGGAGATTTGGTCTGCTGTTGTTAATACGTCATAAATGTTTTAAAGCACGTCGCGTATGCAAGCCTTGTAGTGCCCCGGTTCTACTTCCCGTAAAGGTGGAACCGTTTGAGCGCATTCGGGAATGGCATAGCGGCATCGCGTGCGGAACACACAGCCGCTTGGTGGATTCATCGGAGACGGTATGTCCCCAGTCAATAAAATTCTTTCGCGCTTCCGCGACGGATCGGGAATTGGCGCCGCCGACAACAGAGCCTCGGTATAAGGATGTTTAGGCGCTCCATATAAACGCCTGCTGGGTGCGAACTCCATGATCCGGCCCAGATACATCACCATCACCCGGTCGCACAAATGTTCCACGATCAGCAGATCGTGGGCGATAAATAACACGGTCAGCCTCAACTGCTGCTGCAGATCCTGAATGAGATTTACGATCTGCGCCTGTACGGAAACGTCGAGCGCCGATACGGGCTCATCCGCCACAACGAAGCTTGGCTTTACCGCCAAGGCCCGCGCAATACCGATCCGCTGCCGCTGGCCGCCGGAGAATTGATGAGGATAGCGCTTCCGGTAATCGGGAGACAGACCGACCATTTGCAGAAGCTCCGCTATCTGTGCCGGACGCTCCGCGCGCGAGGCGAGTTTATGAATACGGAGCGGCTCACCGATGATCGCCTCTATCGTCATGCGCGGATCGAGACTTCCGAAGGGATCTTGGAACACGATCTGCATTTCTCTTCGCATCCGGCGCATCTCGTTCCCTTGCAGACCCAGAATGTCCCGGCCATTAAATACTACTTCCCCGCTAGTCGGCTCCGTTAACCGCAAAATGCTGCGGCCCAATGTCGACTTGCCGGAACCCGATTCGCCGACTAGCCCGACGATCTCTCCACGGCTCAGCGTGAAAGTTGCGTCTTGGACCGCTTGTACATTCGCGACAACGCGGTTCCAAAGCCCTCCGCGGATCGGGAACAGCTTACGAAGATGGCGTACTTCGAGTAGCGTTTCGCTCAAAGGTCTCTCCAGCGGAGGCAGCGCGAAACATGTCCATCGCCGGTTTCGGCAAGCGCCGGAATAACAGCATCGCATTCCGCGAGGGCATACCGGCAGCGCGGCGCAAAGGAGCAGCCCGGCGGCATCGCGAACGGGCTTGGTACGCTGCCGGGAATAGCGTCGAGCCTCGCCCGCTTACCCCCGCTATCCGGCCGCGGCATGCTGGCCAGTAGGCCGATCGTGTAGGGATGTTTGGGCGACCGGAACACATCGTCCACCCGGCCTTCTTCAACGATTCGGCCCGCATACATCACGGCAACCCGCGAACCCATCTCGGCAACGACTCCCAAGTTATGCGTCACCAGCAAAATGGCCATGTGGAGCTCCGTCTGTAACTTTCGCATCAGGTCGAGGATCTGCGCTTGAATCGTGACGTCGAGGGCAGTCGTCGGCTCATCCGCGATCAGAAGCGCGGGTTTCGACGAAAGCGCGATGGCGATCATCACGCGCTGGCGCATGCCGCCCGACATCTGGTGAGGGAATTCGTGAAGCCGTTTTTCGGGAGCCGCGATGCCAACCAGCGCCAGCATCTCGGCCGCCAGGCTCCAAGCTTCTTTCTTGCGCTTCCCCTGATGCAGCATGATTGCTTCGGCAATTTGATCGCCTGCCGTAAACGCGGGATTTAACGACGTCATGGGCTCTTGAAACACCATGGCGATGTCATTGCCGCGTATTCGCCGCATATCCGGTTCTGTACAAACTGTCAGATCGACCCTCTTGCCTTGCTTGGTGCGGAACAGAATGGAAC
>DATHIZ010000662.1:0-14954 GCA_035316385.1 Bryobacteraceae bacterium | reverse complement strand
GAATGAGTGGCCCTTGCGCTCGTCCATCATGAGGTAACGGGCCAGACGGCAAAGGTCGGGCATGACCAGCGTGAACAGTTCGTTCTCAGCCTCTCGGCTGCCGGACCCCCAGTCACGCAAAAGACGCGTTATGTCCGGGCTAGTGGGCGCCACGTACGCTGGTCCCTCTTTCTTTTGAGTAGAGTCTAGCACCGTTCGGTACCAAATGTACCGAAAAGTACTGAGGGAGAAGGATGTGATGTAAGGACGTCGGCGACTCTTATATTAATTCCACCTGGTTCGCATGACGCCGGAATATATATGGCGGACTTTGTCGGGCAACCGTGCTTACCAGATTGTTAAGTCCGTGAATGAAACCAAGACCATAAGGAGGTCTTCTGTCCATCTCGAAAACCTCATGCGCGAAATGAACAACTTGGCTGACCTGAAGTAACGTTGTTACGCCAACTTGGAGAAAAGTTACGCAGGCGCTAAATGTAACGCATTTCAGATGTCGGACCATACGCGATTAGAAACGCGCGGACTTATGACTCGGCTGTAAGTGTAGTAAACGCCGTAAAACGGATTAACGTTATCTAATGCTTTTCCAAGGGCATTCGCAGAAAAATGCTATGAGATGCCACAAGCCGTGTTCGCAAGCGATTGCAAATACGAGTAGCACGAATGGGCCAAGAAAGCGCAGTTGAGAATGCATCACTCAAGCGGCAGCGCAAGAGAGACGGAGACGCAGAAAGCCTCCGAGAAACACTAAGGAGCACCACAATGAAGCAAACAATGGCGAAAATGATTTTGATCGCAACTCTTTCCGCGACCTTTGGGGTTACGGCCCTCAAAGCGCAAGAGCAAGCAATCGCAATCGTACCATTCGCCTTCCACGTACAGTCGCAGACCATGCCAGCCGGCCGGTACGAAGTGAACCAACTCGGAAATGCCGTTTCGATGATCCTTATTTCCGATAGGCAAGGCCACTCACGTTTCGTGGGCACTGTGCCACAAGGACAAGCGAATCCAGCCGATCCGAAATTGACGTTCGCATGCTACAGAGGCCAATGCTCTCTGATGACAGTTGATCTTCCCGGATCAGGTGCATCGCACCGATTGCAGCAGACTCATCCTGCCATTTCGATGGGACTATCTTCGATGATCGCTATCCATCTCACTCGCTAGGTGAGGTGGCCACCATGGCAAGCAATCCGAAAGGCCGGTAGCCTCTCACCCGAGGAGTACCGGCCGTCGCCTGTTGCCCTCCATGAACGTGCGTTGCTTCTGAAAGCGGTTAAGAATGCGCTGACCTCGCGGCCGCAAGGCGATTGTCCCGTGCCGCCGATGCCCCACCGCTCGGCGTCATTTTCTCGCTGACGTATCGCCGGTCATTGAAAGGCTCTGCAACTCCAATCAAGTCCGGAGTACCTGCCGCATCTGCGCCATCGCATCGCAACGCTCACGTCTGCCAGCTAGGTTCCCTCCATCCAACTGGCACGCCTGCGGCGCGGATACCGATGCTCACCACGGTATCTCAACTTTGTTCTTTATACTGTTAACGTCTATCAGGCGCCACTGGTTGACTTCTGACGAGCACCTAAGGATTTTTGACGTTCGCGCACTGATCCCCAATAGACCACACAAAGTCACCTCCGTGTATGCGCTTGATCAGCTGCTGGATAAGTATAAGTTGCTTGACCTGGCGGATCGTGCCCCGCAAATCGGGCCGACCACCAAATCGCTTTACCGGTAAGCCCACATCTCGGGCACAACCAAGAGTAACTGCCGAGGCGCGTGATTCGGGTGCTATTCGAAAACTCTACGTCACGGTGTCAATAAATGTCTTCCCTGGGGCCACGAACAAGGCGCGTAGTCTTTGGAAATGGGTCTGATCCAAGATATCCGCTATTCGATTCGGCTGCTTACTCACACTATTTGGCTTTGGATTTACGCCTTTGGCAGATTGTCAGAGCCGCTATCCCGATACCGGACAAGAGGAGCGTAGCTGGTTCGGGTACCGTCTCGATGCCGCTCTCCTCGTGGTTGATGGTCACCGGGCCGGCGATGAAGACCGGATCGGCTAGGGTTTCCGTGAATGGTTCCCGAAGACCGAGAATAGCGGATAGTTTGGCCAGCAGGCTGCTTGGTCCAACTTGATGCCGGCATTGGAAGCGCTCGAATGGTCGGGCCTTCGAAGGTGATGGAGCCGTCACACTTCAACTTCCGGCATCTCGTACCGTCGGGCTACAACGCGAATTCTTCAGAGATGATCTGATGCGGGCTGCCCAAAAACGTACTAACCCGACAGCGAAGTAATAAGGCTATTGGAATACTGCCCGTATCGGCACAAGAATGAGATGCCCCATGAAAAATAATGACGTCACCCAAAAAATGCACCCCTACGATTACGCCGAGCGCCTCATGCGCGTAATGAGTGGCACCTACGACGAACTGATGCGGGCTGTGGACGAGGAGCAATACGATAGCCCCGATGTCCTGGACCTACTAGACACTCTACTTGATACCTTGGGCACGGATATAACCGATGAGACTCGGTGGGAATGGTCGATCAGCAAGACAGGCGAGATTTATTTTGATGTACCGGCCCGCATTACTCTAGAGCAACGGCAGCGCCGCTTGGCCCGCAACAAAGAGATCCATAGCGTCCTCAAGAAGATCGGCACACCGGATGCCGTCAATCTAATCCACGCCCTAAAGCAGGTCTCTAAAGGCCCAAGGGTCGTGTGGGGCTTCGAGGTCACGCCATCGGGGGTAATCATTCTGCACCGAGATGCCGCGAGCGTACGGGAGTCTACGGTGACCGTAAAAATACTGTATCGCGCATACAACGAGGAGATCATCGTCAAGCAAGCACCAATCGCGACTGATGGCCACGTACGGACGACGATCCACCAGGCCATATTGCGTTACTTCGATGCCTCGATCGATCGCACAATTCTGGAGAGGGCCGGTCTGGTGGCTATCGAGACATCCATTAACGGGTCTCGCGCAGTTGATGTCGATGAGGAGACCTCGGATCTGATAGATGCCTTCCCACCACAAGCGCCTACTGTGCCCCTCGTCCAGTGATCAGTCGGTAGCGAGCTCAGGAAGCGCTTGGGCCTTTCTGTAGATGTCCAGTGGCCACCAGGCGACGTGATACTGTGTCTGACATACCGATTCCAGAGCCATTGCAGCCTTTGTGGGAACCGCTGCGAAACGAGGCGATCAAGGTACATGCCTACTGGAAATGCTTACGTGGACCTGTTTGAATCTGGGGAAGCACGAATCAAGCATCTGAACCAACAAGCCCCTATATTCTTCGGCCTTATCCTGCGTTCGCGCCGTTCTTGTCACGCATTGCCGCCGCCATGCGAGCACAAGGTTGCGTGAACCTCAGAATCGAGACGATCAAAGGTGCGGCACATTGCATAGCAGAGGAAAAGCCTGAGGCGGTAGAGGAACTCATCGAGCGTTACGCTGGGACTGATGCCGCCCAGCCGGTGGTGGCGTGTCGATCACTCGAGAGCCCAGCGCCCTTGGCCTGCTCGGCAGCGGGCTGTTAGGAATGCTGGTCTGACGGCGTGCTTCCCGTCAGAGGCCGCTTTAAAGGAATAGCCGCAACCGCCGGAAAGCCCCAGACGCGATCACAATCCTATGGTGGCTCGCCGCCGGGCCCTTCTCTTTGATCTCGCCGTGCCGCGCCTGATTGCGGATCTCCCCGTAAGTAACTTCGGACGGATGGTATGATCCGGGAACCGTCCATGTCAATGGAGACCATGTCAACGGAGACACCCGCTCGCATGCGAGAAATTCTACCCGCACGGATTGAGGCGCCTCAAGGGTGAAGATGGCTCGCTGGTTGGCAACTCGTTACGGTGTTCTATTCCTGTTGTTAACGCTGGCAATTGTCACGTTTCTTGATCGCATCGCGATCGCTAGCGCGGGTCCGCGCATTCAGCAGGATCTTCGTATTTCACCGGAAATGTGGGGCTGGATCCTTGGCGCTTTTGTGCTTTCCTATGCTCTTTTTGAGATTCCCACTGGAGCGCTGGGCGACCGACTGGGCCATCACAAGGTACTCACGCGCATCGTGGTTTGGTGGTCCGCATTCACCTGTTTGACGGGCGCTGCCTTTTCGTTCCCTCAACTGTTGACCACTCGCTTCCTGTTTGGCATGGGCGAAGCAGGAGCCTATCCGAATATTTCCGGTGTGCTGGGTCATTGGTTTCCAGCAAAAGAGCGAGCGCGCACGCAAGGTTACATTTGGGCCGCCAGCCGCTTCGGCGGAGCGCTGGCGCCACTCCTGGTGGTTCCCTTGCAAGTGCATATCGGCTGGCGCTGGACATTTGTGTTATTCAGCGTTGCCGGCCTGATGTGGGCAACGGCGTGGCGTAGATTCTATTGCGACCCAGCACCCCTTGCGGACACGGAAACTCCGCTCCATGCTGGAATCCCTTGGCGCGAGCTACTCCGCCGCGGGCAGTTGTGGCTCATCGTGGTGATGTACTTCTGCCAGGCTTTCGGATCGTGGTTTTACTTCGGCTGGTTCCCGGTTTATCTTGTGAAAGGCGCGGGCTTCAGCAAGTCGCAGATGGGCATTTTCGCGGCTCTTCCTTCCTTATGGGCGCGGCAGGCAGCATGGCCGGAGGATTTCTATGCGACTATCTTGTGGCGCGATTCGGACTGAAAATGGGACGGCGCCTAGTGGGCAGCATCAGTTTGGCGATGTCGGCCTTGCTGCTGCTGGAAATGACGATGACGCGTGATCACAGGGTTATCGTCCTATCGTCATCGTTAGGTTTCGGCGCGGCGGATCTGATGCTCCCGGCGGCCTGGGCCGTGTGTCTCGACATCGGCGGCGCCCGGGCTGGTTTAATCACCGGAATCATGAATACCGCGGGACAACTTGGTGGATTTGTTTGCTCGGTGGCCTTTGGATATGCCGTCGCAGCCACCGGAAGCTACAACACTCCCGTGTGGGGTGTGGCGGTAATGGTCCTCATTGGCGCAGTGCTATTTACGCGCCTCGATCCGACGCGCCAGTTAGTTGTCGATCATCTTCCGGTTATGCCGGTGGCGCAGTGATCTTGCGAAAATGCGGGCGGACGCCTGCGCCTCCCTGCGAGTTAATGGCATACACTAACACTTGCTCTCAAGGGCAGAATCGAGACAGTTTTCTGGAAATGGAGTTCAAAGCATCGTGAAGAAATTCAGAGTTGCCTGCGGCGGCGTTGCGTTGTTGTGCAGTCTTTTGTCCGCGCAGCAGGCGCCATCCACAAAGCCATGTCCGGCGGAAGGATTTAGCGGAGGATTCAGCACGGGCTGTCCGCAAAAACAGTTTGCCAACCCGCAAGATATCTCGGCCATGATGGCGGCATTGCCGGACAAGCCGATGGCGACACCGCAAGGCCTTCGGCACGTACTCGTATTGTGCAAGGCCGCCGGCTTTGTGCATAGTTCTATCCCGTTAGCGGCAAAGATGGTTGAGTATCTGGGAGACAAGACGGGCGGGTGGATGACGACCATCACCTATGACCCCGCCGCGATCACTGCTGAAAACCTGAAGCAATATGATGCGCTTTTCCTAGACAGCACCACAGGCGAGTTTCTGGACGACCCTAATAATCAAGTGGCCACCCAGGCGCGCCGGCAGGCGCTTCTCGATTTCGTCAAGGGCGGAAAGGGTATCGCCGGCATTCACGCTGCGACCGATTCGTACCATACGAGTCCGCGCCCGGCTTCACCCGGCGCAGCAACCACCGCGCCGACGGGCACTTGGTCGGAATTTAATGAGACGATCGGCGGCTTTTTCAAATTTCACTGGAGCTACCCGACTCTGATTCCCGTCAAGGTCGACGATCCGAACAGCCCGCTGACCTCTATGTTCCCGGCCAAGGGCTATGACATTGTGGACGAGACGTACACCTTCGCGCAAGACTCATTCAGCCGCAAGCGCGTGCACGTGTTGACCAGCATCAACTACAAGAAAATGAGCGCGGAAGATAAGGCCAAGGAACCGGCCGGCACGCGGCGCACCGACGGCGACTATGCACTCAGTTACATTCAGCGCGTTGGCAATGGCCGCGTATTTTACGAAGCACACGGCCACAATGAGACGGTTTATTTTTCGCGGCCGTTTGTGGCGCATATGCTTGCGGGTATTCAGTATGCGCTCGGCGATCTTAAGGCGGACGATAGTCCGAGTGAGAAATAGAAGCGGAGCAATCGGTAATTAGGAAACCGTTGAGGCCTTTTCCTTTTGGGCGAACAGAGCGTAAATCCGCTGCTGACGGTCATCAAGTATACGCGACAAATCCCGCGCGACCCGTAGGCGATGAATCAACCGGCCCAGCAGCCCGAACGGAAGCGCGTACTCAACCATGTCCACGATGGAAGCGCCTGCGTTAAGCGGTGAGAACGTGTGCGTGTGACGCCACAGCCGGTACGGCCCTTTCCTCTTCCTCTGGACATCGACAAATTCGTGAGGTGGATTCCATTGCTCGATTTCGGTCAACCAACGAAAGGGAATTCCCCGGACGCGTGTATTGAATGGCCGCTCTTTCCCTCATCTGGATTTGCAGGGGAGCAAGAATTTTGAATCGCATCCACGGCGGAGTAATTTGTTCAAGGTTCTCAGCGCGCGAGAAGAAATCGAATACCGCGGACACGGGATGCGGAATCCACAGTTCGCGGCGAAGTGTATAAACTCTCATAGCGCGAGGTGCTGGGCGTCCCTCAGCCCGCTCTCCTGCCTGGAGAGAGCGGCGGCAATGCGCCGCAACATTCCCCGAAACATCAGTTCATGGATGGGATACAGAAGATACCAGTAAAAAATGCCGGTCAGGCCGTTAGTGGGGGCGATTCCGTCTACTTCGATTCCGGCAGAGCGCATGGTTACCGTAGAATCGGGACGAAGCGCACCACGGCGCCGGTGGTAACTCTGGAGGCGCGAGGATAGACGGCATCGAGTGAAGCTAGCTTGCATTTTGACTGCCTGCGGGAATGCGCTAGAAGATGCTGCGGCGGTAGTACCACGATCAGCGAACAGCGCACCGGGCGAGGAGGTAGCCAGGCGTTATTTGTGCCCGTAGTCGAGCTTCGGATACCAATCAGTGCCGCGGCCTTCCGGCGTCAAGTCCAACATTAGCCATAGAGGATCGAGGTCCGGGCCGCCGCGCGGATCTTGTCCGGAATCTGCCATCGTTCCGCTCATCTCACCGCTATAGAAGTGGCGGGTGGATCCATCGCGCCGGCTGAAGACGCTGAAGCCGGGAACGTCGGCGTCTTCGGGGTTCACGTAGGTGCGAGTGTACTCGCCGGACCAATCGGAAATGAACGGCAGATTCGTGAAGCCGCGTTGATTCTTGTAATCGATCAGCCGCTCGATCGGCGAGCGCGCAGAGACGGCGATGGCAACTCGCTGGCGCAGGTTGACAGCGGTCCCATTCCAGGCGGTCAGGAACGATGTGCACATAGGACACGGTGCTTTGCGTTGCGGACCGTACATCATACTGTAGACCAAGAGCGTGTGTTTGTCGCCGAAAAGACTCGAGAATTGGATCGGGCCGGTTTCGGAGGCAAGCTCGAAGTCCTGAGGAATCTCACCGCCGGGCGGCAGCGTCCGCCGGCGTGACGCCACGCGCTCCAGCTGGCGACGCAGCTCAATCTCTTCGACTAGCAGCTCATTGCGAGCCGCGCGATACCTCGCGCTTTCGTTGGGATAGTGAGCCTTATTGGTTGCGGCAAGCTCCTGAGCAGGAACGAGCATTTGCTTGTCGGACATGAAACCTCCAGAGTTACTGGTACATCCTTCGAATGTTTTGCGCGGCGATGGCGGATTGAGTGCGCAAGTTTCCGCGCTATTCGCGATTTTATCCTCAAACGTGGCAGGATCACACGCCAACAAGAAGTTCCGTGTCGCGGCTCAAGTTGCGTGATCACCGGTGGACGCTCGTGATTCGAGGCGAAGCGCTCTTTGAGCGCGCTTGTCGACGCCCTAAGATGTTCACTTTTGCGCATCCAGACGTCCCACGTGACTGGCCCGGCTTCCTCGTCGGTCATCGGGCGGCCGGCCACCTTGAGTGCCAGCTTCAACTGACCGTGATGGTAGCCTTCATGCCAGAGCATGTGCTGGAGCAGGAGGATGGGGTGGTCGTAGTGAATGTTCATGTCCCGGCCTGCCTGCACTCTGCTCTTTAAGGCGTCCCGCACCGCCTTGGCGCTGTCGTTCAGCATCTGCGCGATGCGGCCACGGTCATGTTCGACCACCCACTCTTCCTCGGGCAGGTTTCTGGCGAACTCGGGGGCATCCTCCAAGACGAATACAAGTCGTACAAAGTGGATGTGTGTGAACAACTCCGCTATGGATGGGCTGCCCTCCATCGCCCTGACCTCCAGCCCGCCCTCCGGGAGCGCGCGGAGCAGGTTGAGCAGGATGGTGTTGTTCCGATCCCAGGAGTCCAGGAGAGCCTCAAGCAGACGTTGGTCTGGCGCGTCCGACATATCAATACCTACTTGTTGATGCGAAAACTATGACGACCTTTTGTGCTAACACCGTAATGGTCTCCCGGTTAAGCCTTGCTCTCGCCCGGCTACAGTTTTTGCATACGAAGTGTCAAATGTTGTGTCGAGCAACCCGCCCTCGCCGCAGGCGTTTCCGATTAATCGAAAAACCCGCGATCTTGTTCCGCGAGGCGCGCTTTTGCCGCGGCCACCTTGAAGGTCACGCCGAGGCCGGGGCGGTCCCAAACGTCGATGAAGCCGTTTTTGACGATCGGATTTGGCAAGCCTTCCACGATGTCGTACCACCACTCGGGTTGGCCGAATGGGTACTCGAACGCGATGTAATTTTGCGGAAGTGCGGCGGCCATGTGCACGTGGGCGGCGAGGCCGATCAGGCCGTCGAAGACACCGTGCGGGGCGACTAAGATGCCGTGGATGTCGGCGTATTCCGCGATCCATTTGAGTTCAGCGATACCTCCGACGTCTTCCGGGTCAGGACCGACAACGTCTACTGCCCGTTGCTCGATTAGATCCTTAAAATTCTGCCGCAGGTAAATCTCTTCTCCGGTGTGAATCGGGACGGACGTGGCCTGCTTGAGGTCACGGAAGAGTTGCGCGTTCGGGTAGGGAGTATAGTCGCCTGTCAGAATGTCTTCGATCCATGTGATGTGCAGCGGTTCGCATGCTCGCGCGAATGTGACTGCGTCTTTTAACATCCAGCCGGGGCCACAGTCGAGCGCGAGGCCAACCTCATCACCCAGCACTTTCTTCATCGCTTCAACGCAGGAGATCACATGCTTCAAGCCGCGTTCGGTCATGAGGCCGCGGTCCGGGTGCGACGCTCCTTGCCGCGGGTCGTCGTACCACATGTTGGGGATGGCGCCCATCATGGCGGGGTTGTGGAAGCCGACCGCCATTTTAATGAGAGTAAAGCCCTCTTTGGCTTCCTTCATTTTTTGCACGTTTTCGGCGTAGTCCTGGGGCATCTGCCCTGTCAGGGGCGGCCGAAAGCCTCCGTTGTAAATGCGTACGCGGTCACGGATCTTGCCGCCCAGCAGCTTGTAAACGGGCACCCCGGCGACCTGACCTGCGATATCCCACAGAGCGATCTCGATCGCGCTTACCGCGGCCCCCCACGGCTTGAAGGCGCCAAGCCGTCGGATCTTTAACATGACTCGCTCGACGTCCGTGGGATCTTCGCCCAGAAGATAATCCTTGTAGAAGAGCGCCATCGGTTTGAGGTACGCCTTCGATGACTCGGCCTGACCGTAGCCGGAGATGCCTTGGTCGGTGACGATTCGAACGACGGGGTTGCGGCCGATGATGGCGCATCGCAGATCGGTGATTTTAAGTTTTGGTTTTCCGGTACGTCTTTCCTGAGCGGCGAGAGTTGCCGCTGAGGCCGCGGCCGGCAGCGATCCGAGAAAGCTTCTGCGTGTCCATTTAGTCATGAGGTTTCTTATTGCGAATTTATTCTATACCGTGCCTCCGAGACATGATGCTCTCCGTGGGGATCTCTCGCAAATTGCTTTTGGATTGTTTGATCGCCCCTTGTCGGCTAGGCTTTAGGAATCACCGGCATTTGCAAAAATAACTTGGCCGAGTAACGCGCGTTGCTTCCCTGTGCGGTCTAGAGGTCTCTGAATCGATGCCGCTTCAGTGCATCCGAGTATCGGGCGCTTGCGTCTCACCAGGCTGTTGTTTGCCTGACTGGATGCCTGCGAGAGAGCGTCGCGCAACTCATGGCCTCGTAGCTTCCAGTGTGCGTCGGAAGCAGAGGATAAATCGGCACCGCGAGAGTCCAGGTAAATGCGGTTTGAGGGGCAACTGCTTCCACCGCGCCCCCTGCATCATCGAGATTTCTCATCGGCGGCCATTGACAATACTCCAAAGGAGCGCAACTCGGCTAGCTGATTGGCGAGTTGCTCCTGCAACGCCGCAGCTTCTCTCATGTCCCCTTCGCGTGCTTTTCGCCGTTCCAGGACGCGCCGCTCAGAGAACCAGTCGCGGATTGTGGTGAGCATCAGACCAGTGGGGTTGTCGAGCTTCCGATTACGGTAGACAGTCTTGGCACGCTCATGGAAGAAGTGATGGAGTTCTTCGGCGGTGGCGTCCGGCACGGTGTTGCGACCGTCCCGCCCGAGACGCCGCAACGCTCCGTCATCGAGCGCGATTTCCTGGTCCATGAGCCGGGCGGATTCGGGCGGGAATTCCTCGGCGTTTTTCGTCGCCGTCGTCGATTTGGGTTCTGGGATTGGTTCCTGGATTAGTTCTTCCTTATATGCACCGCCGGTTTTGGTCATCCTTTGCGTCTATTTGGTCATCCTTTTGCGAGAAAGCACGACACCCGTGTCATCCTTTACGACATTGGGCGCTGGAAAGCATGACGGCGCCGTCATCCTTTAGCCTCCGGAACCAAAAAGGACGATCAGGCTGTCATCCTTTCTGTTTTCGCTGGACCGTCGCTGCCGTGTGGCTGCTCTTCGTGCGTTCGCCTGGCCGGCCGCGGCGCGCTGCTTCAGCGGCGCCAAACCCCGCGAGACCGCATGGGCGCGCGTCCGGATGCAGGTGATACCAGATGGTGGCGTTGCCGCGACCGCCGGCATCTCCTTTCGGCAAGCAGATTCAACCCGCCGCAAGTAGCTCCGAGCGGATGCGCTGCACTTGGCGCTTGCTCACGCCGCCCAGCTCAAGTGCAAATGTTTCATCGTGAGAAAGACCTGTCCATCATAGGGCCTCCGGGGATCGCGGCCGCGATTGACGTGATCGACAAGGACGCGATATCCCAGTTGCGCCCGAGGCGACAAATGCGATCCGACCACGTCTGATCCAAACGCCTGGCGAACCACGTCGGTGCGATGCACATCCGCGCCGCGCGGCTCACACGTTGGCGGCTTGCGGACCGGGAGATCGGCCTGCTGGCTCCGCGCTAGGGCCGCAG
The DNA here is from genome assembly GCA_035316385.1 of Bryobacteraceae bacterium. Lineage (GTDB taxonomy): Bacteria > Acidobacteriota > Terriglobia > Bryobacterales > Bryobacteraceae > Bog-105. The sequence continues at coordinate 3,526 of DATHIZ010000662.1, read as the reverse complement.
ACATACGACGCCTCCGCGCCACTCGGAACCGGCTCCTGGGAACACGAATGGGCTCCCGCGCCGCGCCTTTCCGGCGCTTTTCTACTTGCAGATTACTCACTGTGCCTTTCCTCCTTTGTCAATAGCGCCGATCGGCGCGTTTTGCTTTTCGGGTGTCTGAGTGCCCTCAACTCGAGTCCTGACATCGCCGTCAACAATGGCCGGCTGTCGCCTTTCAAACGTCATTCCGCAGATGCCACCGACAAGGAAACCGCAGCAATGCGGCGAGACCTCGCTTGAACCATGCGCTCGAGCGTTCTGCGATGACGAGTTCGGCATTGTGCTGCCGCAATCAGCCGGAAGCCGAAGCCAGCGTTCCGATTTCCCTGGAGATCGCGGTGGAGACCCCTCAGTATTCCTGGATGACCTGCTTCAGCGCTGCCGGAAGGTTTCGCTCATGGCCTTTGTCATGGCGTCCGTCTCCACTCCCGCAGCGATTTCCTGCGGCAGGCGCGCCAGCCGTTGCCCTATTCGAGCGTGATAGTCCGCCGCCTTCTTGGTTTGTTCCTGCAACTCTGCCAGCAATTGGGTGAAGGCCTCTGGTATACGCTGCCCGAGCAACGAGAGAAAACCTAGCAACTGACCCAGTCGGAACAACTCGTCGCCCGGAGGCAACGAGTCGAGGTAAGAGATCAGCGCGGCGTAGGTCTCACGGTCCTGCTGTTCCGTAACGCGGCCTCAATCTGCTCCTTGTCGCGCGAGTGAATCACTCCGAACAGGGACCAATACCCGTAATAGTGGCGGCCATCCAGATCCGCCAGGATGCCTCCCACCTCCTCCACTTTCTTTTCCTGAGCAATCGTGGAGGCCCGCCGCGGCGGCGGAAGCATCGGATTGTGACCGCCCACGGCGGCGGTCCAAATGTCAACGGCAGCCATGCCGACGGCGTTCTCGACCGCAGCCGCTTTGCTGCGCGCCTGCGCGCCGGGCTTTCGCTGCCAGACCGAGCACCACACCATCTCGCAATCGACGGCCCAGCAGCCCCCCGCCCGCCAACAACGTGCGCCTTATCGAGACATCTTCGTAGTCCGCCATGTCATCCGAAAGCCTTTCGGAAGGCCTGGAGCATCACTGAGAAAGAAAGCCGCAGCGCCCGGAACGGCATAGCCGGACATAGTATCGCCAGTTGTAATCCTCATGGTACCCATCGGCAAATCTCTGAGAACATCCCGACTTCTAAAAATCTCCGATTGAATCCCAGGCAGTGGTTCCATCCCAACTAACCCCGCGAGAAATCGATAACTTCGCTCTCCCCACTCCAATTGCGAGAACGCAAGCCCAACCAGATACGTATTCGGAGGATCATCCAATTTCGCAAACTGACGAATTCGCCCCTTGAGTAACGCTCCCGCCGGTATTTTTGATTCCGCCGGAAGTTGAACCGGCGATTCAAGCCGGGCACTGATCAAGTCCCCAACCCGGGCGTTCTTCGCCACGATCGGCTCTGCCAGCACAACCCGTAAACCCAAACCCGCTGGGAGCAACCCCTCTTTCTGTTTGTAGCGAGTAAAAAGGGCCTGCATATCCGCATCATTCGCCGCATCTTCGACTCTGCCGCGAACACATGGCAATGCGAGAAGGCCATGCTGCTGTGATACACCTTGCCGCCGTTATCAACGGCCGTCAAAGTCCCCTCGATAGGAAGCAATGCCTTGTCCGAATCACCCTGAATCAAGTCATAATCCATTACCACAGTCAGCAACCGCAGCATCATTTGCGGCGGTATCTCTTGCGTATTCACTTGCAGCCGCATCAGATGATAATCCTGTGCATCCACCCAGAATTCGCCCGTCTCCTGTAACTCGCCTGACTGGCCGTCCCAATTAATGCTCCAACTGTTCACGAGCGACGGCACTCGATAGGTAAATCGAAGAGTATCGCGGCCTTGGATCACGTCTTTTCCCGCAATTTGCACGATCCCGTGATCCCCAACAAACAGACTATGCGCGAATCCGCTAAACATTCCGGTCGATAACAACCCATGCGCCACCAGGTCCGGCAGATTCAACGATGAGGAGTTGGTATCGTTGGGCCACGAATACATCTCGCTGTTTTCGCCCACATCCACCTGCACGACATCCTGAGCGCTTGGCCGCCCATGCTCGCGAGGTCTCACCCGCGCAATGGTCTCGAGGCACGTGTAGAGCGGAAGCCGCTTTAAGACATCTCGATTCGTATTCATCGTGTGAGCCAGCTTCAACACATCAGGCGAAAGTTTCTGCGCGCCTGCGGGCAGCGCAAGCAACGCTAACACGGCGCCGATGATTCGACTGGTCCTCATCACCCGATGAAACTTTGCGATTACCACGAACATCAGATCACATCCGAACTGACGTGTGATCAGGAATGTTAGTGCGGGCAGGCGAAGTTGTCATTTGCGACGTGCCGCAACGGCAGGCTAGGAGGCGCGCTTGGCATCGGAGAACATTCCTGCTTCTGTCCCATTCTCTCTCTGTATCGCGCATATACTAACTGAAACTGGTTTCCATTCGGAGGGTGTATGGCAAATAGGTTACAGTTGCTCGTTAACGTTCCGCCGGACCGCGCGAATCTGGGAATTGCGGGTGTACGGGCGGTGCGGCGACTCACCGGCGACTGGCATCTCAAAGAGTCGGATGGTTCAACCGAACATCCGGGGGATGCGTGGGACACAGCCCACGAAACGGCCGCGCGAGACAACGTGTTTGCCGAGCCTAACTTTGAACAGCCCTGGCAGGAGGATCATCCTGGGCGAGTGGCTCTGGCGGCGCGTCCCGGTGACGTGGGAAAATACGACGATCAGAATCCTTCCTTTCCCGTAGGCCCGGGCTTTGGTTGGCACTTGGGGGACAAATATACACAGCTGGCCAAGGCCCGCGCGGAGATTGAAGCATTGGGCAACAAGCGATCCCCCGTAAGGATCGGGATAATTGATGTCGGTTTCGATTTTGAGCACCAAGCGCTTCCGAAGGCCCCGCTTTTGCGGCGGGATCTAGCGCGTAACTTCGGTGACGGCAACCCGAATGATGCAAACGATCCATACATCGAAGGTTTGTTCCACCAAAATCAACCGGGCCATGGCACAGGTACGTTGTCGATTCTGGCGGGAACTAAGCTCGCGGATATGCTGCAGCCGGAGCAGAACGGCTTCCTGTTGGGGGCGAGCCCGTTCGCCGAGATCATTCCCTGCCGCATCGGTCCGGCCGTAGTATTGGCGAAAACGTCGGCCTTCGTCGAAGCGGTGAAATACCTGATCGCGCCCAATGCCGACCCATCCCTACGCGTCGATGTGATCTCGATGAGCATGGGTGGCCTCGCATCCGAGGCGTGGGCGGATGTCGTCAACGAAGCCTACGAAGCCGGTATTGTACTCGTGACGGCGGCAGGCAACAACTTCGGCGCGCCCAAAGCAATTGTCTATCCAGCGAGGTTCAACCGGGTGATTGCCGCGTGCGGCGTCATGGCCGATGGGTCACCGTATATCGCCGGCATGGGCACGATGTCGGGT
>DATHIZ010000661.1:0-15483 GCA_035316385.1 Bryobacteraceae bacterium | reverse complement strand
CGCCCCAGGATAAAAATGTAGTTCTAAAGAATGTCGTTGGTATCTTGCGGGGCTCTGAACCGGAGTTGAAAGATACCTGCGTGATGCTAACAGCCCATTACGACCACATCGGAACCACCGAGACAGGGCCTCGTTGACCCTTGAACATAGTCCGCCCTAGGCGCTCGATTGTCTTCATCACTTTTTTCGGAGAGGAGCGCGGTCACCTGGGGTCCATGTATTACGGAAGCCATCCGGTTTTCCCGATAAAGAAAACGGGCGCCGATGTGAATCTCGAGCAAGTCGGGCGGACAAATTCTACTAACGGACAACAGGTGAATCGTGCAAGCGTGACCGCGCTACCTTGAGAACCGGACTGGCGCGGCTATATACCGCATCCGGGATTTGTCTTACGTTTTGTTTACTTTGGCGATAATATCCTTCGCCGCATTGCCGATGCTCACAGCGGGATACTTTGACGTCGTGGTCCCAACGTAATAGCCCTGGCACCCGGCACTCCGCGCTGCTTCGATATCGGAGGCGCTGTCGCCTATGACGAAACAACGGTCTGCTGGTATGTTTTCTTCTCTCAGCGCCCGCAGAATCAGCCCAGGCGAAGGTTTGCGGCATTCGCAGGTATAGGCCAGGGAATGCGGACAGAAATAGACCTTCGCAATGGATACCCGCTCTTCGCCTAGCGCTCGCAGCAGGGCCCGATTGCCGTCAATGAAATCCCTGTACCCGAAATAACCCAACCCGATCCCTTGCTGATTTGTGATCAAACACAACCGGAAACCTGCCGCCTGCAATTCACGCAGCGCCGCGCCCACACCCGGCAGAAGGTCAATCTCGGTCGGATCGAAGCAGGCGTCGCGAACCAGCGTTCCATCCCGGTCCAGCAGCACCAGCCCGGCCGGTTCCTGGCTGTTTGCCTTTTCCGGAGCCGCATGGATGGCGAGCGCCTGGATTCGTTCGTACATGGAAGTGGTGCTCGCGGCAAATTGCGGCGGAATCAATATTGTTTTTCCGCCGTATTCCTCCACTACCGAACCCGACCGCAGCGCCGACGCCTTATAATCGCCGCCCTTAATATAGAAATCCGGTTTCCAGCGAAGTATCAGCGACAAAGGCCTGTCTTCTTCAAGTACAGTCACCCTGTCGACACTTGCCATCGACGCCACGACGAACGCCCGTTCATTCCAGGGATTGATAGGCCGGAGCGGATTCTTATACCGTCGAATGGAATCGTCGCTGTTTACAGCCACCAACAAACGGTCGCAGGCGCTGCGGGCCTCGGCCAAATACTGCGCGTGGCCCGCGTGCATGACATCGAAAGCGCCACAGGTAAACCCGATTCGCTGTCCATCTCTTCGTTCCGCCTCTACCCATCGATCCACCTGCTCAACCGAAAGAATTCTATTGCCCGCAGCAAGCTGTGTCAATTCGTGGCGTACCTCGATAGGCTTAGGTCAATGACCTTCCCAGTCCAACCCTTGGGCCAATCCATACGCACACCGGCGCTTTTCACGATCGCGACCACGTCTGGAAGCAGCGTTGCAAGCAGCTTGTCCACTGTTTGCTCATCACACACCACGACAGCGTCGGAAAATACCATCGAAGCTAATACGTAAGCTCGCGAACGTTGATCCTGCACGGGCGCTTTCAACCCGGCCTGCTCCACGGCGCTGTCGCTCTGGAGCGCAATCACTAGCCGGTCACAATGCCCGCGCGCTTCCTCGAGTAGCGCCAGATCGTCCACCGAAACCTGATCAAAAGCTCCGAATACCAATCCGATCCGCAATTTCATTTGCTTCCAGATTCGGGCCCGCTCAGTTGCTTCGTCCGGGCGTAACACTTTATCGCTCGCCGACAGCGCCGATTGATGCTCGATCTCATGCACTATCTCGGATCTGTCCACCACGGCGGTGCCAATTTTTCCCACCACGATTCCTGCCGCGATATTCGCTATGCTGACGGCCTCCGCAATCGGGGCCCCGGAGCCTAGTGCCGCTGCCAGCGCGGCGGCCACGGTATCGCCGGCGCCCGATACTTCAAACACTTCGCGCGCCAAGGCGGAAAATTCGAGCGCCTGGCCGTCCCTCGGAATCAGCAACATGCCGGTGGACCCGCGCGTTACCAAAATGTATTCCGCATTCGTTAGCTCAATGAGCTGGCGTGCGGCTGCTTCCTGTGCCGCCGTGTCGTTTACCGGCAGCCCTGTGGCCTCGCCAAGTTCTTTCAAGTTCGGCTTAATCAGTGTCGCGGAATGATAGCGTGTGAAATCGCGCCCCTTCGGATCCACGATCACCCGTTTGCCCTGCGCGCGAGCGACGCGAATGAACTCACGTGCCAAGTCGCCGCTCAGCGTACCTTTTGAATAGTCCGACAGAATAACGATCGAACAGCCCAAAACGGAAGCCTCGAACCGCTCCAGCAGCCTGTCCAGGCTTTCCTTCGAGATTGGCTGGGTGCTTTCATTGTCGGCGCGCAACAACTGCTGCCCGTGCGCGATATAGCGAACCTTCACTGGCGTCTTGCGGCCCGCCTCACCCAGCAGATGCGTCTCGCAACCCGGTACAGCTCGCAGCAGGGTGCCCACTTCCCCCCCTGCCGGGTCATCTCCGGTTACCGAAAATACCTTAATTCCGCATCCCAAAGCACCTAGATTCCGGACGACGTTCCCAAGACCGCCCAGCATCGACTGCTGCGAGTCTACGCGAATAACCGGAATCGGCGCTTCCGGGGAAATCCGGCTCACGCCGCCATAAACGAAATGGTCCAGCATGATGTCGCCGACGCAGCCCACCACGGCTGAGTCCAGGCGTTCTACTAAAGGAATTAAAAATCGATCTCTACTCACGCCAAGCCCAGCCGTTCATTATCCTGGCGCATGCGATATGCTCCAACAAATATGTGTATCTCCCGTAACGAATCGGAGCAAGAGCGCGAGAACAACGCGTTGAGACTCCGCCGTACGGCCCCTGTCTGCCAGCGCTTCCGCGTGGGTTTTACCGGTGCGTCCACGCCTTCGCGGCAGGCCGTTTTTTGCCGGCCAGAATCCCGTGCTGCTTCCCCACCTGCTCCCCGAAAATATCTCAATCCAAATGGCCACTTCCACAAAGCGGCTGTCAAGATCTGCCTACACTTTCAAGCATAAGGCGAGCATTCCTTTAGCAGCTTAACAAGTTTGCGCGAGCCTTTCCAAACTCGCCTGGGTGAAGGTGTTTTGCGGATCGAAAACATCGATGCGGGCGCGGTTGCATCTCGAGGCCTTGGAATATTTGTGAAAAAGGTTTAGCCTGGTAAAAGTACTGAGAGTATCACCACTTTCAATTACGCGGTATTACGTGTTAATAAAGTTACATAAGCGGTTTTAGCAGAGGGTCAGCATGTCATCGTTCCCAAACTTGCCGTCATCTAAAGCACTCTCTCCTCCGTCCCATGAGGCCATTGCCAATGTCAAAGTGACGGCTGTGTCTTCGCCGCCGCTCTCCTCTAACCGTCCGGTTCTGAATCGAAGTAAACAACACTATGCCTCTCGAATCCCGCAGCAGGATGATTAGTTTTCGTCTGACATCCGAAGAATACGAGCGCTTTCGTGAACTCTGTTTCACCAACGGCATCCGAAGTGTTTCCGAGATGGCCCGAGCCGCCATAAACCTACTCCTCCAACAGCCTGGGCGCGCTCCCCAGGAAGCCCTGGAGGGCCGCGTGGCCGAATTGGAAGGCCGCATACACATGCTCGCGCTGGAAATGAAGCAGTTCACTGCGGCGCGTCCACAGCAACCTCCCGCCCAGATCCCCTCCAGCCATATTGCGGCAGGCTCGCCCGCCTAATCTGGGGCATGGGCATTTAGCTTGTCCTGGTGCGTGCCGGGTCTGGCGATGACGGCATTGGCCGGCGGAGCCTTTTCGCGCCAGGAGAGTGACGCGTTTGCGACGGTCACTGGCAATTTCAGCACGCCCAACACGTCCAATAAGGATGACGGGCCGGTTCCCACTGGACCATTTGCACGCGAAAGTACCACCTACGCCAGAGACTTCCATATTTCTGCGCTATCTGCGCTCACATCGCCCGATGTTTGAAGTGCATCCGCCAGCTAACCGAATCGCCGGATCAAGGTAATTCTTCCGGTCCCGCGCTCGGGCTTCGCTGCCGATTTCCTGGATACGACCCTCCGCCCATCAAGTGTAGGCTCCCGCCCTGGCAGTGGCGCCATAATCCCTATGCCGCACAAGTGAGCTTGGAGATCGGCATGCCATTCAAAGTTATCGCCGCAACACCGTTTGCTTGAGCTCGCCGCGAATCGCCTAATTGTTGCGGCATGTCCCCCCTGCTTCTATCAATCGTTATTGCGATCAAGCTCCTATGCCTGCGAACATTTCCGGTAAGAGCGGCAAAGACCCGGGAGTACTCAAGCTTCGACCAATGATCATTAACGCGGAGGGAACGCTTGCCGTGCACCTTCGGAATCTGCGCCGGTCTCCGCTGATAATGTTGCTTCAACTGCTGAATGTTGTTCTTGGCCGCATGAGTTGAGTCGGTGTTGACGTCTGCGGCCGCGTTCTTTTCTGGAATTGCAGGACTATTTCAAATAACTGCCAGGAATAACAGAACGCATGACGAATGCGTCGCTTGACGAGGCATAACAATTAAATATGTTAGGAGGCGGTCTACTTGCTTAGATCTCTCTATTTCTCCCACGCTTCAACGTTGCCTTGATTACAGAGCACACGGGTTTGAAATAGAAATCGTCCACGTCACACATTACAAAAGTAAGACTAGTTTAAATTGTTAAATCGGTACTTTTTGATGCAAAATCAGCGGAAAACTACTAGGACCGTACCCGTCTAGGATGTGGTAGTTTAGAAAAAGTCAGCCTCTAATCCGAAGGAGTCAATCAACAATGTTAATCGCTCGCTCTAAGTTTTTTCTCAGGACTGCGTTCCTGGCTCTCGTCGTTCCAGCAATCAGCTTGCCTGCTACACTTGACCTGACTGGCCCAACCGTCGGTTTTGGCGGCAGCAACGGTCCTACGAACTTCAATACCACTGCCACCGTAAACGGCGATACTTATGCCATCTTTGGGACGTACTCTGCATCCTACAATGCTGGTGGCACTTTCATATCTATAAATCCTACTGTGGCGTACACTGGCGTCGCGCCGACTGCCCAGTTGGACACGATCACGCTTAGTTACACCCAGCCTTACTTTGACAACAGTCCCGGTTCGTGGGACGGAGTGTACTCCCAGAATATCCCCTTTAACATTAGCGGTGTGGCGCCCGGCAGCACGTTTTCCGGTCAACTTTCCTATGACGGGCAGGGGCTGGGACTTATTACGGCAACCGGTAACGGCAGCTTTAACGGTTCCAATAGTGCTAATCTGACTGGTCTGAATGGCGACACTCTAACTGCGGTGTTCGATTTCACTTTCAATTTCGGCGCTGGTGCGACACCTGGCGCGCTTGCTAATTCGCCTGCGGGTGTTGTCCCGGAGCCGTCCGAAATGCTCCCGGTTGGTTTAGGATTGGCTGGCTTTCTGTTCGTGGTTGCCCGCCGGCGCCGCGATAGCCTCAAGAAGACTGCGTAGACAAGGGAGAATAACATGGCATACAATCAAAAAATGGATCAGAACATGAATGAACAACTGTCCAATAACGAGCAGGCCGTACAATCGGCTGATCATCAAGACCGGCGCGAAGTAGTTCGCAAGCTTGGAAAGTTCGCAGCGTATGCGGCGCCGTTCTCGGTTTTGGCTCTCACTCAGAAAGCTTCTGCGGCCAGCGGTAAAGGCCCAGCTAAACATAAATAACGGTAGTTATAGGGATCGACCTGGATTTGTCGGTACCTTCTTCCGTTGAGTTTTGGGAATTCCCCATCGGAGAGGCCTTGGTTCTGGCGCGTCCAGATGTCCAAGGCCTTTTCCTCCTTAACTCCACTTCTCGTCTGATATGGTCTGCTTTGCGTTTGGGAGTGACTGTTGAATCCCTGGCAAGGCAGTTCACAGCAGAGTTTGATATTCCTCACAGCCAGGCGGTCCGCGATATAGCCGCAACTATCGATAGCTGGCGAGAGGATCTGCTTTCTACCGCTCCGCCCACTCAATCGAGTGTTCCGTACTTACCCTCCACTTTCAGTCCTTGTTTCGTCGGTAATTATCGTCTGGGCGCGAAGCAGTTCCGCCTGGAAGTAAACGACCAGGATTTCGCCGACGAAATCGCTCCGCGGCTTGCGCATCTCCATTCGGATACAGCCTCTCCCGGCATTCATTTCCAGGTCTTACGCGTCGGCGGCCAGCTTAAGTTACTAACCGACGGTGTGCTCTTCGGAGAAGAGCTCGAAGCCAACGCAGCCCGGGCGGTCTTACTCCAGGAGATATCCCGCGTAGCGCAACCTGGTGCGGAGTGGCTGGCGATCCTTCATGCGGGAGCATGTGGCGCCGGTACGGATTGCGTCATCATGCCTGCGGAAACAAATGTGGGCAAGACTACACTGACGGCTGCTCTTATGCACAGCGGACTGCGGTTCCTGTCAGATGATTCGGCCGCTATTGACCGGCGCACGTTGCAAGTAGCCGTCATGCCATTCGCCTTAATGCTCCGCGAAGGAAGTTGGCCAGTCCTCGCATCTCGTTTCCCCGAACTTGCCGCCGTCCCGATCCTTGAACGAAGTGGCTATAACGTGCGCTTCCTGGCGCCCCCAACTAACAACCAGCTTCCCGCCGTGCCTAAATGCCTCTTATTTATCGAATTCCGGCCGGATGCAGTCACGACACTAAATCCCCTCACGCCATTCGAGAGTCTGCTTAGATTACAGAAGACTGGTTTTTGGGTGGCGCATGATCGCGTTAGCATTGAGTCGTTTTTGTCGTGGATCCAGTCCATCCCGTCCTACCGGGCCACTTACTCCGATCTCAGCGAAGCTACCGCCCTTGTGCGTGGTCTATTGAACGGCTCGAGTAACTGAATTCTCTTACTCCCAATCGCAGAGCGACTCCACATACTGCACTGACCCGTCTCGAAACCAGCCATCCAGTTGTGCCGGTTCCTTCAACTGCTGGCCGCGCTGGCGGGAAACCACGACGAACCGGGTATCCAACTCGGGAAGCGCGGTCATGTCCACGAATAGCTTTTCAAACTGAGCTACTGGGAAGATATCTTCCTGCCCTTTGCCCCAACGCTTTTTCACATCCTTTAACGTGACAAACGTGGGCATGCGCGCAGCCAGTGTTCGAACCGCTTCCGCGACCTTGCCGGCATCCATCAAAGCCTCGCGGGACAGTGCAAACGTCTCCAGCAGCCGGTCGATATCAACCCACGACGTATTGGAGTTGTAGTAAGTGAGCGCTGACTCGATCTCTTCGGAAGGCAGCGCCATGCCTTCGATAAGCCGTAGCCGTCCGTCCACTCGCGCAAGCCCGCCGCCGCGATCGTCGACGTTGCGAGTAATCACCTCAAAAGTCAATCCGGCCTTTTGCTCAATGTGATAACCGAGCAAGCCTGCATCGACATCGGCGCCCAGCGTGTCGATGTTGTGAACCATCAAATACTTGAGTTGCGGTCTGCTGCGGAGCAGCTCCGCAAGCACGCCATTCCGCAGGATGTTCGATACTTCGTACCAGTGTCCCGTCGGGTGCAAGCACTGCATGGGCAGGTTGTCGACGTAGTCGGAAGCCTCTCCGCTCTGTAAAGCCCAATTCGTAAGCGCGGAACGGCCGCTGTCGCGAACCTTCTGCTTTTGCGCATCCAGCAATTGCTGTGGCATCTCGTTCCATGCGAAATGCAGATCCCGCACCATGGGCACGAGTCGAAGCCCAATGCTGCGCCCTGGCGAAAGCAAAACTGGACCGTCATAGCCGTAGCCGCCCGCCTCTGCCAGTTGTTTCTCCATCGGTGCGTGCGTCAAATAGCTGGTGGTGATAATGTGCGGTATTTGTACGCCGCACAGCCGGCTCGTCCGTCTGGTCTTTGCCAGATGGACTTCGATAAAGCTCCTGTGCCGGCCATGAAACTTGCAAAACGGGTTCAGCGCTTTGACAACGCCAGCGCCTTTTGTCCAGCGGCTCCCGGCGCCGCCCGCCAGAGATAGAATTGCGGCCTTGCCCCCCGCCAGCGCCGCCATGCCCGTCGCGCGGAAGCGTTCGCGGATGGCGCCTTGGTCCCGCCCCTCAAAAACGTCGCTTGCCTGGGCATCCTCCACCCTCGTCCTCGAAGGAAGCCTGTTCTGTGCAAGACCGATGCGGCCGTTCCTCAGATCCAGCCTGATTTGTTCGTGCGCCACCGGGTCAAAGCCGTATTCTTCTAGAAGATCCTTTAGTGATTTCGCCGGCCCATCCTTCTCCTGCGTGAGGGACGGAAGTAGGCGGTCGAAAAGACCTTGCACCACGCCGGAGAGCTCCGGCACTGTCCGGCAAGCCGAAGCGAAGCGGTCGAGTTCCGCTCGGCGGTACGCGGGAATCTCGCTGGACGCCATGCGCAATAGCCGGGGAATCACGAAAGTGTAGTAGACCTCCGGCATCAAGCTGGCATCCCCGCTGAGCAGCTCGGCGAAAGTACCGCGTTCATTGATGGCGAAATCATACACCACGGGATCCATGGCGAACGGAACGGCATGCTCCAATTGCTGTTTGGTTTCCAGCATGATTTTTTGCATCCGGGCCTGCGCATGCCGCTTCTTCTCCGGGCTGAAGATAAATCCCATGCCGCCGCCCGCCATGCCGCCCAGCATCCAGAATCCCCAAAAATCGGAGCCCATTTCAGCCCGCGCCCGTTCAATCAGGATCTCGGTGTACCGGTTGCTTGTCCACGGAACAATCGCCTGGATGGGGCCGAAGAAATTCTGCTCGGTCGCGGCGCCAACGCTGCGAATGTCGCCGTGTCGAAGCCCAATCAGGATCCGGTCCAGGATCTGGATGGCCTCTTGCCTGGCGCCCCATTCACTTTCGGACCGCAGCAGATATTTCTCGGTAACCATCTCCAGGATGGGCCCTACGTCCTGCGCCATGCCTCCATGCACCAGTACTAAGCTTTCCTGAAGCAATCGGCGTGTCCGTTCGGAAATCTCATCTGAATGGATAACCCGGTGCGAAGGCAGCAGTCGCCCGCGGCTCACGCCAAACTCGGGATCGCCTTCGCGCGCTTCGGCCCCTTCAATCACCTTCATGCCTGGCCAGACCCCGCCGGAATCCTGCCAGCCTCCGCCTGATCCTCCGATCCACTCGCCCAGAATGGCCCTAGCCGCCACTAGCCTCCGGTCCTTTTCTTCCAACATGCCCGTCAGGTTCTTGATCTGCGAAGTCGCGCGCATGCAGACGGAAATTAAGCCGGCCAGCAAATTCGTTGAAACGGCCAGACGCGATCCCTTGGGTATGTCTCGAACACGGCTGACCAGCTCGATGCCTTTCCCTTCACCGGCCAACCGGCTGAGAAGCGTGCGCAGCGGTTGTGTCGCGCCTTCCATAGCCGGAGGAACGATGCCCGAGGCGATGATTGCAGCCTTGAGCAGCCCCAGATTGTCTCGCGCAAAATCGAATAACTCCGCGAAGCTTGTGATGTCGGTGGTGTCGTTTAGGTCAACGCTCGTCAGACGCAGAACGGGTTCACCAATCACCCGGAAATACGATTCAACGGGCGGCGAAGGATGCGCCGGGCCGTTCCCGTGAATGCTCAGATCGATCGAGACGTTCAGAACGCGCGCGCCCTCGGGAAAGTCCATTCCCAAAAAGAAAATGTCACTCCAGGCGCTGTGCGTCAAATCCATGCGCACCGGCGTGGCTTCCCGTAAAATCGGATACGGAGACTCCCCGAGCAGTTCCTGGCGAAGCGTGAGCGGATAATCTTCCGGATGTCCGATGCGAGACATCCATTGATTCCCCCGAACCGAGCGGACGCTCAGGCGAACCTGATCCGCCAGAGTCTTGAACCCCAAACCCCGGTACGCAGCCGCTAAGCCGCTCGCAATGGTTGCGTTCATTCCGGCGGTAGCCGAACTGCGCAACAGGCATTCAATCGCCTCTTCAAAACGGCGCTTCAGCAGGTAATTCGTCGCCTCGAATGAGATGAGGCCGGATCCACCTACTTCCGTCCGGAAGGGCAAATGAAAGCGATAGATGGAAAACAGGAAGAACTGCGCGCGCACTCGTTCATACAAGTTTCCTGAAGAGCGCCAGAAGCGGTCGAGCGCGGCGCATTCCTGCATGAGTTGATGCGTCGAAAGCCCGTTGCAAATCCCATCGAGAGCGCGATTCCGCGCCTCAGGATCTTGCGAGACGATAATCGAGATCAGTTCGCTCATGCGGCCGGGCCGATTTCCCGCGCGTCGGTGGCACTGAGCGCGACTAGGTCCAGCAGCTGAGCCAGCACCTCCTCGCGTTCAGCGCCGCTGAGAGCCAGCGCGAGCTGCGCCTGCAGAAGTCCATATTTGATGCCTAGATCGTAGCGGCGGCTCGTTTGCTCCAAAGCAAGATATTGTTCGCGCCGCGCCAGCTCTGCTAAGGCTGACGAAAGAGTCGTGGCTTTCGGAGCGGCTTCGAGTTGCCTGTAGAGTATTTCCAGCACGCCCGGCGTGAGCACGTGCATTCCAAAGAAACAAAGGTAGTGTCCGGCCCGCAGACCGGAGATGACCAGGGTCTGTTCCGCTTCAGTTGGCGTGGGCTTCTCAATGACTGTCTCTACCCGGTACAGATCTTGCTTACCCAGGATGCGCTGGCCACCCACAGTTCCATAGCGGCCCAACTGCGTTTCGCGAGTGGACTGAACGGCGGAAACGGAGCAGGATTCGGCTTCCGCTGCCTGGAGAAGACTAAGCGCGCACGTGTGGCCATTCTTCCCTACGTAAAGATGATCGCCGACAAGATGAAAGAACGGATCGTCGCCGACGTAATCGCGCGCGCAGCAAAGCGCATGCGCATAGCCAAGGGGGCTCGCTTGTTCGATAAAGCAGATGTTACGCTGGCCCGCAGCCTGCGCATAACTTTCCTGGTCGCCCGGAGCAACCACAATACAGACTTCGTCGATCTGCGCCGCCTGGATCTCATCGAGAATGATTCGAAGCACCGGCTTCTGCCGGCCGTCCCGGTCAACTAGTGTTTGCAGCGGCAGCGTTCGCTGGTTTCGGCCAGCAGCCGTAATGACAGCTTTGCGGATTTTCATTCGCCCGGTTCATATTTTAACTTGCCGTTGCGGTTCTTCTTTTCATGCAACAATCGCTGCTCCGGTATAGCCTGGCGGGCCTGGTAATTAGTCATGACCACTATTTCCGCTCCGGACTTTCTCAAAGTACGTACAAAGGTTATTCCAGCTTACGGTCAAGCGAGCAGCATTTGGTTGCGCGTGCGTCGTGTTAGTGGGAGAGGGGAATGCAAGTATTCTTTAATCAATTGGTTGGCTGAAACTAATGGAATTATAGGTGTTTGATCAGATAGGAGAAAAACCATATAAGTTTTAAACCGGTACTCCTAGTTTTAGTAACGATTATTAATTTTCTGGGTCGAACACAGCATGGTATTGGGGGGAAAAAAATGTAATGCTGAATCAAAGATGTACTTGTATTACGGGGATGAGTGGGCGTTGACAGCGGTTGCTACTCACCGACAAACAGCGTCCTCCTGTGTTTGTTAGATTGCTCACTAAGACAATCTTTGTGACGGACTATAGCCTCGTCTATTTTTTTGAGAAGCTGGCTGCGTTTGAGCTTGCTGGCCGGGGACGTTTGTCTCCATCAACCGAGGTAGAAGGTTCGCGTTGTTGAAAAGCTGTACCTTTTTTGAAAAGTTTACAAAAGCTGAGAAAAGATAAACTACTATGCCAAAAAATGAGCCGTTGCAGTCTCGACCTAATCGGAGCGGAACCTGGAAGAGTGTAGTTGAGCTGTCCGCGGAAACCGAAGACCTTCTCTACCAAGTGATGTTAATGAATAATTTCGATGGTCCGGACGAGGCATTTAAAGACGCACTACGTTACTACATCGACAGCCAATGTGGTGTTGAGTTGAATCCTGAACTTGCTGCGTCCCTCAGCAAGGCCCTAAGGAATTCAGAGGATAGTCACGTCATGACTGCCCAGGAAGCCCGTAACCGGATTCACGAGTGGGTTTTGCAAGCGTCGTCACAGAGGCTGCAGTAAACCGGCGTCTTCCGTAACCTGACCGCCCCCGCCAGGGATGCGGCAGCACCCGCGTTAATCGTGTGTCTTCTCGGTTTCCACTAGCCGTGTGCATTCTGTGCAGGTGGATAATGAGGGTTTCACCGTGCGAGACCATTCATGATCGGCCACTTACGTGGCGCCATCCTCGAAAAGCATCCTAACCAGGTCATTCTCGAAGTTGCGGGCGTCGGCTACGACGTGCAGATTCCAATTTCCACTTACAGTGCGCTTCCTGATGCTGGCGCCTCCGCTGCCCTTCGCATTTACACACATGTCCGGGAAGACGCCCTGGTGCTCTATGGATTTGCCACCGCGGAGGAGAAAGCGGTCTTCGAACGTCTGATTTCGGTCAGTGGGATAGGTCCTAAGTTAGCCGTCACCGTGCTCTCCGGACTTCCGACGGCCGATTTGGTTACAGCCATCCGGAACAGCGATATTGGAAGCCTCGTTCGCATCCCCGGTGTCGGCAAGAAAACCGCCGAACGTATGGTGCTGGAATTGAGAGACAAACTGGCGGCGGTAGATGCCACCGGAAAGTCCGTTCCGGCTGCGGGAACCGGCCCATCATTCAACGCCCTCGAACGCGACGTGCTTTCCGCATTGCAGAACCTGGGCTGCACCCGCGCGGCTGCCGAAGAAGCGCTGCGCAAGGCCAAGGAACGTGGGGCCCCGGATGAATTTGAGCCCTATTTCCGCGCCGCGCTTGCCGCCATGCGCTAATGAGTAGGTGAACGCGATGCGCGAAAATGGCATGATTTCTCCCGCGCCCCAAGAAGACGACCGCCAGTTCGAGGCCGCTCTGCGGCCGACGCGCTTAGACGATTTCGCCGGTCAGCCGCACGTGCGCGAACAGCTATCCATCGCCATTGAAGCCGCCAAGCTTCGCGGCGAGGCCATGGATCACGTGCTGCTGTGCGGACCTCCCGGGCTGGGCAAGACCACTTTGGCCGGTATCATCGCGCAGGAGCTTTCCGTCCCCATCGATCAGACGGCCGGACCTGTCCTGCAGAAAAAGCTCGACCTGACCGGCATTTTGAGCAATGTGCGCAGCCGCCAGGTCTTCTTTATCGACGAGATTCACCGTTTGCAGCCCGACATCGAGGAGATCTTCTACGCCGCGCTTGAAGACTTCCGGCTCGATATCCTGATCGGCGCCGGCCCCGGCGCGCGCACCCACTCCATCACGCTGCCTCGCTTCACCGCCGTGGGCGCCACCACACGCCAGGGACTGCTTAGCGCCCCGTTACGCGGCCGCTTCGGGATCGTGCTGCGCTTGGATCCATACGACGAAGAGATCCTGGGTCAAATTGTGGAGCGCTCCGCCGGGCTGTTGGAGGTTGCCATCACCAGCGATGCCGCCAGAGAGATTGCCCGCCGCGGCCGGGGCACGCCGCGCATTGCGAACCGGCTCCTGCGCCGCGTGAGGGATTATGCACAGGTCCGCGCCAATGGCGATATTGACCTGGCGGTGGCCGAGACCGCCCTCGATATGCTTAAGGTCGACCGTTATGGCTTGGACGAAGTCGATCAAAAAATCATGTTGACGGTCGCCGAGAAATACGGCGGCGGTCCGGTAGGCCTCAGCACGATTGCCGCTTCCATCGATGAACAGCCCGACACCATTGAAGAAGTGTACGAACCGTACCTGATGCAACTCGGCTTTCTGGACAGGACTCCGCGTGGGCGCGTGGCTACGGATCGTGCCTACGAATACTTCAAGATTCCCCGGCGCCAGCGATTCGTCAGCGCGCAGAATCCGCTCTTTTGATGTCTCGAAAGAGGGTTTATCTTTCGCTCGGTTCAAACATCGGTGAACGCCAGGAGAACCTCGACCGCGCGGTAGCGCGGCTGGAACCGGCCGGGGTTCACGTGGTCCGCCGCTCTTCGGTTTACGAAACCGAACCTCAGGATGTGAGCAATCAGCCGTGGTTCCTAAATATCGTTGTGGAGTGCGAAACGCGCTGCTTCCCGCTGCAGCTGCTGACGGCCGTGCTGGGCATTGAGCGCGACCTAGGCCGGAAGCGCGGTGCGGCCATTCGCCGCGGTCCGCGCGTAATTGACATCGACATTCTGCTATACGGCAATTCGACGATCGAAACGCCGCGCCTTGTGGTGCCGCATCCGCGCATGCTGGAACGGCGCTTTGTCCTGGAGCCGCTGCTTGAGATAGCTCCAGGACTTCGTCATCCGGCTACCAAGGAGCCGTTCAGCAAATACCTAAGCGGAACGAAAAGCCAGAAGGTGAAGCCTACGCTCCAACGTGCTCCTTAACCTGGCTCTGTGCGTACTTTTCAAGCTTGCGCGCGTCCGCGTAGAACTTGCGAATGCCTTCGCTGAGCTTGTCGCTCGCCATGGCATCTTCGTTGTGCATCCAGCGGAACGTTTTCTCATCCAGGTGCAGCTTCTCGCCTTCGCTGGCCTTGGCCTGCTCTCCCGTTAGCGCCGGCTGCAATTCGCCTTGCGTCTCCTGCATCTTTTCAATCAGGTCGGGGCTGATGGTCAGCAGGTCGCTTCCGGCCAGGCGGGTGATTTGCTCCACCTTGCGGAAGCTCGCGCCCATGACCAGCGTTTTGTAGCCGAACTTCTTGTAGTAGTTGTAGATCTTGGTGACGGAAGCGACGCCGGGATCTTGATCCGCCGGGATTTCCTTGCCGCCATTCTCTTTTTTGTACCAGTCGTAAATGCGTCCGACGAACGGCGAAATCAGAGTCACCTTGGCTTCGGCGCAGGCCACGGCTTGCGCGAAGCTGAACAGCAGGGTCAGATTGCAATGAATGCCCTCTTTCTCCAACTGCTCGGCGGCCTTGATGCCTTCCCAGGTGCTGGCGATCTTAATCAGGACGCGGTCGCGCGAGGTTCCGCTGCCTTCATATAACCCAATTAGCGTACGCGCCTTGGCCAACGTTGCCTCAGTGTCGAAGCTCAGTCCGGCATCCACTTCGGTCGAGACCCGGCCCGGAATCACCTTCAAGATTTCCCGGCCAAAGCTGACGAACAGGTTGTCCATGAAAGCCTGGGTCTTGGCGGTTTCGTCACCGCCCCGCTTGGCGGAATATTCCAGTGCTTCCTGAACGAGATGCTGATATTCGGGACGCTGTGCCGCGCTGAAGAGCAACGACGGGTTAGTGGTGGCGTCCTGCGGCTTGACGCGAGCAATGGCCTGAATGTCCCCGGTGTCAGCGACGACGACGGTGTATTTCTTTAAAGACTCTAGGATTGACATGTTCCTGCAGCTCCTTGATTTTGACCCTAAGTACCAGTTTACGCTGCCGAACGAGATAATGTGAGCAGCGAAGCATGAAAAGACACGCGGTCATTCTTGTATGCAGCCTGGTTTGCTGCTGCCTTGCAATCCGT
>DATHIZ010000660.1:0-5482 GCA_035316385.1 Bryobacteraceae bacterium | reverse complement strand
GCTCCATGACGGGCGCGCCGAAGATCCGGACGATGGAGATCATCGATGAACTGGAGGGCCGCGCCCGCGGTATCTACTCGGGATCTATCGGATTTCTCTCTTTCAACGGCTGCGCGGACCTGAACATCGTGATCCGGACCGCAGTTTTCTCAAGAAATACCGTAAGCATCGGCGTGGGAGGCGCCGTCATAGCGCTGTCGGACCCGCACGACGAGTGGATGGAAACACTGCTTAAGGCCAAGGCACTGCTGGCAACCTTCGAAGCGTTAAACAAGACTGTGTTGTTAATGAACCGCCCTGTAGGAACGTATGGAAAAACTATCGATCTTTCGAAAAGAGTTGGATGAAATTGACGAACAGCTGATGGATGCGCTAGCACGCCGCTTTGCTATCTGCAGAGAGGTTGCACGGTACAAGGCAGAGATGAATATCCCAATGATGCAGCCCGGCAGAGTAGCCGAGGTGAAGCGGCGAGCTGGTGAACGCGCATTGTCCGCAGGTCTCAATGAACAATTTGGGCTCGAGCTCTACGATCTGATCATCTCGCAGGCCTGTGGCCTGGAAAACGAGATCATTGATCGCGCAAAGCGGGCTTAGCGGAGCGGCGGCGCTTTGGAGTACCCGTTAATCGCGCGGTAGCGCAAAGGCGCTCTTCGCCCATCCCTTGAAGAGTTCGTCCCTGGTTTCAAAAAGCGCTCCCAGCCGCGAGAACATTTCCACGAACCTTCTCGCGTCATCTCTCTCTACATCCTGCTCAAGGCGTTCGAGGGCACTCACCAGTTTCTCGCGCACGCGGCCGGCTAGCGGATGATACGCCTGAATGTCCCAGTACACCTCGGCACTCTGCGTCGTCATCCGGTGCAATAGCGTCAACAGCAAGCGATGTGGCGGCGTTGAAAGCCTGAGTGCGCTCTCGAGATCGATATTCAAGCTCAAAAGGGCCGCTCCAAAAGAAAGCACCGCGGCGTGCGTCGCCACTTGGATCGAAGCCGTCAAACGGTCGTGCTCCTCGGCGCCGACGACTTCCAACCGGGCGCCCCATGCCCTCAGCAGTTCCTTAAAGAAGGCGCTCTTCGAACCTGCCGACGCTTCTATCACTGCCACCGCGCCACCTGCCCATCCCATGGCAGGCGCAAACATCGGATTGATGGAGAGCACCTGGACGCGGCCAGTCTGCGCCTCGATCGCGTGAACAACACTGCTCTTCACTGATAGCGTGTCTATCCAAAGACTTTCGTCCGGCATGGCTGCTGCCAAACGCGAGGCGATCCGCATAGTAATCTTTTCGGGAAGGCAGACACATACGCACTCCGAGGACGCTATCGCGGTTTTCAATTCCGGCTCAAATACGGCCACGTCGCTTTGCAGAAATGCCATGCCATGCGCTTCGTTTGTAATCTGCGAGCGGGCATCGACCAGTGTTACGCCGATTCCGCTATCCCGTAATGACCGGGAAATCAACGTTCCGGCCTGTCCGAGACCACCCAGAATCACCGCAGTTCTAAACATTCCACATGCGCCTCAAATCGTATGAAAAACAGGTGTCAGGCCGTTTGACTCGTCACAGGAATTGCGCCGTCAGGCACGCACAGCGCAGTGGCTTTTTAAGAGTTCGCCAATCGTCGGGACCACCCTCGTAGCGTTCAGCCGCTTCGTCTCATCACAGTTGGCTGCCTTCGTCCTCATTTGCTGTCCGCAACTGCCAAATTTCAAGTAGAGCCACAGTCGACGCGAGAATCACGGGCCCCAGCACGAATCCCGCGAGTCCGAAAGCTATCAAGCCTCCGAAAAGCGAAAAGAGGACGCCTAACGTATGGAACCGTAATCCTGTGGCTACCAGCATGGGATATAGAAGATTGTCCATGAGGCTCACCACAAGACCTCCCCAGAGTGCCAAAATGATTGCTTTCACCCAGCTTCCCTGATAGAGGAGAACAATGGCGGCCGGGCCCCAAACAAGCGAGGTTCCAACTACCGGAAGCATCGCTAGCAGGGCCATCAAAATTCCAAACAGCAATGGACTCGGCAGGCCCAGAATCCAGAACATGAGGCCGCCTAGAATACCCTGAACTAGTTTGACCACCAGATTGCCGTATAGCGTTGCGCTGATTGCCTCCGACACGCGATGGATCAATTTATGGCTTTCGCTGGATGACAGGGGCGCGAGCCGGAATAGGAATTCGAGCAGCAGCCGGCGGTCGCGCAGGAAGTAGAACAGAGTAACGAGCATGATCGCTACTTGGGTGACGACCTGAACCGAGCCACTAAGCACCACGGAAGCTTGGCCTGCCAGTGATCCAGCAGCTCGTTTCAGCTCCTGACTAAGATCGAATCTCGCCTGAAGCCAATCCAGAACTGTTACGGAAAAAGGATATCGTTCGGCTAAGTGGCGAAGCGCCGTGGGGTTCAAATTCTGCCCGATTAGCTGCGCGCCGCTGCTTGCTTGATCGAAAAAATTCTGAAGCAACAGGGCTCCGGGCGCCAACAAAATGATGGTGACGGCAAGTAGAGAAAGTAACGCCGCAAGATTCGGCCGCAGAAAGAGTTCGAAACGGCGGTGTAAGGGATACGCCACAACTGCCAGTGCCAGGGCCCATGCGATCGCCGTAAGAAATGGTTTTGCCAGGAGCCAGCACAGAAACAAGGCGAGTCCCGTCAGCAGCAGCAGAGCAGCATCGCGAATCTGTTTTCCGCCATACGGTCCTGTCATTCGTTCGGTCGAACCTGCTGGAAGTCCCCACCAATGTTACTCCAACTGACCGTGTGCGCGCTAGCAGTCCGTTGATAGAAAGAGATAGGGCGGAATTCCCAGAAGAAGCGATGGTGGCCGTGCCTGCCATCAGCAAATCCTTCAGCATATGCTATCCTAAATAGGAGGGCGGTAAAGCAATTGCGGATACGTTGTCAGGTGACAACAATCCTGCCGGACGATTGCCTGTCACCTTCTATCAATCCTTTTTGTCATCCATTTTTTTAAAACTACCCCATTGAGGACGGCCCACCGCTTCTCAGAGGGATAGCCGCCCTACCCGCTCCAGTGCGGGTTGAGTTACTCAAATTCCAGTTATTCGGATCCCGCGATCAAGCCGGATGCGTCAAGATACGAACTAACCGTCCGAAAGAACACGGCCACGAAGTTAGACAACCGTACCTTATGGGCGTGCACGAGGATCCAGCATGGCGGGGGCCTAAGCGGGCGTGGCGGAAAGAGATTTTGTGCCGGCTTTCAAAGGACCCACGAGATGTGGGCGGCGCATCCAGACGTGCTCGTTTTTTGGCGCAAGTTCGTAAAGAGGAGCTTAGGAAACATGCAATTCATGATCACGGGATTCAAACAGGATACAACCTTTCGCGTGTTCACTTTTGACGGCGTCGCGGCCGATCGATCGCGCACTGTGTTCACGGTAAGAACGGATCTCGCCTTGAGCCGGAGCTACGGCATCCGGGTGCAGGAACTCCCGCTCCTATGCCGGGCGGTGTTGGAACGCCGGGACGAAGAGGCGCAAGAGCGGGAATTTACCTTCACGGAACAAGACATGCGCCTGCATGCCAGTGGCTGCGCGGCCGAGAAAGACGCCGCCCAAAAGAAAAAGGCGATGCGCAGGCCATTTAATCCCCACGCCGAAACCGCTTCACAAATTCCCGCAGCCATAGTTGCGACAGGAACGCTCTAGCAGTCCGGCTCCGGAACCTCCCCGCTGCTCGCGAAGCCTTCCAGGTCAATTTCAGCGGCTGACGACGAATCGGCTAACGCTAACAGGTTATAAGATATCGCGGATTGCCTCGGTCGTGGTAAAAAGGTTGAGCGGTTACGCACCTGGCGCTGGGCTTCGGGGGTCCTTGTCCGGATTTCCGGAAGGCAGCCACCAAGCCATAGTCAGCCAACCCAATTAGCCGGCCCAGGTTTCGGTCTGGATGAGCCGTCAGGTGTGTGGATCGAAACGCAAGAGAGGATATTCCCACATGTTTGGACGTGGCAACTGGGCCATCGTTGGCATCGCGAAAGACTCGCTCGAGGCCTTCAAAACGAACCTGGAAGACCGGGGGCTCATGATTGCAGTTTCACAACTTGCGGCGTCCGCCGTCACCCGGCATATCAAGCTGGACGCGCTGGGGATCAATCCCTTCAGCGCCCCCCGTCTGGATGAGCAGCATGAGATGAGCCTGGATCATCAGCAGGAACTCGCGCGCTACGCAGGTTCGTCAAAAGAGGAGCGGTCTAACGATAGCCTCCCCGCCGAGATACTCAATGCGGAAGGCTATGGCTTCGGCGAGCAAAACTTTGAGCTTCACTCGACGTTGCCGTGGTATGGGCTATGGGCCGTTTCCAATCAGTGGAAGGACGTCAGCGATCTGGCGACCGTAAAAGAGCAGCACGCCTATTCCGTGCTGGAACGGCCTTACAAATTTCTGCAGGCAACCGACAAGAATTCAGTCGACCAGGAGATTCGCGGCACAACGGCTTCTGTTCGTAAGCAGCTGCCGGTGCTTCTCGACTTCAACGAAGGCCGCGCCTACATCGAGAACAGCAGCAAAAAGTCCATCCAGGCGGTTACGGAACTCCTTAAACAAGTTGGAGTCGAAACGATTGCGGTTGCTTGGACGTATAGCCACCCAAGCTGGCCCGCTGAGATTCTCAATAAGTTACATCAGGGCACGCAATACCAGAACGACTTCGTAAAGCGCGCCGACGAAGCCACGCGGTTCAAGGCAAATGAGATCGAAAAGCTCGAAGACAAAGAAGTAGAGTCGATCGTCGCCAATTACTTCTCGATGACTCAACTCCCAAGTGAGCTCTGGGCAGGCATTTCCGCTCCCGCGCAAATCCGGCTGCACGCGACGAGCCTGCCAATTGCCGTGAAGGCTCCAACCACCGCCACCACACTGCTGGGCATGACGAGTGACGCTCACCTTTTATCGGGTTCTATCACCATCCAGGAGCGCGTCACTTATATGAATAAGAAAGGCGAGGAACGCACTTTTCGCAAGGATGTGGTGAGCATCGACATTAACGATCAAATCAATATCACTGATGTTGGGGCGGCGATGCTTCGTGGCTTTGATATTCCCGCCTTCAAGAAAGACCTCCAGCGGGAGATCCGCCAGACCAAGCAGGTTCCTTCAATCGACGAATTTTGGAGCACCTGGCTGCACCAGATGAGCAATGCCGTGCGAACGATTGAGGCGAGCTTTCGTGAAATTCTCGATATAGATGGCGCTGAAAAAGCCGGTATTCTTGCGATGCAGGCGCTATCGAGCGACGAAGTGCTGGAACTCAACAATGCCTGAAGCCGCGCAATAATAGACCGCGAAATACAAGTTTCCCCTAAAGAACTGTCGCTAATGGGTCGAACTGTACAGAGTAGGAAGACCATTCGAGGTCGCCTTCAGGAGAAAACACATGGGTTCAATGTTTCAGTTCATAGCTCAGATCATACACCGCATACTCATCTCGATCTGGGGCGAATAAACGCTCTAAACC
>DATHIZ010000659.1:0-7327 GCA_035316385.1 Bryobacteraceae bacterium | reverse complement strand
AGAAGCAGAAGGATCTATATACGCTCAGAGGCAGCCGTCTAGTAGCCTTCAAGGGCGACTACGCTGCCTATGTCGCTTACCGGATTGGACCTCAACCAATCAGCCTCCTCGTCACGTCGACATCGTCCGCTATCGCTTCGGGAGGAGAGGCTACGATGTCCAAGGGAATTGCATTCCACTCACATCGCCGGGATGGTCTCCAGGTCTTCACATGGAGCGTCCACGGCCTGACGTACGCACTGGTATCAAGCGTCAGTGTGTCCGGCCGGCAATCCTGCGTTGTCTGTCACGCCGATTCAAAAGGTAAGGAGTTGCTGCGGGGCGCAAGACTGGATTCCCGGCATGTCGCGAACAAAACTCTGGATTACGCTGCTGCACTTCGCAAACAGCAATAGTTGATTTGACTTGAGCTTAGCGCCTTGGACCGGGAAAGAAGCCAAACGAATATTCGTGCTATCGTAGACGTGTGGAAACACCTGCGACCCACTTCTAATGCAGTTATCTCGGGTTCCCGGCTCACAACGAAATACTAACTGACCTCGATTTGCTTCCCGATATTGATTTGCGGTTCAGAGCGGCGCTGTTCGACATGGACGGTACCTTGGTGGATTCAACAGCCATCATCGAGGAAGAATGGACACGATGGGCACTCCAGATCGGCAAAGATCCCGATGAAGTGCTCAAAATTGCTCATGGGCGGAGAACCGAAGAAGTTATCCAAGCCATTGCTCCTGATCGGGAGATCGAGAAGGAGCTAACCCATTTTTTAGAGCTTGCGGCCGGGGTGGACCAGAATAAAGTCAGAGCGGTTGAAGGGGCAGTTCAGTTCGTTTCGCTGCTCGACAATGCTCATTGGGCTGTCGTGACCTCCGCGCCCCGGCATATCGCCTACCAACGGCTCCACCTGGCCGGCTTCCCCGAACCTCGGGTACTGATTTCGGCGGATGATGTCCGGACCGGTAAACCCCACCCGGAGGGTTTCACATCGGCGGCGTTGCTTTTAAAGATGGATTTGCAGGACTGTTTGGCTTTTGAGGATTCCCCCCCTGGTATACTCGCTGCCCGCGCCGCCGGGATTCGGGTGATCGCGCTGAAGACAACACATGCGCAATTGGGATTCGGTGAACTGTACCAGATAGCAACGTTCGCGGATCTAACAGTAATACGTAGCGGTTCCTCCTACGAGGCGGCCAAGGTCGCGGATGTATAATTTCTTTCATGAAGGTTTGAAACAATTTCAAATGTACGGCGTCCTACAACAATTGTGAAAGGCGCTTAATATGAATCTCTCCGCCCGAGACGTTCTCTGCGAGTTCGTCCGTACCAAGCTATCCAGCCACCGCCTCATTGTGGTCTCCAACCGGGAACCCTTTCAGCACAAACGTGTTCGCGGACGTATCGAATGCACGCAGCCAGCCAGCGGAATGGCCAGCGCGCTAGATCACGTGGCGCGGGCCTGTGGCGGACTTTGGGTGGCTCACGGTAGCGGCAATGCCGACAAACAAACCGTCGATCGATTCAGCCGCGTGGCAGTTCCTCCAGGGCGGCCCGAATATACGCTGCGTCGGGTCTGGCTTTCAAAAGAAGAGGAAGAAGGACATTACGGTGGGCTTTCCAACCAGGGACTCTGGCCGCTTTGTCACATGAGTTTTACGCGGCCCGTATTCGATGCAGACCACTGGCGCATGTACCGCCGCGTCAATCAACGCTTCGCCGATGCGGTATTGGCGGAAGCCGGCAGCGATCCGGCAGTTGTTTTCATCCAGGACTACCATTTCGCATTGCTGCCGCGCATGCTTCGGAACGCCAACCCGAATCTGGTTATCGCGCAGTTCTGGCACATTCCATGGCCCAATCGAGAGGTTTTCAGAATATTCCCTTGGCAAGAAGAGATGTTAGATGGACTGCTAGGCAATGATCTCCTGGGCTTCCATCTCCCGGAGCACTGTCAAAACTTTACCGAAAGTGCGCGTTCCATCGAGACCGGCTTCGATGAGGAGGGAGGGGCGGTGGTCTGCCGCGGCGGGCATTCTACGTCCGTACAGCCCTTTCCGATCGGTATTGACGTTGAGGAGCACGTTGCGGTGGCGCAGTCCGAGGCAGTCGCCAGCTATGAAGGTAAATGGCGAAAACGGCTGTCTCTCGATGGGAAGCTCTTGGGTATTGGTATTGACCGTCTGGATTATACGAAGGGCATTCCCGAGCGCCTGCGGTTTTTGGACCGCTTCCTAGAAACACATCGCGAACACAGAGGAAAACTCGTGTATTTGCAGGTCGCGGTTCCCAGCCGCTCAACGCTTCCCGCGTACCGTCAGATCGCGGAAGAGATCGAACGCCTGACCACGCGCATTAATAAACGCTGGCAAACTTTGTTTTGGAAGCCCATCGTTCTTCTAAAACAGCACTTTACACTGCCGGAGATGATTGCGCTTCACCGGCTCGCCAGCTTTTGCGTCGTGAGTTCGCTGCATGACGGCATGAATCTGGTTGCAAAGGAGTTTGTTGCAAGCCGCGCAGATGAAGACGGCGTGCTGATTCTGAGTAAATTCGCCGGTGCGGACCGCGAATTGAAGGACGCACTGCACATTAATCCATTTTCGATCGAAGAAGGTGCTCGCGCCTACGAGTCCGCGCTGCAAATGCCTCGTGAGGAGCGCCGGCGCCGCATGCGCAAATTGCGTCAGGCGGTGGAAGAAAACGATGTCTACCGCTGGGCGTTAGACTTCCTCTCCGAGCTCGCATTTACCGGTTTACTCGAACGAAATGGCCAGGAGCAACTGGAATACGATGCAGTCGGTTTGGCGGTTTGACTAAACTGTGTGACTTAGGCGTAAACCCAATGTCGTTTACTTAAATACCGAAGCGGAAGCGTGAGCGCCCACGATGCTCCATCACTCACGGACGCCCTAAGTAAGCGGCATTGGGCGCAAACCTCCTGACGCATTGACCAGGAGGTTTGCGCCAAACATCTTACGTCAGACATGCCGAAATGGGTTTTCTACCTCTTCCGTCGCCTTCTTGGCTTCACGCTCCAGCGACCGGCTGACCAATTCCTTTGATCCGAGCCCGACGGCGAGCGATAGCGCAAGTACGATTCCGCCAAACAGGATGGCGAAAGCTATATAGACGATTCGTCCCCCGATGGAGAGATGGTCCAACGCCATTGCCCAAGTCAGCACGAGGACCAACCATTTGACGCCCGCGCTCAAGAGTCGAGCGTATTGCAGATTCATGTTGACGGCGCCAATGAGTACGCTGCGTGAGAGAAAGCGAGCGGCGATACTTCCGGCCATCAACAAAATCAGGGCCGCAAACACGTTCGGCAAGTAGGTAAACAGACGCTCCACAAACTGAGAGGTCAGAGTCACGTCAAAGGCGGATATGCCGATGAGTAGGCCAATCAGAACGATAATCCAAGAGACAGCGCGCGTCAGTAAAAGCGTAGGGGAATTTGAAGGCGACCATTCCGCGAAGCTCTGAAATCCCCAAGCAGCCAAATGTTCGTCGAAATTGACTTTACGCAAGGACCGGCGAAACAGAAAGACAATGATCCAGGCAAGAACGACCGAAACGAGTAATGAGGCAAACACTGCCGCAATACCCGGCAGGAGATTGGCGATCGTAGTGATCACGCGCGCAGTTGATGCGTTCAAAGCTTGTTGGATTTGAGTCCACATAGCTAATTTCCTTTCTTCATCTCTACGGGTTGAAGCGATCTGGTGAGCGCCATCGGGACACGAGATAAGGCTTCATGTTTTCGTAGGCTACACAGAGTTTTTCCAACCGCTGCTGTACTGTGACGGCGCCCACGGCCTCCATCTCGAGAGCATAAGAAGCAACCCAGCCGAGATAAAGCGGTGTCATCGCGCGAAGTAAGTGATCGCGCGCGATGCTCCGAAGGCGATACGCCATGGCGAATTCATAAACGATGCGTGCCCATAATTCGTCTGGGATCCGAAATTGTTCGGGCGCCAACCGGTCCAGCTTTCTCAATTCAAGCAAGATGGTCGGAGGCAGCACCACGCCCCAGATCTCCTGTAGGCTGCTAAAGCCTAATCGAAACGACTCCAGAAGACGGCGGACGTCAACGTCGACGCTTTCCTCTTTTATTGTAAGATCTTCGCCGAAAATCGGAATAGGCTCCGAACCGCGGATGTGCTGCCAGAATGCCGCGTCTCGTTCCAGCGCAAGAAATACGGGCGCCAAAATCCCGGCTATGACCGAACTCAAGTCTTTGCCGTCGACGACCGGGTACGTACGCTCTCCCAGAATGGATTGGCAAACTTTCACTTTTGCCACCACCGCCGCGGGCTCAATCAGCGTCATGTCGTGGCCGGCTGAACTCCTGGGCTTGGCGGAATCAAGGCGGAGCAAATGCTGAAGAAGTGGCGTCGAAAATGCAAAATCGGGCCCCAGCGGATTTTGAACACGCTTCCCATATATCGCGCGCGTCAACGGATAGAGAATGGAACTATTCAGCATAGCGTCAAATTTGCGATGCAGATAATAGGGCGCTACCAAATCAAAATTCCGCTCCAGCACCGGTTGAGCCAACTGAAAGATCCATTGGGGCGTCAAATTCTCGACTGCGGAAATGAAGACAGCGCATGCTCGAGCGTTCAATTCTTCACTGATACGCCAAATAACGCGGTAGGCGCCAGATATATTCTGAGCTGCGGAGATAGAAGGATCCGGCGCCGGCAGAGAATACTGGAAGAGCGCTAATGATTCTTCGTTAACTACTTCCCCGTCGCCGACGGCGACGCCGTAATTGGGCACTAACACAACCGTCCGCCCCTTAAGTGCGAGTCCCGACAAACCCTGGTGAATCTTGGGCAAGAGGTTTGCAATGTCTTCGCCGGCACGTTGATCGGCAAAGCCAATGACCAAGTCAACGGCGCCAATTTGCTGCAGCCGCTGCTTTGTTTGTTCGGAAATGCTGGTAAGTTCCGCGATCATTGCACCTATCTACTCTACTAAGATAAGCTTTCGGGTCTAGCTGCTGCCGCGGATGCGGACGGTGTATGCAATTCAAGCCAAAGAAATCCATATGGTCCTAGCGTCAGGCGGTAAGGCTGGCTTGTAATTACCGGAAATTCCACATATCCGAGCATCTCAATTGGAACCATACCTTCCATGGTTGCAAGGTCGAGGTCTACCGGCTGAGCGAAACGGGATAAGTTGGCGACGCAAAGAACCTGCTCCCCGTCGTATTTGCGAACGTAAGCCAGAATCTTCCGGTTTGACGGGTTCAGGAATTCGAGCGAACCCCGGCCGAACACACGGAAGAGCTTGCGCAGAGCGATCATGTTTCGGACCCAGGTCAGGAGCGAAGATTGGTCACTCTGCTGGGCTTCCACGTTGATGGCTTCGTAGCCGAAGACCGGATCCATGATCACGGGGCTGTACAGCCGTGCGGGTATGGCGCGAGAGAAACCGGCATTGCGGTCGCCATTCCACTGCATCGGCGTGCGTACGCCGTTTCTGTCGCCAAGGTAGATATTGTCCCCCATGCCAATTTCGTCGCCGTAATAGATGACGGGCGTTCCTGGGAACGAGAAGAGGAGACTGTTCAGAAGTTCAATCCTCCGGCGGTTGTTGTCCAATAGAGGCGCTAGACGGCGCCGGATGCCGAGATTGATTCGCATGCGCGGATCGGCACTGTATGCCAGATACATGTAATCGCGCTCGTCCATGGTTACCATCTCGAGGGTCAGTTCGTCATGATTGCGCAGGAAGAGCGCCCACTGGCACGTGTCGGGAATCTGCGGCGTTTGCGCCATGATGTCCAGGATCGGTAAACGATCCTCCTGGCGCAGCGACATGTAAATGCGCGGCATCAAAGGAAAGTGGAAGGCCATGTGACATTCGTCGCCGTCGCCGAAATAGGGCCGCACGTCGGTAGGCCATTGGTTCGCCTCGGCTAGAATCATCCGGTTTGCATAGTGCTGGTCGATCTCCGCCCGGATGGTCTTAATCGCATGGTGTGTTTCCGGCAGATTCTCGCAATTTGTTCCGTCGCGTTCTATCAGATAGGGAATTGCGTCCAGACGCACCGCGTCCACTCCGAGGTCCAGCCAATAGCGAAAGACCTTTATCACTTCCTCGATAACGCGAGGATTATCGAAATTCAAATCCGGCTGATGAGAGAAGAAGCGGTGCCAATAGTAGGCCTTCGCCAAGGGATCCCAAGTCCAGTTGGATTTCTCGGTATCGGTAAAGATAATTCGAGCGTCTTGGTACTTTTCGGCCGTGTCGTTCCAGACGTAAAACTCGCGCTCTGGAGAACCCGGCGCCGCCATCCTCGCCGCTTGAAACCACGGATGCTGGTCCGAGGTGTGGTTAATCACGAGTTCTATCAGCACTTGGAGATTTCGTTCGTGCGCTGCCGATAGGAAGGCTTGGAAATCCTCCATGGTTCCAAAACTCGGATGCACGCCCAAATAATCGGAAATGTCGTACCCGTCATCCTTTAACGGCGAAGGAAAGAAAGGTAGAAGCCAGAGGCAGGTCACCCCCAATTCCTGAAGATAGTCGAGTTTTTGCAGCAGACCGCCAAAGTCGCCGACGCCGTCGTTGTTGCCGTCGGCGAACGCTTTGACGTGAAGCTCATAGATAATGGCGTCCTTGTACCAGAGCGGATCGGATACGCTACCGGGTCGTTTCATCCAACACGTTCTCCCAAAACGAAATTGTGCAACAGTCTGATTGTCGCTGAAGAGCCTCAAAGCGACTGAATCGCAAGTGAATGCGTCGTCGTTTGTAGCCGTTCGTTAGTGCTGCTGAATGATCAATGTTTGCGCGTGGAAAAGCTCGCGGCGCCGTGAGCCTGTTCCCTCAGCTGTATCCGATCTCGCTAGTTCCGCCAACCAATGACCATTCAAAAACAGCGCGCTCATTCTGGGTCTTAGACAAGTCCCGAGTCAATTTTGTTGCGAACTGAATGCGTTGAGGCATCCTAGTAGTAGATCCTCGCATGCCACTAGCCGGCTTCGATCCAATTATCCAACAATGGTTCACGGACCGCTTCGGCCTGCCTACCGAACCTCAGGCGTTTGGCTGGAGGCACATCGCCGCGGGTCACGACACGCTCATCTCCGCCCCGACCGGTTCGGGCAAGACTTTAGCGGCCTTCTTAATTTGCTTGGACCGCCTGGTTCGCGCCGCGCACACGCAAACGCTGACGGATGAGACTCAAGTTGTTTACGTCTCGCCGCTGAAGGCGCTGAGCAACGATATTCATCGAAATCTGGAGACGCCTCTCGCGGAGATTGCCGCCCTGGCGAAGCAGGAAGGTGATCTATTCCTCCCGATCCGGACGGCTGTA
>DATHIZ010000658.1:0-12849 GCA_035316385.1 Bryobacteraceae bacterium | reverse complement strand
GTGTAGGCTCGGCTCGCATCTTTGGCTCGACCGGACGCGCAACGCGTGATGCCGCAGCGGCCCGGATCTTAGTTGCCAGCGAGATTTTCAGCTCACCCACTGAATTGGGGCCGCCCGGCTTGGTCATCACTTCCACGGCTCCGGCGCGCAAGCCTTCTATTCCAGCCTGACAAGACGCCTGGGTGAGCGAGCTGATTACGATTACCGGCATGGGACGGAACAGCATCAGCTTTTTCAAAAACGTGAGCCCATCCATGCGGGGCATTTCGATATCTAGTGTCAGAACGTCTGGGGATAGAGACACGATTTTGTCGCGGGCGATATACGCGTCTGGAGCCGTGCCAACTACTTCCATGTCCGGCTCTCCCGCTAGCGCCTCTGCCAGCAGCTTGCGCACAATCGCGGAATCGTCCACGATCAGAATCTTGATTTTCGGGCCGGAATTCATGTCGCTTCCTCGAAGGCGAGGCAGAGCAGCAGGGAGCCCCCAAGCAACTCGAAGCGGCAGGCCAGCGGCGATTCTTCGCAGTAATTCGGGGCGGGAGCGCCAGCCGGAACATGGATGGCTACGGGAGAGGAGAGATCGAAGTTCACCTTCGCCTCCAGGTCGGTGAGCACCGAGCCGCAGATGATATTGGTGAGCTCGGCGACTACATCGCCAATCTGGTCAGGCGTTAACGCGTTTTCGTCATCACTGCCCAGGAAGTTGGCTGCAATCGTTCTGGCGACTGGCTCCGAGAGCACAATGCCGAACCTCCCTGGTGGCTCGCCTGCAAATGTCAGGCTGCCGGCAACCAATTCCCCGCTGGGGCGTAGCCTCTCGCTTGAGATGGCGTCAGGCAACGCAAAGAACATGGTTTCGAGCGCTTGCCGCCCGGATTCGGAAAGCAACTGGAGCACGGCATCTTTATCCATGCGCCACCCCCAGCAATTCCTCCATTTTCTCGCGCAGTTCCTCCGGAGAGAACGGCTTCTTCAGATAGCCCTTGGCCCGCAGCGACAGCATGAGCGCAACGCGGTGCTCGCTTCCATCGGTTGAAACGACCAGCACGGGAATGGTTTTCAGCAATTCGTCCTGGTCAAGGTGGCGCAAGAACTCTTCACCATTCATGGTGGGCATGTTGACGTCCGTGAGGATGATGTCGACCTGCTCGTGACGCAGCATCTCCAGTGCTTCCTGGCCGTTTGACGCCTGAAGACACTTCTTGACCTCCAGCCTGGAAATTTCGATCACCCGGACGATGAACGCTTGCATCGCCGGGGAATCGTCGACGATCATTACCTGGAACGCCATAAGACTAGAGCTCCCTCTCCGCGGAACCGTCCGGCGATCTCACATGGAACCTGCCGGAATCGATAGCAAGACGTACTGTCCGCGCCGCGGTGCCGCCAATTTCTTCGCCGTGCACCATGACCCCCGCTTTCCACAGAATTTTGCGCACGGCCACGCAGTTACGCTTGCCGATATTGAAAACGCCGTTCGGATCCATGACTTGCGCTCCTCCTGCCACCCGAACCCGCAGGCGGCGTTTCTCGGCGCCTTTCTCATAAGCCTCGAGAAACAGCAGCGGAATACCGCTATCGGCAAACATGTAAGGGTTCTTGCCGCCCTGCGAGGCGTCGCTTGACCCCTCCGGCAACATGAAATGAAGCAGGCCGCCCACTTTGCTGAGAGGATCGTAGATAGCAACCGCCACGCAGGAACCTAGCGCGTAGGTGATCAGTACGTCCGCCGTATCGTTGCTGACGTGGCAATCGGCCACCCCAATCACCACATTCATGAGCGCTTCCTGTACACGGCCGGCTTTATATATTCGTAGGGATGCTGGAGCCCCGTCAGGCTCTCCGAATGCCCGATCAGCAAATAACCTCCCGGCGCCAGGCAGCCGGCTAACCGGTTCACCAGTTGTGACTGGGTTTCTTTGTTGAAATAAATCATCACGTTCCGGCAGAAAATCACCTGAAAAGGCTGCCGAGGATGGAATGTCTCCATTAGATTCAACCGGCGGAATTCAACCAGCCGGCGAATCGCCGGCTTGACCAGGTACCATCCCTCCGAGCGTCCCGAACCGCGCAGCATGTATTTTCGAGGCCAGTCCGGGGGGCAGTCGCTGAAACGCTCCGCCAGGTAGACCGAGCGCCCGGCCGCCGTGAGCGCACGCGTTGAGATATCGGAAGCCAGAATGCTGATTCGGTTGCAGGCTGGCATTCCCAGCTCTTCAAGCAGGGAGAATGCGATCGTGAATGGCTCTTCCCCGCTCGAACACGCGGCGCTCCAGATCCGGATCGGACCTTGCAGTTCCGGCACAATCGACTTGCGCAGAAAGTCGAAATGAGCGGGCTCGCGCAAAAACGACGTGAAGTTGGTGGTAAGCGCGTCCAACAAGGCGATTAGCTCGCCGCCGCTCCGGTCCGCCAAGACGTGTTGATAGTACTCTCTAAAGGAGCCGAAGTTACCCTCCCTGATTTTTTTGCCGAGCCGCGCCTGGATAAGCTCCTGTTTCCCTTCCCTGAGATCGATGCCGGCGGTCTCGAAAGCCAGTTTGCTGATCCGGTCAAAATCGCGTGGCGACAGGAGCTCATTCGTGGGACGGCTGGCCATAAAGCGCCTCCACATCCAGAATTAGCCCCACCCGCCCATCGCCCAGAATGGACCCGCCGGCGACGCCCGTTACATTCTTGAAAGTCTCGCCCAAGCTCTTGATGACGACTTCCTGCTTCCCGATCAGCTCGTCCAACAGCAGGCAGAAGTGCTTACGTACACTCTCCACCACCACCAGAACTCCATTTGCCGGGTCCTCGGAACTGGGTTCGACGCCGAAGCGGGAATACAATCGCAGAACCGGCAGCAGCGTGCCGCGCACCATAACCATTTCTCCGCTGGAGAGCACGGTTGATAACGCGTCAGGCGTAGGCCGGAACATTTCCCTCACGGCAAAGAGCGGGATGATATATCGCTGCTTGCCGACCCCCACGACCAGGCCTTCAATAATCGCCAGCGTTAGCGGCAGCTTAATGATAAACGTGGTGCCCTGGCCGGGACGGGAAGAGATCTCGATTCGCCCGCGCAGCTTCAAAATCTGTTTCCGGACGACATCCATGCCCACTCCGCGGCCGGAGACATCGGTGATCTTCTCGGCGGTAGAGAAGCCCGGCTCAAAAATAAAGCTGAACACTTCCTGATCGGACAAATTGTCGCCGCCGGATACCAGGCCGCGCTTCTGGGCCTTGGCAAGAATTTTGTCCCGCGCCAGTCCCCGGCCATCGTCCGAGACTTCGATGTTGATGAAGCCGCCTTGATGGTATGCCTTCAGATCGATCCTGGCAGTGGGACTCTTGCTCGCCGCCAAGCGCGCCTCGGGCGGTTCGGCGCCATGATCCACAGCATTCCTGACCATGTGCATCAGGGGATCGGCCAGTTCCTCCACCAGGTTGCGGTCGAGCTCGGTATCTTCGCCGCTGAGCTCCAGGTTGACCCGCTTGCCTGACTTTCTTGCCAGGTCCCGCACCAGGCGCGCCATGCGCTGAAACAGTTGGCCTACCGGAACCATCCGCATAGCCATGGCGACTCGTTGCACGTCGCCGGTGATGCGCGTTAGCTGGGTTAAATTGCGCGTCAGCCTGGCGCTGCTTGCCGCCGCCAGGTCCGGATCATGCCGGACCAAGGACTGAGCGATCACCAGCTCGCCGACCATATCGACCAGGTAATCGAGCTTGACCGTGTCCACCTTGACTGAACGGGGTCCGTCGCCGGCGTGAGTTGGATCAGTGCGTATCCGTGCGAAGTTAGCCTGGCCCTCAGGCGCGCGAGCCGCTACGGCGATTGCGATGGCAAGCTGTCCGAGATCCGCTGGCGGGTCGCTGGCCCCCTCGATCATCTCTCGTATATTCGCGATGAGCGGTTCGGCGTCGGACACCGGCGCAAGTTCGGTTTCCACTCCAAGGAGACACTGATTCATGTGGTCGGCGCTCCGCAGAATGATGTCTATCAGGTCAGAATCGACCGGTAGCTTCGAGTTCCGGGCCAGATCAAGCAAGGTTTCGACTTCATGCGCGAACCGCTCGATCGCGGGGAAATCCAGAAACCCGGCTAACCCTTTAATGGTGTGAAATCCGCGAAAAATAGTATTGATCGCCTCGGTATTATGAGGATCCTGCTCCAACGCAAGAAGTTGAGCTTCGAGCGCCGAGAGATGCTCCCTGGATTCCATAATGAAATCGGCCACCAGCTCCGGATCCTGATTGAGTGACGCGGGGCTGGCTGATGTATTGGGCGCTGCTGCCGCCGCCGTTGGCTCGACGACGAGCTGCTGCATGCGCGAGACGGCGTCGCGCATGTCCGTTTCGCTGCCTGGCGTGAGAGCGGCCGTCTCAGCTAACGCGCTCATGCCGGCAGATTCGGCTTGCTCCCGGATCCGCGCCAGCATCGGGACCAGGGGCTGAATTTGCTGTGCGGAGCTGAGGTCGCGGAGCGCTACTTCGAAAGCCAGCGCTTCGATGGTTTCGCGAAGCGAGGCGAGCTCGGTGTAATTGGAATGATCTGGCATCGTGGTGGCGCAAGCGGCCCGCCCGCTTGCCTGGCCCGGTTAAAATTCTTTGAATTCGCCGTCATCGAGCGGGAACTCAGCCGCCGCACGTGCGCGGCCGCCGGTCAAAACCGGCTTGCGGAAGGCGGTCGCCGCGTGGGGGCGATGCTGATTCTGGACCGGGCGGGCGGCGGCTACAGTTCGTCTTGGCATGACGAACCTTCGGGACGCCGCGTGGTCGCTGGAGCCCGCGCCCACCAGCGCCTGCAGTTGCCAAACCACTGCCAGTAATGCTTGCGATTGCGCATCCAGTTCTTCGCTCGCGGATGCGCTTTCTTCCGCATTGGCCGCGTTTCGTTGTGTCACTTCATCCATCTGGACAACGGCTCTTGAAATCTGCTCGATTCCCTGCGCCTGCTCCTTGCTGGACGCTTCCACTTCGTCGACCAATATCTTTACCTTGCCGGCGCCATCCGTGATGCCTTGAATCGAACTGGCGACCTCGCCCAACTTCTTGCTTCCTTCCTCGGATTTGAGAATCGAATCTTCTATCAGCGCGGCGGTGTCCTTGGCCGCCTGCGCGCTGCGCTGCGCCAGATTGCGGACTTCGTCGGCAACCACCGCGAATCCCATGCCGGCCTCGCCTGCGCGCGCTGCCTCCACCGCGGCGTTCAGCGCCAGAATGTTAGTTTGAAAGGCAATCTCATCGATGACCTTGATGATTTTTGAAATCTTGCCGCTGGAGGCGCCGATTTCCCGCATGGAGGTCATCATTTCCGCCAGCGTCGTGTTCGCTTCGGCGACCCGCTGGCTCACGTTGCTCATGAAGACGGCCGCCTGCTGCGAATTCTCAGCGTTCTTGCGTGTCATCGAAGCCATCTCTTCGCTTGAGGCGGAAGTCTCTTCCAGGGAAGCGGCCTGCTCGGAAGCGCCTTGCGCCAGCGATTGGCTGGAGCCCGAGACCTGGCCGGCAGCGCTCGATACTTGCTCGGCGCCCTCGCTCAAATCCCTCACCGCCCGCGTCAGAACCTGGTTGATGCCGCGTACGATGAAGAACGCCAGCAATCCTCCGGAAAGAACCGAGAATGCCAGGATGAAAAAGGTCCAGAATCGAGCGCTTTCACCGGTTTCTACAGCTATTGTCCCCAAATCGGATGCGCTGGCAGTGCTGTAGGTAGCCATTTCTCTGATCGCCTTGGCCCGTTCCGCGGCGGCCCCGCGCATTTCGGTGTTCCAAAGCCCATAGGCCTCCCTGTTCTGTAAGGCCCGGCTGAGCGGCAAAATCTTTGCCCAAACGCGGTTCATTTGTTCGTGCGCTGCCAGAATTTTTTCCAGCATCTCGCGGCCCTTGGCGCTGGTCGTTTGGCTCTGGTAACCCTTTACGGCAGCTTGAAATTTGCTCTCGTAGTCCGCCACCGCCGACTCGGCGGCGCTTAAGTCCGCTGGGCTGTCGGCAGCGATATGCGACATCATCGAGAACTGCTCCTCTTTGGCGCTGTCCATAAGGACCGAAACGAGACCCAAACTCGGCAGCGATTTCTTTGTGATGGACTCGACTTTCTGATTCATCTGGTGGATCTTCACAATCGACACAGTGCCCAAGATGGTAGTCAAGGCCACAAAGGCGACACAGGTCAGTAGTATTTTTTTGGCGATTGTCACTGAATTACCGCTCCCAGACCCTGAATTTCTTCCGCGGCGAGGACTTCATCGATGTCGAGCAGAATTTTCACTTTGCCCTTGACCTTAGCCATGCCGAGAATATAGTTGCTTGAGATGTTTGCCCCGAAATCAGGAGTATCTTCGATGTCGGCCGGCACGAGCGTTAACACCTCGGAAACTTCGTCCACCACGATTCCCATCAACAGCGGCGCCGAAACTCCTTTCACCTGAACCACGATGATGCAAGTGCGCTGGCTGTATTCGATGTGGCGTAGCCCGAACTTTGAACGCAGATCTACTACTGGTATTACCTTGCCCCGCAAGTTGATTACCCCCTTGAGGTAGGGTGGCGTTTGGGGCACCTCCGTGATGTCCTGAATCCCCATAATTTCCCGGACCTTCAGGACGGCGACGCCGAATTCTTCTTTGCCGGTAACGAAAGTCAGATATTTGCCCGCGCGTTCATCCGGTCTGAGTGCGGGGGAACTGGCGGCCGGTGCGCTGAGGGTCGATGGCATCGTTTCTTCTCCGGGAGAATGGGAACCTCCTGAATTGTTTATCGACGGGTCTTCGCGCTCTCTCTAAATTTTCCTGGTTCTGGGCCAAGCTCACGGATCTTTTGGGAACATCCCCTATAATTACGAGAATCCCGCTATGTTCTCTAAGAAACTTTCGCTGCTTTTATTCGTCTTCGCCGGCCTGTCGTCTGCCCAGGGCATTGACTTCGTCAAGGCGAACTACACAAAATATGAATTTCGAATTCCCATGCGGGATGGTGTGCATCTTTTTACCTCGGTCTACGTCCCTAAAGACGCGTCGCCCGCGCTCAAATACCCCATCATGTACGACCGTACTCCGTACAGCGTGGCTCCCTACGGGGTCGACAACTTCAAAACCCAACTGGGTCCGTCGGAGTTGTTCGCGCGCGACAAATATATCTTCGTGTACCAGGATGTGCGCGGCCGGTTGATGTCGGAGGGCACGTTTGTCGACATGCGCCCGCAGATTGACGACAAGAAAACCCCGCAAGACATAGACGAAAGCAGCGATACCTACGACAGTATCGACTGGCTGGTTAAAAATGTTCCGAACAACAACGGCAAAGTCGGCATGTGGGGTATCTCGTACCCCGGCTTTTACACCGCCGCCGGGATGCTCGCGAATCATCCGGCTTTGGTGGCCGTCTCTCCGCAGGCGCCCATTACCGATTGGTTTGTCGGTGACGACTTTCACCACAACGGAGCGCTCTATCTTCCGCATGCCTTCAATTTCATCTCCAGCTTTGGTTTGCCGCGCCCGGAGCCGGTCAGTAAAGCTGCCCGCCGCCAGTTCGAGATTCCAGTCACCGGCTATCAGTTCTATTTGAATATGGGTCCGCTCACAAATGCGAATGAGAAGTATCTGAAAAACAACGTCGCATTCTGGGATGAAATGATGAAGCATCCGAACTACGATGCGTTCTGGCAAGCGCGCAATCTGCGCCCTCACCTGCGCGGCGTGAAGCCCGCTGTCATGACCGTAGGCGGCTGGTTCGATGCCGAAGATCTGTTTGGCGCGCAGCAGGTCTACAAAATGGTCCGCAGCCAAAGCCCCGA
Organism: Bryobacteraceae bacterium; assembly: GCA_035316385.1. Taxonomy (GTDB): domain Bacteria; phylum Acidobacteriota; class Terriglobia; order Bryobacterales; family Bryobacteraceae; genus Bog-105. The sequence continues at coordinate 5,066 of DATHIZ010000658.1, read as the reverse complement.
AACCCACAACATGCTGGTGATGGGCCCGTGGTTCCACGGCGGCTGGGCGCGCGGGGATGGCGACCATCTGGGATTTGCGCAGTTCGATGCCAAAACTTCTCTCTTCTACCGCGAAAAGATAGAATTGCCCTTTTTCCAGTACTACCTGAAAGGCAAAGCCGATCCGAATCTTCCGGGAGCTTACGTCTTCGAAACCGGAAGCAACCAGTGGCGCACGTACGATGCTTGGCCCCCCGCTCAGGCTGCCGCGAAGACGCTGTATCTCCACGCCAACGGCAAGCTCTCGTTTGTTGCTCCCACCAAGGACGAAGGTTCGGCTTATGACGAATATGTCAGTGATCCAGCCAAACCCGTCCCCTACATCAGTGAGCAGGCAGCCGGCATGACCCGTGAACATATGACCGAAGATCAGCGTTTCGCCGAAAGCCGCACTGATGTTCTTTCCTACGTGACGGATCCGTTAACGGACGACGTTACCTTTGCCGGCGCTCTTCATCCGAAGCTGGAAATTTCCACCAGCGGCACCGATTCCGATTTTGTGGTCAAGCTGATCGACGTCTACCCTGCCGATTATCCCGATCCTGATCCAAATCCGGTCGGCGTCCACATGGGCGGCTTCGAACAACTCATCCGCGGCGAAGTGTTCCGCGGACGTTTTCGCAACGGCTTCGATAAGCCGGAAGCGTTTACGCCTAACAAACTCGCAAAGATCGACTACGCCATGCCCGATATCAACCACTGCTTCCGCCGCGGCCACCGCATTATGGTGCAGATTCAAAGCACCTGGTTCCCGCTGGTCGACCGCAACCCCCAGAAGTTCGTCGATATCTACAACGCCAAGACCAGCGACTTTCAAAAAGCCACCGAAAGGGTGTATCACTCTGCTTCGGAAGCGTCGCAAATCGAGGTCAGCATCCTGCCTGGGTATTAGGGCGCTACTGCACTCTAGGGACGCGCAGCATGCCCACCCGGCAAGAGCGCGTTCCCGACCAGTGCGTCGGCGGATGCTACTTAGTTAGATCGATTGGATGCTCCAGATCCCCGCTACGATAACTGAGATAGTCATAGTCCCACCGAATTAGCTCACGAACATCTTCAAGCGTCATCTGATGCTCGGAACGAAGTAAGGGCTCCCGGACGTCGATGCCCTTACAATTCCGGAGATGATCGCTGATGGAGCTTACGAGAGCAATCGCCTCTATGTTCTTGCTTGTGTGTTCCCATGTTTCTCGGGTGCAACAGGCGACCAGCATCAAGGTATAGTTCTCGCCCTCTTCTAATTCTTCGTCTTCCGGTTCTAGGGCGAGGAGCAGATTCGTAATAAGCTGCCCCTTTTTCTTTAGGAGGTTGGCAATTTTGTCTCGTGCTGGTCGGCATCTTTCGTTGAATTCGTCGGGTAATGCAGGCCGTGTGTAGCGTTTTGCAACCCAACTAGTGACGAGTCGAACCACATCGGGGTCAAGAGCCCCGACCGGCTGTTTTCCTACTAAAAGTTGTCGAAAAACTCTGTGCTTGTCGTTTATGTCTACTCCAAACAGTTTGTGTCGAGGATCGTGTGGATACTCCAGTTGAAAGAGGCGGGGATGCTTCCCCGTCAATTGTCCCTGATCTTTATCTTCAGAAATAGGCCTTGCGATGAGGAACTCGATAAATGGTTCAGCAGAATACCATTTGTGCGCAATGTCGCAATCGTGACTGATTAGAATTGCCAATTCGTCCCCGCGTAGCGGAGATCTATGGGGGAATGTGGTTCCAGCAAGCAACAACTCCAACGGGATCAGGGTGCCCTGTCGCCAGCCTCGATCTGGCAATTCTGCTATATCTTCTCCAGGTTGCGGCAAGTACCGGGTACTCTCCTAAGCTAAAGTTGGTCAAGGGCCATGGCACGCCCGCGCGTCGGCCGAGGTGCAAATCCAAGCTGTCTCTTCCGTTCTCTTATTGAGAGCGTCTGGTTTTCAGTAAGGAAAGTTTTGGCTAGATCGAAAGCATTTGAAATGTCTTCGTCATTGGGAAATTCCCTCGACAACAATTCCACGACGGTCAAACCGTCCTCATTGAGAGGCTTGCGAACTAGCTCACTTAAGGGCTCCGAACACATACTTCTCCAGCGCCGAGCCAGCATGAAGAGCTGTTGCAGCCGCGTTTGGTTTTCTATGTTCAGTTTGGCTCCCCTCTCCCATGCATACACTGTTGCTCTCCCGACGCGCAGCGCGGTAGCCAGCTCTTTAGTGTTCATGCTTAGGTAGCTTCGAATGGCAATGAGCTGTTCATCGACGCTCACCAGTTCTAGCTGGGGTTTTGGTATGTCTACGGGCTTTCGGATAACAATCGCAGGGACGCTCGAAGTCGAAGTGCCGATGATGTGGGGAGCGATAGATCCCGTTCCAAGCATCATTACCCCAACGCCTAGCAACGCAGAAGCCCAGACATTGAACTCACCTTTGTTGATTGAAGTCATGAGCTGGGGATTAGCCGTGAAACCCTCAAACTCCAGGATGGTCGTAGGCGCGGAGGTGGTTGTCATTTCGATTGCTCCTCAACTGGCTGGTCCTTCCATTGTGCGAGCGCATATTCGGTGACCACTTCTCGAAAGGTGAGATCTAAATTGTCATGCAACGCCCACGCTGCATTGCTGATTTTGACGATATCAAAATCAAGTTGCTCTTCCAAATAATGGTCGAGGTCCAAGATGGAAACCTTTTCGTTGCGCGCTAATTTCAAGTTATGGTTGAGCGTGTTGGGTACAAGATCCGGCGGCAAAAATGAACCATTATTGAATTGCCACAATTTAAATAATAGGATGCCCACTTCCGTTCGACCGTTCATCTGGAAGTGCGACAGCGAATCGATCATTCCGAGTTTGCCTGGCGCAGGTCCCAAGATGTCCCTTGTGATGTACTGGTCCACAGTTTCCCCGTCCCGAACTCGTACGAGGTCGATGTACCTCAAGCCAACCCTTTCAACAAATTCAATGTTCAAGATGGAATTTATAAGCTCGACTGCTCGTTCGAACTTCTCTATGAAATCTTCAAAGTGCTCGTACTTGGTGGTGTGAAAAGCCAATGTATTAGCGGTAAGGACGATTCCCGACTGGCCGTCCCGTGCCTGGAACTCGTATCGTTGCATTGCGGTTGTCTTGATCTGCGTGAGCTCAAACCGCAACTCATTAATCGTGTTTTGTGAGAATTTTGGAAAGCCAGAACGCCTTAATTTCTCTTGGATTTGCGCAATATAGGGCTCCAACGACAACACTGCTGCTATGCGTACCTGAATCACCACATAAACGAGAGGTGATTGGCCTAATCGTAGAGCTAATAAGCTTCTCTTCACAGTCTAGACTATACACGAAACTATACACGCCAACAATAGAGCAGTTGTATTCCCCGGAGAGCCGAGAGCTTTTCTGCAGCTGTATGTATTTGGAATGACTAGCTCTAGCTAATGAACGTGGAAATTTCCCAAAACGACAAAAGCCGTGACTGCATGATTAGATATGCCTTGGAGCCCTTGTCCCTTGTCAAAAGGCTAAGAAGAACTTCTGGCATTTCTGACGCGCCCGTCCTGCACCTCTGAGTGCTCCGCAAGCTGATCGCCCGTCCTTCTGTCTGTATCGGAATTGCCCGACCGCGTTCCAGAGTACGCTATCCTCGGAGCGAGGCAGCGCTCATGAATTCTCGCCCGGCTCTGTTGGTCCTCTCGTGCGCGGTCATTTCTTTGGGCACCGCCTATGCCGTGGATCACACGCTGCCGCTGCCCTTCCGCAACCTCCCCGGTATTGAACACGCGGAAGGCGCGCTTAACCTGCCTCCCGATTATCAGGAGAAAACCGAGTTTGCCTTTGCCCGCATGATGTTTCCGGGCGGCTGGAACGACGGCTACGCGGGCCGCGAAGACGACTGGCACCGAGGCAGCGCGCTTTGGACGCAGGACGGCCCGCCCGCTGACCGCCATTTTTCGCTGGCACTCCGCCGCTTGACCCGGATCCATGTCCGCTCCGTCGAGCAACCGGTCAACCTGGACGACGGTCCCGAAGTATATAACTGGCCATGGCTTTACGCCGTACAGGTAGGGGAATGGGGCATTACCGATGACCAGGCGCGGAAGCTGCGCGATTATCTGCTGCGCGGCGGCTTCTTCATGGCCGACGATCTTCACGGCACCGTCGAGTGGCAGGTGTTTCAAGAAAGCATGCAGCGCGTATTCCCGGACCGGCCCATTGTGGATATTCCCGACAACGACCCGATTTTCCACACTGTCTACGATCTCGACCAGCGCTACCAGATCGTCGGAAGGGAACATTTGGCAACCGGCCACAAGCTGGATGGTTATGTCGCCCGCTGGCGCGGGATCTATGACGACAAACACCGCGTGATGGTAGCCATTTCCTTCAACTCCGATATCGGTGATTCGTGGGAATGGGCCGATACGCCGGATTATCCGGAACAATACTCGGCCCTGGGTGTTCGGATAGGCGTAAACTACATTGTCTACGCCATGACCCACTAACTGACGGTCGTTATTGCAGGTTGGAGGCTTGCGCGCTGCCGTAATACAGGCTATTAAATAGCAGCTTGAACGTGCCGTGCGGCTGAGCGCGGAACGTGACTTCCGGACCAAGTAAAAATACCTTGCCCTCGCCCACGGATGCTTCGGCCACCGCCGTTCCACCATCCAGATACTGCTGGCCCCATGCCCAACCGCTGTGCAACGGTTTCGGCCCGGAGAACCAGGCTACGGATGAGGTGTGTTTCAAGGCTGCGTCCGGTTGTAGCTTGAAGACCGGGCTGTTGTCAAAGAAGACATCCGCAGTCTCCGGCATGCCGTATGCCAATGGATCGTTCTGGTTGAAATGCGCCGTCAGCAGCGAGCCCGGAATGTAGTATTTCGAGCGCGGCAGAGGTTGCGGCTTACCGTCGTTGCCCATCTGCGTGAGGTAGTTGTCCACCGGTACGCCCAGTAACTCGGCCATGCTTGTGGAAGAGCCGATTGTCACCACCGAGCCGCCGGCTGCCACGAACTTCTCAAGCTGCGGAATCGTCTTGTCTTCCGTGATGCGGCCCAGCCAG
>DATHIZ010000657.1:0-8895 GCA_035316385.1 Bryobacteraceae bacterium | reverse complement strand
GAGCCAGCAGACGCTCGGCAGGTTGAGCCAAGAGTCTTTCGCCGGCGCGGTTGATGAGCCGGAGCGACTGGCGCGGATCAAACGCGAAGGCGGCTACTTCGATTTCTTCCATCACTTTTCGTAAGAGCGCCGTGGCTTCCAAAGCCCCCAGGCGTTGATCGCGCAAAGTGGCGGCCATGGCGTTCACCTGTTGCATGACTTCTCCCATAGGCTCCCTGGGATCGCCGACCCGCGCGCGGATAGAGTAATCCCCTTCCCGCAGGGCTTCGAGCAGATTTGCCAAGGTGCGGAGCGGACCGGCTACGCGCCCGCGGGCGGCGAAACAGAAGCTCAGCCAGCAGAAGACGACTACGCAGTCGATGGTCCATTGCAGCCTGGCGGAATAGCCGCCCACGGCCAGCAAAACCGCGCAGCCGATGACACCGGGCAAGCCACCGGCCAAGGCCAGCAGAAGCACGCGGGTATCATGACTAACTCTGAAGGACACGTTCGGGCGCTTACGCTTCCGGCTCGGATTCAGGGTTTCGCATGTTAGAGGCCGAAGCGCTGCAGGCGGCGGTAGAGAGCGCTGCGGCTCAGGCCCAACGCGCTGGCGGCCTGGCTGACATTTCCACCGTTGCGCGCGAGTGCCTTCTTGATCAAGAATCCTTCCACGTCTTCCAAGCTCATATCCTCCATGCGAGGCGAACCGGCGACGCCGACCCGGAGAGCCAGGTCGCCCGCTTTAATGCAGTTAGTTTGCGCCATCAGGATGGCGCGCTCCACCACATGGTTCAGTTCGCGGACATTTCCCTGCCAAGGATGATCGTACATAGCCTCGACGGCGTTATGGTCAAAACCGGTAATCGACTTTCGATAGCGTCGGGCGTGCATCCCCAGAAAATGGTTGGCAAGGGGGGCAATATCTTCGCGGCGTTCGCGCAGCGGCGGAATGTGGATCTCAATCGTGTTCAGGCGGAACAACAGGTCCTGGCGGAAGCGCCCGTTTTCTACTTCGGCGGTCAAGTTGGCATTGGTGGCGGAAATCACGCGGACATCCACCTGCTTTGTCTTCGATGAACCGACGCGCTCCATTTCGCCGATCTCCAGGACGCGCAGCAGTTTGGCCTGGAGATTCATGGGAACGTTGGCAATTTCGTCCAAAAACAACGTTCCGGTATCAGCCAGTTCGAAGCGGCCGACACGATCCATCTTCGCGTCGGTAAATGCACCCTTCACATGGCCGAACAGTTCGCTTTCAAAGACACCCTCGGCCAAACCGCCGGCGTTGACAGTCACCATGGGCTTGGCGGAACGGCCGGAGATGGCGTGCAGCATGCGGGCTACAACCTCCTTCCCTACCCCGGGCTCGCCCGTGATCAACACGTTGGCATCCGACGGGCCGACCCGTGAAATCAGGTCGAGCACGGGCAGCATGTTCGCCGATTCAGTGATCATGGGCGGCAGATTGTCGCCGCGCAAGAGTTGATTTTCCGCTTCCAAGCGGTGGCCGCGGCGGATGGCCGCACTGAGTTCGAGCTGAGTACGGACGATGGACGAAAGACGCTCGTTCTCCCAAGGCTTCTGGACGAAATCGCGCGCGCCGCGGCGCATGGCTTCGACCGCTAAATCGACGCTGCCCCAAGCGGTCATCACCACGACCGGAAGCATGGGATCCACGCCCTGAATCTTAGCCAGCAGTTCGAGACCTTCCTGCCCGGAAGTGGTGTCGCGCGTATAGTTCAGGTCAATGAGCGCCACATCATAATCCCGATTTTCGATGGCTTGCAACGCTTCGCGAGGAGACTCGGCGGACTCAATTTTGTAGCCTTCGCGTTTCAGCAGCAAGCGTAAAGCTTCGAGCACATCTTCCTGATCATCGGCGATCAGGATGCGCATTTGCGACGGGACAATTTTCATTCTGCTCTAAGTGGTTGGAGTGATCCAGCCGTCTTCAATTTGAATCACGCGGTTACCGTATTCGGCATTCCTCTCGTTGTGGGTAACTTGAACGATGGTGGCGCCTTCGTTGTTCAACTTCTTGAACATCTCCATGATCTCCCGCCCCTGATTGGAATGCAGATTTCCGGTAGGCTCGTCAGCCAGAATGATTTTGGGATTGGCGATCATGGCGCGCGCGATGGCGACCAACTGCTGCTGCCCGCCCGAGAGCTGGTTGGGATAGAGGTCTTTCTTGGCTACCATGCTGAAGCGGTCAAGCGCATCGCAGACGATGCTCTGGCGATCCGATTTCTTGATATTGCGGTAGGAAAGCGGAATATCGAGGTTTTCGTATACCGTCAGCGAATCGAGCAGGTGGTAGCTCTGAAAGACGAACCCGATGTACTTCTTGTAAATTTCAGAGCGGTCCTTCTTGTTCAGCTTGTGAATGGCGTGGTCAAGCAAGTAGTACTCGCCTGTCCAGGCGGTATCATGCATGCCGAGGAGGTGAAGCAGGGTGGACTTTCCGGCCCCGGAAGGGCCCATAATCGAGATGAAGTCGCCCTCTTTAATGTCGACGTTGATGCGCCGAAGAACAAAGGTCTTGCTGGGACCATGGTCAAAAAATTTCTCTACATTACGTAATGAGATCACTTCGTTTAGCTTAGCCGCGATGAAACGAGAAGAGTGGCATTTTCGGGGCTGGAAAGACGTGTCCGGGATGTTGCGGCGGAAATATGATGATGCGCGGAGGGCCGAACGGCGAAACTACCACGACCCGGCGCGCGTGAGTAAAGACTGCCATGGCGAGCAGTAAAAAGCCAATGGCAATCAGGTCTACGTGTTTGCAGATCATAAATGTATTTACAAATCGGCAAGGGTTTGCAAAGCATAGGTGGCGGCCACCTGTTATTGTTAAACCCCAGCGGGCACTTCCATGTTTTCTTCGACCACGCGGCCGTCGAAAAGGTGAATCGAGCGGTCCGCATAACGGGCATAGCGTGGATCGTGCGTCACCATGCAAATAGTTGCGCCGCCACGATGTAGTTCACGAAGCAGATCCATGACCTGCTCGCCATTCTGAGAATCGAGGTTTCCAGTCGGCTCGTCGGCGAGCAGAATGGAGGGGTCACCGGCCAGCGCGCGGGCTACGGCAACACGTTGCTGCTGACCGCCCGAGAGCTGGGAAGGATAGTGCTTAATGCGGTGCGACATGCCGACGCGCTCCAGGGCTTCGTGCACTTTCTTCTTGCGATCGGCCGATCCCATGCCGCGATAGGTGAGCGGCAACTCAACGTTTTCATAGACGTTCAGATCGCCAATGAGGTTGAACGCCTGGAAAATGAACCCGATTTCGCGGTTGCGGATGCGCGCGCGTTCGGACAATTTGAGACTCTGAACCGGCTTGCTATTCAAGATATAGGTACCGGAACTGGGCGAATCGAGCAGGCCCAGGATGGCCAAAAGAGTTGACTTTCCACAGCCGGACGGACCCGAGATGGAGACATATTCGCCCCGCTGCAGGTCAATGTGGATGCCAGCCAGGGCGTGCGTTTCGACCTCATCGGTCACGAATACCTTGGTAACGCCATCGAGATGGATTAACGGCTCAGATGTGCTCATGTTTGTTATAAAGCTCCTTGGATGTCCTTACGCATTGTGCTGGCTGCTAGTTCAACCGAATTCGCTGGTACGAATCGTACTGAGACATGTCGGACAAGATTACTTTGTCGCCGACCTTCAAACCGTCGAGAACCTGAATTGTGTTGGTTGAGGCGAGGCCGAGCTTCACGTTGGCGCGCTGAGCCCCCCTGCCGTCCGGGTCAATTTTGAAAATACCGATGGTGGTGTCCTGCTCGCCGGAAACAGGGCGGTCCATGTAGACCACGTCGGCCAAGCTCTCAATTTTGACGATTCCATCGACGCTGAGCTCGGGCCGCCGCGCGCTGGGAGGAAGGGCCCCGAGGAGGGCCACATCGACGCCCACAGTGCCGTTGAGCGCGGCTGGATCGATGCGGATGACGCGGCCCGGGATTACTCCGTTGCGGGTATCCACGCTGGCATCCAGCCCCACGCGAATGCCCTTCATCTGCGTCTCAGCAATCTGCAAGACGGCTTTTAACTTATTTGGATCCGCCACTTTGGCGAGAATGGTGCCGGCGGGGACGCGCTGGCCCACTTCGACGTCTACTTCCTGCAGGACGCCGTCGATACCGGAACGGATAGTCAACTGGTCGACCTGTCTCTTTTTCAAATCGTAGGCGGCGCGCGCGGTCTGCAGAATGACGTTTTGCGACTCGATCTGCGCCTTAACGGCGTCATCGGCTATGTCGAGACGCTGTTTTTGCAGGGCGACGCGGTTGCGGAATTGATTGGCTGAATCGACGGACAATTTGGATTCGAGGTCACTCTTGAGATTCAGTCGGGTGAGTTCGAGATCGCGATCAGCAGTGAGTTTGGCTTGCGTATATTGCGATTCGAGAGTGGCCATGGTTCCGCGCTGGTCCAGTTTGTCGGATTCGAGCTTCACCTTCAGGTTCGCCAGATTGGCTTCCTCCTGCTTCACCTGCCATTCGGCCTTTGCGGCCTCGAGTTCGAGATCGGGATCACTGAGGGCGAGGATCACGTCATTGGCCTTGATGGGATCGATGCCGGCGCGGCGGACAATCTGGGAAACGCGCGAATCCTGGGCGGCGGCGATCCAGTGGATCTCTTCCGGCGTGAGGCGGCCCAGGCCACGGACGTTGATTTCCATGGGACCGCGTTTCACCGAACCTGGCCATTGACCACTCATATCGACTGAAGGCGCTGCTGGTTTTAGACGCGCGAGAGCGATAGTGGTGCCGCCAATTGCGAGCACGGCGATAGAAATAATTGCAATTCGTTTGATGAGGCGCTTGCGAGCGACTTCTTTTCCGCGGGGTACGTCCATGTCGATTCTGATTTTAGGTAGTGCAGTTTGGTTACCATTGGCCGGTTTTCGGTAAAGTATTGATTTTATTATCGGGATCAGCGGCGGGGTTTGCGAAAAGGTGTTCGGTTGTGGGAAGCGGGCGTGTGGAGATGGGGATTTTGCGGAACGAAGCCAGGGGCGAAGAAGGGGCGTATTTTGCGAAACGGACTATTTTGGGACGGCGGCTGAGCCACTGGCCAGGCAAATAGTGGAGAGAAGGCGGACCTTCACTATGGCGAGTATTCCAGCGACTCGCTATCAAGAGGTGCAAGACATTCTAAACCCGGATCGAACACGGCGTACTCGGCTGATGCGCGCTTACCGGTTGAACCGGTCTCTCTATTCCAGCTATGACGGTGAAGGCGCCCGGCGCGCGGGTGGACGTTGGAACTTGAAAGGCACTCGCGTGATTTACAGGAGCGAGAATCGGTGGCTGTGCGTCTTGGAAGTTCTGGCCCATCTGACGGACATCCTTCCCGATCGGTACGTTCCTGGTCAAGCTGATATTCCGGGCGAGTTGAGACTCCCCTCGAGTTGGAAAACGCTATTGGTTGCCGAGCAGACACTTACCCGTCAGATCGGTGACGATTGGGTGGCCCGGCAGAGTTCGGCCATCCTCTTCGTGCCGTCGGTCGTGCTCGGAGAGAAGAATATTCTTCTTCATCCGGAACACCCGGATTTCCGGCAGATTTAGTTCTATGATTTGCTCGACGTCCGTTTATTCAGGCAAGCCACCTCCGCGCGCTATCCGGCTTAGGCGCAATGCCGTTTACTTAGGGCGTTCGTGAGTAATGGAATATCGTGGTCGCTAACGCTTCCGGCTCGGAGTCAACAGTTTGGACTTTGGAACAGTTTCATTTTTCAGTTGAGGTGTTAATGGAAAGCCTGGGCGCAGTCCTTTATATACCTTGACAAGTATATGCTCTATGGAGTATATCAAGAGAGTGGAATCTGTGTTCGACATCATTGCGGAGCCGAACCGCCGCGCGATACTGAGCCTTCTGGTCTCGGCACAACAGTCGGTGGGAGAGATCGAGCGCCAGCTTCGTATGCCGCAGCCGACCGTGTCAAAGCACCTGCGAGTGCTGCGCGAGGCCGGTTTCGTGGAATCCACGGTGGACGCACAGCGCCGTCTCTACCGGCTGAAACCTGAACCACTTCAGGAAATCGATGCCTGGCTGGCTCCGTTCCGCCGGTTCTGGTCCGCTCACGTAGATGCTCTCGAACGCCACCTCGACCACATGGATCACACCAAAGAAGATCAATCAACGCCAACGAAAAGGAAGACAAGGCGAAGAAGATGACCGATCGCGAGCAGTACACACCGGGTCCGGCCAGCGGGGCGCAGGTACGAAAGGACGGAGAGAAGTGGACGCTCATTCTCGTCAGAGAACTGCGCCACTCGCCGGAAAAAGTCTGGCAGGCGCTTACCGAACCGGCGCATCTGCGCGAGTGGGCTCCCTTTGAGGTCGATGGGAGCCTGGGTACGGTTGGAACGGTGAATCTCACCTGGGCCGGAACGCCGCAGGCTTTGGAAACAAAGGTGACGCGAGCTGACGCTCCTAAGGTGCTTGAGTACAACGATATGCGGTGGGAGCTCGAGCCGCTCGGCGGCGGCACGCGCCTCACACTCTGGCACAACATCGATCGCCGCTTCATCTCGTGGGGCGCCGCGGGCTGGCACATTGCTTTCGATGTTCTAGATAGCCTTCTCGGCGGGACTCCGATCGGCCGCATCGTCGGCGCCGAGGCCACGAAGTTCGGCGGCTGGCAGCGATTGAACACGGAGTACGCCAAGCAGTTCGGCGTTGACACCCCCGGTTGGCCGCCCAACGCCCCGAAGAGTTGAAGCGTAGGAGGAAAAATCCCATGGAATCGACCGTGCAGAAGCCGGCCCTGGTCGCCGCCAAGACCACCCTCAAAGTTAAGACCATCGTCTATTGGATCGTCACCGCGCTCCTCTGCCTGCAGATGAGCTTCACCGCCTATGCGCAACTGCGCGTGCCGCAGGTGGCAGAGGCGTTCACCCAGCTCGGCTTCCCCGCCTACTTCCGGGTGGAGCTCGCGTGGGCGAAGCTCCTCGGCGTGGTGCTGTTGCTTGCGCCGGCGCCGGCGCGGCTCAAGGAGTGGGCCTACGCCGGCTTCGCCATCGTCCTTGCCTCGGCGCTCATCGCCCACCTCGCGGTAGGCGATGGCCCGGAGAAATGGGGCTGGGCGGCGGCCACCGGCGTGCTCTGGGGGTTATCGTACTTGTTGTGGCGCCGCCGGCAGGCCGTGCCGGCGAGCGCCTGACCGAACCCCTGACCGCAACCCGCCGGCGGTTAGGCGATGCTTAGATGGGATAAGTCGAAGACCACAGCGTAACTACACATTCTGCGAATGCCCCAAACGACTAAAAGATCCCAAGATTCAATTCGGTTGAGGAATACTTAGCCTCGCTGGACTCTACCAGATCCCGATCGATTGGAAAATCGATAGAGAATTAGTGAGGGATTTGGTCGGGGCCAGACTGGCCGAGCTGGACTAATATTTTTGACAAATCGCCAATCTGGAAGTTGGTCGTAAACCAATTTGGGAATTTGCGGTAGTCATGCATTTCAACATTCGCAGCTAGAATATGCGCGAGAGTTTGGAGCTGTACATGAAAGGGCACATCCCGGTGGAATCTGCCTCGGCATTCATCGACGAGAAAATCAAGGAACTTGGGGACTGGCGCGGGAAGACGCTCGCGAAAGTGCGCGAGATCATCCACAAGGCAGACCCCGAGATTCTCGAAGAGTGGAAGTGGAGCGGGAATCCTGGCTGGTCCCACGGCGGCATCGTCTGCACGGGCGAGGCATACAAGAACGTCCAGTTCGCCCGGCCGATGCTTTTGCGCAAAGAACACCTCTCGGGGCGGCCCTTCCGTCGCTCGCCAGTAACTAATCCGGCGCCGCAAGGTTCGCACCTGGCCATCACTGAATCGGCCCGGGTATGCCTGTTGCAGATGCTCGCAAATCGTTTTCGCTTGTAACCCCGGCTCGACGGCGAGCAACTGCCGAATCTCGTCCCAGCTATCTGCCAACGGATCGGGTCGCGTTCGCCACATATGCTTTTCTCGCATCTCGCTTGGCAGGCACTGATCCCGCAGGTACTTGCGTGCTGTCTTCGGGTCCATACCCGCTTTCGCCGCCGCAATCGCCAACGCCCACTTTTGCCTTGACAGCCGCCAAAGTCGCTTTACCTGCTGATCGCTCACCATACAAATCGTCTCCGACTTGTATCGCTTTTGCCTTGCCCGCCTTCGGGATTTTTAATTGTCCGTGATCATGGGATTTCTTAAACAGCATCGAATTCAGCCCGTTCATCGATGCCGCGTATGACTTCGGTGCGGCTGCCGATGCTTTCGACCATTTGGACCGTGGCCCATTCGGGAAGGTTGTCGTGGAGGTTCGGTGACGCGCTTGCGGCGTATGGTCGTCGTGTTCTTTGGGTACTTCCACTGTAGCTTTCTTACCAACAGTTGCCGTCGCCCAGCAAGCACGTCAGCCGCAACGCGCATGAATGAAGTGGGTCGCGAGAATGCGCAAATGGCACGAAAGATCCGCGAGGTCTCGTACATTCGTAGGTGTGAAAGAGCGCAATCCAACATCAATCGCGTTTAACTTCGAAACGTTTACCGAATTGTGTCCGGACGGTCGGCAAACAGGAAACTGAAAGTCGGGTTGTTGGCATTCAGCCCACCGATCCACGCCTTGCCTGTTAGGCAGGGTTTTCCGACAAGCCATGTCACTGCGGCGGTCTCCTACGCTATCAACCCACACTCAATACAGCGGGACAGCGAGTAGGAGTGAATTCGGTTACTGGGGCGCTGGTGTCGTCCGTGAATATCGGCACTATTGTTCCGGGAACTGGCAATTTGACCAATGGACTTGTCCAAGCGGGACAGGGTTTGGGTAAGTATTTGTTCGATAGCCCTGGAATCATACCCGCTCCCCGCTTTGGTCTTACGTACGACATCACTGGGCATCAAAATATTGTCT
>DATHIZ010000656.1:0-4588 GCA_035316385.1 Bryobacteraceae bacterium | reverse complement strand
GCGCTGACCTCAATGGTCTGCGTGATGTCGCCGGGCTGCAAAGCTACATCGATGCGCACGGTCTGCTGCACCTGTAGTTCTATGTTGTCGTGAACCGCCGAGCGAAAGCCTTTAAGTTCGACGCGCAACTGGTAGACGCCTGGGGATAATTCAGGGAAGCTGTAGATACCAACGTCATTGGTGGTGGCCGTGCGAGTGGCGTTGGTCGCAGGGTTGGTGACTTTGACGGAGGCGCCGGCAACCGCCGCTCCCGAGGAATCGGAAACGGTTCCGGTGATTGCGCCTTGCGTCTGAGCGAACAACAGGGAGCCCGCTGCCAGAACGCAGAAAAGCAGAAAGGCAGCGTGAAGACCGGCGGATGGCCGTTGCGCGTGACGGATCAGTACAGACAAAGTACTCACCTCCAGAGAAGCTTTTAACAAGAAGCTCCGTGTCGTCACTATAATGCAACGGAAACGAAAAGGGCAAAACAACGGATGTGTTGTTTTGCCCTTTTAAAAGACTTGCGTTTTTCTTTGTGTGATTAATGGGTTACCGGCTCGAAGCCGTCGCAACCGCTGACGGCTGTCACTTTGAGGTGAAGCGGCACCAACTTAGGGTGGCCACAGTCATCGACAAAGGTTTCCGCCGCTTCTTTTGTGGCGCGGATCTGAGCCAGGATCTTGTCGGCATGACCTTCACCGAAGTGAGTACAAATGCCGCATTGACCTTCATGAACGCTGACCATAAATTAGCTCTCCTACCTGCATCATGCACTCAAATAGCGTCGGTGTCAAGGAAGAAAACACCGCTAAGTGATTGAAAGATAAGGGACTAGAATGGTCGCCTATAGATTTCGCCGAAGGCGGCGGTTATAGCTGCCGAAGGCGGCGGTTATAGCTGCCGAAGGCGGCGATTGATTATAGAGAGATGGCTTTGCGCTCCTCATTTACCCGCCGCGATGTGCTTTTGAATTCTTCCGCTGTCTTGGTTCTGCCGGGTGCCGTACATGCGGCCGCGGGCGAAAGGAATCCTTTTGCGGCGGTGGGTGGAAGGCCCGATTCCGTTGTGGCTTTCACGGAGAGCGGCGCGCTTCCGCTGACTCGCACTGGTTCTGCTTGGCGAGGACAGGGCGGCGTAGAAGTGGGGACGCACCCAGGTATTACGGTCCAATCGCCGCTAGGCGCGCTGCTGCGGATTCGCTTACGCTGGCAATTGACGCCCGCAGCCAATCTGCGTTATACCGGCGATCACTGGGAGCGGTCGTATGGGGACTTGGCTTGGCGGTACATGGAGCCCGAGCGAATTTTGCCTTGGTATTTTCTGGCAACGGATGGCACCGCGACCCATGCATGCGGAGTAAAGACGGCTCCAGCGGCGTTGTGTTTTTGGCAAGTGGACCCAAGCGGCGTCTCACTATGGCTGGATGTTCGCAACGGCGGACGCGGCGTGATGTTACAGAAGCGGGAACTGGCGGCTGCGACCATTGTCACGGAGTCATACAAGGACCTTACTCCGTTTGTCGCGGCAGCGAGTTTCTGCCGGCAATTATGCGCGAAACCGCGTCTGCCCCGCGCGCCTGTGTATGGGGGCAACAACTGGTATTACGCTTACGGCAAAAGTTCCGCGGACGATATTCGACACGATTCGGAGCGCATTGCTGGACTTGCGACGGGTCTCGAAAACAAGCCATTCATGCTGATTGACGATGGGTGGGAGCCGAACCGGTTGGCGGGACCATGGTCGCGCGGGAATGCGAGCTTCCCGGATATGCCACAACTGGCGCGGGATATGCGCCGCATCGGCGTGCAGCCGGGTATTTGGGTGCGGCCGTTGTTGCTGAAAGACGAAGCAGCGAAAGGGTGGCGGCTGCAGTCTCCCAACGCCGCGCACGCGTATGCGAAAGAGCAGGCTTACACCCTGGATCCGACGATCCCGGAGGTTGCCGAGAGGATACAGCAGGATATTCGCACCGTGGCGGGTTGGGGCTATGGACTGATTAAGCATGACTTCTCCACTTACGATTTGCTGGGCCGCTGGGGTTTTGCCATGGGCGCGCAAATCACCGATGAGAACTGGAGTTTTGCTGACCGGGGACGAACCAACGCGGAGGTGATCCGGCAGTTTTACGGCGTGCTGCGCGAGGCGGCCGGTGAGGCGCTGCTGCTGGGCTGCAACACGGTGGGCCACTTGGCGGCGGGACTTTTCGAATTGCAGCGAACCGGGGACGATACAAGCGGCCGGGATTGGAACCGGACGCGCAAGATGGGCGTGAATACGCTGGCATTTCGAGGCGCACAGCATAATGCGTTTTTTGCGCTGGATGCCGATTGCGTTGGGCTGACGCGCGAGGTGCCGTGGGCTTTGAACCGGCAGTGGCTCGACTTGCTGGCGCGCAGCGGGACCGCGTTGTTTGTTTCGGCCGCACCGGACGCGGTGGGAGCGGAGCAGCGCGAGGCGTTGCGGCGGGCCTTTCACATTGCGGCCGTGGCGAGGAGCGTGGGCGAACCATTGGATTGGCTGGACAATAGTGAACCACAGCGGTGGAATTTGGCCGGACAGAAAGCCAGTTACGATTGGTTCGGTAAAGAAGGCGTGTCACCGTTCGCGGGTTGACGGGGCACTAACTCCTCGCGAATCTATTGCGATCCCACTGCCATCCATAGAACAGCAGCGAAGCAAGCCAGGCAAAGACGCAAAGGGCAGCCAGCCAGAGCCCTTGTTCTCTGACTACGTTTCCGGCGGCAAAGAGGAGCACGCTTTGAATTACGCCGTCTGGAAATAATACTCCCGAAGTAAATCTCCATTGCGCTTGCGGCGTTACGTTCATGACGGAACGATGGTGGCCTATGGCCAGAGCCACAACGCCCGCTGTCAATCCACTTACGAGATCGAGAGGCAAGACCAGCAAGCCCAGGAGCACTAAGAACGCCAGATCCTTCGCTAAGAGAATTTGCCAGCCGCGAATAGGAAGCTGACGGTAGCGCTCGGCCCCGGAGCCATCTATTCCAAATAAGACTTGCGTTTGCGTGCTTATAGCCAGCGCTACCACGAGAGACATGATTCTAAGTGCGGCGGATTCGAGCGGTTTTCCCGAGAGCCTGAATAGCTCGGTACAAATAACTAGGAGCAGGGCGACGTAAGGATCCAAGGTTCGCAGCATCTCCCGCCATTGCAAGCGCATGAGGGAGCCAATCACTCCGGGAGGAGCTGGAATCCAGTAAAACCAGTTGGCTTCGGGCAGCCTTTTCAAAGAGCTCTTGACGAGAAGGCTAAGCAGTTGCAGAACGATCGCGCTTCCCAGCAAGAGCACGCCAGCGCTCCAGTTTGTCCGGCTCCCAATGAGCAGAGCCGCAGCCCAACTGATCGGACTCAGCGCCAAAGACCCGAGCCGGATCGCGCCCCATTCCCATTTACGCAGCGGCCAGGTGGCGCGGCGGTCCGCGGGAATCTTCTGCATGGGATCGGCGGAAAGCGGGAACAGCAGGATCAGCGCCAGGATCAGAAAAAAGAATTGCGCGCTTTCCGGCTGCAACGCCACCAGCAGCAGGAAGAGAAAGAAGTTCTGCCCTCCAACGGATCCGAGTGAGCGGAAATCTCGCCAGGACGCCTGTCTCAGCGCTTTTAGGATGCCTGTGATGCTTCCGGTCCTAGCCACGCTAGTTCTTCGCCTTCGGCACGTTCCACCATTTCGAAATAGAGGTTTTCCAGCGTATCGGGCAATTCGTTCGTATTCGCATCGAAAACAATGCGGCCTCGATTGATCATGACCACCTTGTCCGCTACACGATCGACCAGCGAAAGAATATGAGACGTTAGGAGGACGGTAATACCTCGCCGGGCAATCGATCGAAGCTGCATCCGGATGGTTTCGGCGGTGACGGGGTCAATCCCTTCGAAGGGTTCATCCAGGAACAAGGCGCGAGGATTTGGCAGCAGAGCCATGGCCAGGGCCGTCTTCTTCCTCATCCCGTAGGAGCATTGGTGGATAAAGGTGCTACGCCCGTGCTCCAGACGAAGCACGCGCAAGAGTTGATCGGTTCTTTCGCGGATGACTGCCGGTTCCAGTTTGTACGCTGCTCCGGTGAGATCCAGGTGCTCCGCGACGGTGAGCGCGTCAAACAAAGCAAGGCTCTCTGGAAGTATGCCGATGATGCGCTTGAGTGCCGGATCGTCAGAACGTGTTCCGCAGATCTCGACGGAGCCGCTCGTTGCCCTCAATAGCCCAGTCAGGATCTTTACCACGGTGGATTTACCCGCTCCGTTGGGCCCGAGGAGCGCGCAGATACTGCCCCTGGGCACTAGGAACGAGGCATGTGAAACCGCGTGGAACTCTCCGAAATTCTTGGTTATGTCTTTGCAGGAGATCATCAGCGTGCTAGCTACGTGCCACTGATGCAACGCTTTTAATAAAAGGCATCGCAAGTAAGCTAGCACAGGCGAAAGCCCGGTGAGGGGCTATGAAAGCCCGATGAGGAGCTACAATAATCGGATCATGCGCCAAGCTCTTATCCTCTTGAGGAACATGCGCAAACAGGGCGCGGTTGTGCCCTTTGCGCTTCTAAGTGCAGTCGCGCTCTCCGTTGGAGCCGCCGAATCTATTCATACA
>DATHIZ010000655.1:0-11374 GCA_035316385.1 Bryobacteraceae bacterium | reverse complement strand
TCCATGGGCTCGCCAGTCGCTAATGAGCAGGAAGATGATCAGGCCGAAGAGCAGCACGCCGGCGCTGTGTCCGATAGTGTTGATCAGCACCGGGTCGCGCAGATTTGAGGTCCCCAGCATCTTTTGGGATATCCTATTCCACAATACGTCAAGGCTTGTTTATTCGCGAATCCCAAATTGGCGGCCTGAAGCTTGGTTCATCCGGGCGGACCGCTCATACAGCATTCGAATCCGCTCGTGTGTCGTTTACGTCCACTGGTTGTTTTGCTTTGGGAGGCGAATTGGAGCCGGGATAGCATCGCGATATTGTGGAAGCCTGTAAAGGCGTAAGTCGATGGGAGCGTGGGGCAGATGTTCGAAGCGTTGCAGGAGATTATCAAGGCGTCCAGAGAGCGATGCGAAGTATGCGAGCGCGTGCAGCGCCAGTTATCGCTGCCTGCAACTGCTCATGTGCACGTAAGAGAACTGCAATCCGGCAGTTCCATCCAGACGGTTATTACCGTGATCGAACCCGAAAGCATTCGCAAGTATCGAATTGCCAAAGCTCCGGCCGCCATCACAGAGGCGGATGTACAGATGCTTCTTGCCGGCTAGGGAGACTCTGTAACGTGCCAGGCTCACTACACGTCGCGCCCGCCGTGAACGCGGTATACGTCAAGAGAAGCGCCCAGCCGGCGATGAACCCCCAACGCGGACCGAAGATGTGCCCGATATAGGCGTACACGGATCCTGAACTGGCGATCCGCCTTTCGAAAGCGGCAAAAGACAAACGTTTCACGTGTTGGCGAACGGCAGCACGCTCAAAACATGATTGAGGGGATATAAGCTCCCTGCGGGGGTGCGTAAGAACCCATCGTCATGGAAGTATACGGAATGACAACTCGCATCTCATTCTCCAGACACCAGCGAAACAGTTCGCCATTGCGCGTCGGAATAACTATGCCTGTGCCGTCGACTCTCTCTGCGGCACAAAGTAACGCTTCTATGTCTAGAGTTGATTCGCCCACGGCGTGGCTGAGATAACCAAATCCTGACGCATAACCAGTCAGTCTCCCTTCCCGCTCCACCATCAACCCGTCGCCGCGTTCTATGGCGGCTTGAAGATCTAACGACCGGTCGGAACCGTAGACCTTGCGGCAGAGTGCGTTTGCTGACAGGAGATCCGCTGTTTCCGCGAGGCGAACTGTGCAGCCAGCAACAGCGCGGTGAGTAGTGGGGAGGCCTGCCATCACGGCAACTGGTTCTCGAACAACGAAACCCAACTTCGCATATAGCGAAAGCGACCGGGTATTGAAGGAAGCTTGCATGAGCCGGATTCCCTCCAGCCTGTGATCTCGCGGTCTATCTATCGCAGCCTGCATGAGCACGCGTCCCATTCCGCGGCTCTGAACATCTGGTGAGACGGAGATGGGACCGACGCCAGCAATTTGAGAGCGTTCGTCTATAAAGTTGCTGCCAACAACGCGACCGTCCATTTCAGCGACCAAAAAATGTACTCCGCTAGCAAATAGCGCTTCGAGAAGATGCTTCCCGTCCTCCGGAGAAGGAACCTCGGATGGGAAGTTGTGCTGTTCATTTACGCTTGAAAATGCCTCATAAAAAATCGAGCCACACGCATCAAGGTCATTTGATACTCCGGGGCGAACTACAATTTTGCCAGTTAACTTCCGATTCGTTTCCATTGCTAGTTTTTAACCCTGAGGTGTTCTCAGTAAAGGACACGCAGGTAGTGGATTTATTCCAGGGTTTATTCCTGGCGGCGCAGCAGAAGCACCGCCAGGGCGATTAACCTATACGGGCAACGGATTACGCTGCTCGAATTGTGCTTGATGCCAGTACGGGTAAGGCCGGGGAGTCTGGCTGGCGGCATCCAGTTTCGCCACCTGTCCCTTGGTCAAATTCCAACCCACCGATCCCAGGTTTTCTTTCAGTTGCTCTTCATTTCGCGCACCCATGATGACCGTCGCCACCGTGGGTCTTTGCAGAATCCAGTTGAGAGCGATTTGTGAAACGCTCTTGCCGGTTTCTTTTGCTACTTCATCAATCGCGTCTACCACCTGATAGATGTATTCGTCGGAGACCTGCGGCCCTTTGTCGCTGGTCTTGTGCAAGCGGCTCACCTCCGGTAGCGGCTGGCCGCGCCGGATCTTGCCGGTAAGCCGGCCCCAACCGAGAGGGCTCCAGACCAGGCTTCCAACTTCCTGGTCGATACCAAGCGGCATCAACTCCCACTCGTAATCGCGGCCCACCAGCGAATAGTAAACCTGATGCCCCACGTACCGGCTCCAACCGTATCGCTCTGATAGGCTCAGTGACTTCATGAGATGCCAGCCCGAAAAATTTGAACAGGCGATGTAGCGGATCTTGCCGCTGGTCACTAGCGTATCCAGAGTCTGTAGTGTTTCATCAATCGGCGTGGTCGCATCGAATCCATGCATGTGATAGATGTCGATGTAATCAGTGCCAAGACGGCGGAGGCTCGCTTCGCACGAGCGGATCAAGTGGTAGCGGGAAGATCCCAACTGGTTTGGCCCGTCGCCCATGGGGAAGGTCGCCTTGCTTGAGATCAGCAGCTTGTCGCGTTTGCCGGTAATGGCCTTGCCCAGAATTTCTTCCGAAAGTCCGTTCGAGTAAACGTCGGCAGTGTCGAAGAGGTTCACCCCGGCTTCGAGGTTCAGATCGACGATTTTCTTGGCCCCTTCGACGCCAGTGTCACCCCAGGCCTTGAAGAATTCGTTGCCGCCGCCGAACGTGCCGGCGCCGAAGCTCAACGCGGAAACTTTAAGGCCGGAATGCCCTAGTTGTCTATATTCCATATTCAAAATCCTCTCATTTGTGATGAGCCGGGCTGGGTTAGGATGCAAGTCTTAGAAAACGCGAAAAAAACTAGTTTCGGTGGACTAGGAACTCTGGTACGCTTTCAGAGCGCAGTTCTAAGTAGTTCCAATCAGAGCAGCAGGAGACGCATGAATATCAACGCGATGATCGCTACCGCCCAAGCCACGCTAACTGGAGTCGGGTTACAGGTGCTGGGCGCCATTGTGCTCTATGTGGTCGGCCGGTGGCTGATCAGCTTCGCAGTCGGCTTGGTCCAGAAGGCGCTGGGACGGCAAAAGTTCGATCCGACGTTGTTGCGATTTCTGGGCAACACGATTTCCGTAGTGCTGAATATCACGCTGGTCATCGCCATTCTGGGCTACTTCGGCGTGCAGACCACCAGTTTTGCGGCTTTGCTCGCAGGCGCTGGTTTGGCCATCGGCTCGGCGTGGGGCGGTTTACTGGCAAATTTCGCGGCGGGTGTCTTTCTGGTTGTCCTACGGCCGTTCAAAGTCGGCGATTTTATTAGTGCGGGCGGAATTACGGGCACGGTGGAAGAGGTGGGGTTGTTTGTCACTACGGTCGATACGCCCGATAACGTCCGCACTTTTGTCGGCAACAACAAATTGTTCTCCGACAACATTCAAAATTTTTCCACCAATGCTTATCGTAGGGTCGAGTTGGCAGCACAGATTTCCGGCGATGCGAATCCGCATAAAGTCGTTGTCGCGCTCAAAGAGCGTATAGCAACCATCGCCAACGTGCTCGCTAATCCCGCGCCCGATGTTGTGATTCTGTCCTTCACGCCGGCGGGTCCGGTGCTCGCGGTCCGGCCGTATTGCAACAACACCAACTACTGGCAGGTGTACTTCGATACCAACATGGTCATCCGGGAAGTTCTAGGAGATTCGGCTTTTCCGGCGCCCATGCCGGCATTTGCTATCACGCAGTTGTAGTCCGCTTGGGCTTCGGAGAAGTCCTTTGACAGGCAAAAGTCTGTCCAGAAGCATAAGTCCTTGTTATACTTGAAGGGTTTCCTATGCCTACAGGTCTTGCCTATGAAACTGCTAATCCCACCGGTAATTTGGCGGTAGGCGGCGGTGAGAAAAAGATAATTCTGCTGAAGCCGCGCGGTTTTTGCGCGGGAGTGGTGCGGGCGATCGACGTGGTGAAAATTGCGTTAGACCTCTACGGCGCTCCCATTTACGTTCGAAAAGAGATTGTACATAATCGCCACGTGGTGGATGAGTTGCGCGGAGCGGGCGCTATTTTCGTGGAAGAATTGAATGAAGTGCCGGCAGGGGCGCGCGTTATTTTCAGCGCGCACGGCGTCTCGCCGGCTGTCCGCGAGGAAGCGAAAGTCCGCAAATTGCAGGTGATTGATGCTACTTGCCCGTTGGTGACCAAGGTCCATCTGGAGGCGGTCAAATTTGCGAAGCAGGGATACAGGATTATTCTGATTGGCCATCGCGATCACGACGAAGTCATTGGAACCCTCGGGGAGGCGCCCCAGGCGACCACTCTGGTTTCAGACGTGGACGACGTAAATCGCCTTCAGATCGCGGATCCCGAGCGCGTGGTCTATCTGACGCAAACTACGCTTTCGCTGGACGAGACCAAAGAGATTGTTACCCGCTTGATGGAGCGTTTCCCGAAGATCGCCGGTCCGAAAACCCAGGATATTTGTTACGCAACCGAAAATCGTCAATTGGCCGTCAAAGCGGTAGCGCCGTTGTGTCAGGCATTGCTGGTGGTTGGTTCGCAGAATAGCTCGAACTCGCGCCGGTTGGTCGAGGTTTGCGAAAAGGCCGGCGTGCCGGCGTATTTGCTCGACGATTGCGGCGAAGTCGAGCCGAAGATGCTGGAAGGTGTGGATACGGTTGCGGTCACGGCCGGAGCTTCGGCCCCTGAGCATCTGGTGGAGGAGCTTATCGCTCATTTGCGGGATCGAGGATACACGCATCTGGAGGAGGCCGAGATCAAAGAGGAAGACGTGCGCTTTACTCTGCCGTCTGACTTGGAGGGGTTCACGCCGCGCCTCTACAGCGTGCGGGTTTAGCTGTTAATCCGTAAAAACGATGCAGTCTAGCCTTCAAATATCGGATCCACTGAATCTCGCGGCGGCAGATGCCATTCGGAAGTCGACCGGCGCATTGCTAAGCCGCCAGATGAAGGAAGGTTTTTGGTGGGCTGATTTGAGAGCCGATTCGACGCTGGAGTCGGATTATATTTTGATGGAGCTATGGCTTCATCCACCTGTCGATGGTGTTTGGAATCCGCCTAGCCGTCCTAAGATCGAGCGTGCGGTGGACGCGATTTTGAAGTGTCAGCTCGAAGATGGCGGCTTCAACATCTACCTGAACGGCCCGTCTGAAATCAACGCTTCCATCAAAGCCTATTTCGCCCTGAAAGTGGCCGGTTTGGCGGTTTCCGATTCGCGCATGCAGCGTTTACGGCTCCGCATTCTGGAACTGGGCGGATTGCAGGCCGCAAACAGTTATGTCCGTATGAACCTGGGGTTCTTTGGACTATTTCCGCGTGATGCCTGCCCGTCGGTTCCTCCTGAAATTATCCTGCTGCCGTTCAACTTCATCTACCAGATGTCGTCCTGGACGCGCGCCATCGTGATCCCGCTTTCCATCGTGCATGCGGCTAATCCGGGCCGTCCGGTTCCGGCGGGATTCAATCTGGAGGAACTCTTTTTGCAGGGCGCTCCCATGCATCCTGAGAGTGACGTATCGTTATTCACGTGGCGGAATTGCTTCCTCGGTCTCGATCGCTTTCTGAAGTTTTGGGAGCGCATCAGTCCCGGCGTGATCCGCCGCTATGCCATCAAGAAGTGCGCGGAGTGGATGATCGATCACTTCAAGCATTCCGATGGGCTAGGCGCTATTTACCCTTCCATGCAATACGCTGTGATGGCGCTGGATGTCTTGGGCTACGGCGCTGACCATCCGTTGCGCGTGGAAGCGGAAAGACAATTCAACAATTTGATGGTGGATGACGAGCGCGGTTTCTACATGCAGCCGTGTTTCTCACCGATTTGGGATACCGCGATTGCGGCATTTGCTTTGGCGGAGACGGGAAATGTGCCCGCCGCGGCATTGCGGCGCTCGGCGGACTGGATGATCTCGAAGGAAGTCCGGCGCCAGGGCGATTGGTCGGTCAAGCGCGCCGATGTGGAGCCTTCGGGCTGGGCATTCGAATTTAACAACGAATATTATCCGGATGTCGACGATACCGCGATGGTGTTGCTGGCACTTGAAAAGGCGCACGGGTCGGATGAAGCGAAGCACCGCGCGTGCCAGAAGCGGGCAGTGAATTGGCTGCTCTCCATGCAGGGCAAAGATGGCGGTTGGGCGGCCTTCGATGTCGACAACAATTGGAAGATTTTGAGCCATGTGCCGTTCGCCGATCATAATGCGATGCTTGATCCATCCTGCCCCGACATTACCGGACGAGTTATGGAAGCGCTTATGCATTCGGGACTGACGGCGAGCCATCCCGCTATTCAGCGCGGCGTGAAATATCTGATCAACGCGCAGGAGCAGGACGGCAGCTGGTATGGCCGTTGGGGCGTGAACTACATTTATGGCACGTTTCTGGCGGTACGCGGATTGCGGGCGGCGGGCCTTAACGAAAATGAGCCGAGCATCCAGCGCGGAATAGAGTTCATTCGCGCCTACCAGAACCGCGACGGCGGTTGGGGCGAGAGTTGCGCAAGTTACGATGAAAATCGATTCGTGCAAAATCCCAGCACTCCTTCGCAAACTGCCTGGGCTGTTCTGGCGCTGATTGCCGGCGGCGACCTGCGCAGCGAAAGTCTATACAACGGCGTTGACTACCTCATTCGCACCCAGCGTCCGGATGGAAACTGGGACGAAGACTACTGCACCGGGACGGGATTTCCGCGGGTGTTCTATCTTGCTTACTACGACTACCGCAATACTTTCCCGTTGCTGGCCCTATCTACTTTCCGGAAGGCCACGGCGGAAATGCGCGAAGAGTCCATGGCTTAAGTTGCCCGTCACTCTAGTTACGGGCGCATCCGGCTTTCTTGGCTGGCACATAGCTCGACTGCTCACCGAGCGCGGGCATCGCGTGCGCGCTTTGTGCCGTCCCACGAGTGAGTTGCGCGAACTCGACGTGGAGCGCGTGACCGGCGACCTCCGCGATCCCGAATCGTTAGCGCGAGCGGTGCAAGGGTGTCAGCTTGTTTTTCATGTCGCCGCCGACTACCGGCTGTGGTCGAAAAATCCTCAGGATTTGTACGATTCCAACGTCGAAGGTACACGGCATTTGCTGCAAGCTGCCGGGCGAGCCGGCGTGGAGCGCATCGTGTATACCAGCACTGTCGGCTGTGTAGGAATGCCGAAGGGCAGGGATGGCGACGAGCAGGCTTCAGTATCAATTGCGGACATGGCCGGGCACTACAAGCGCTCTAAATGGCTCGCGGAACAAGTGGCCTTGGAACAGGCGCGTGCCGGTTTGCCGGTCGTGGTCGTCAATCCGACCGCGCCAGTAGGGGATCATGATTGGAAGCCTACGCCAACCGGCAAAATTGTGGTCGACTTTCTATCCAACAGGTTGCCCGCATTCGTGGATACCGGGCTGAATCTGGTCGACGCGCGAGATGTGGCGCTCGGACACCTGCTGGCGGCGGAGAAGGGCAGGATAGGCGAACGCTATATCCTGGGATGTGAAAATTTGACACTGGAACAGATCCTGGGACGCTTGGCGAGGCTTTCGGGTAAAACGGCTCCTACCGTCAAGATTCCATATGCGGTAGCCTTGGCGACAGGGATGATCACAACTGCATTGGCAAACCTGACGGGCAGGGAACCGTTGGCTCCGCTCGAAGCAGTGATGATGGCGCGAAAAAGGATGTTTGTCAGCCACGCTAAGGCCACGCGCGAATTGGGCTTTGTGCCCGGTTCGGTGGATTCCGCTTTGGAGCGCGCGATTGCCTGGTTTCGTGCCTCCGGCTCAGTGCCTGTGCCGGCTGTCTACGCGAGCTAAATCGATGGCCATTCTATATGTAGCGTCCGAAGCGGCGGAACTGAAACCCCTGGCAGGGATGCTGACGGGCGTCCGCAAGTTAACTTGGCCCATCGACTACGCCTACGAAGGTGTCCACGAGGGGCGGCGCATTTTGTTGGCCGCGAATGGGGCAGGGCCCCGGCTGGCCGGACAAGCCGTCGAAATTGCCATCCGCGCTGTGACGGCTGCCGATCTGTCGGCTTCGAAGCTCGAAGCGGTAGTCAGCACCGGTTGGTGTGGCGCGTTGGACCCGGCTCTACAAGAAAAACAAATTTTAATAGGCACGGAGGTTCTCGATCCGGCCGGCCATGAGCGCTATGAATGCGTGGGAGTGGAATCTTCGGGTGCGGGCGATAAGCCGTTTATTTCTGGGCCCATTGTTTCGCGGGATCGCGTCGCTGTGACAGCGGCTGAAAAGAAAGGCCTTCGCGCTGAGCACGGAGCCTTGGCGGTCGACATGGAAGCAGCGGGGGTTGCGGCCCGCACAAAGCGAGCCGGATTACCCTTCTGTTGCATCAAAGTAGTATCAGACAGGGCCGAAGAGTCTTTCGTTTTCGACATTAATTCAATGCGAACCAGCGAAGGGCGAATCGCGCGTGGGAAAATCATAGTTCATGCAGTTGCGCACCTGAATATCGTTCCTGAACTGTTCCGGTTAAAGCGCCGGAGCGAAGAAGCTGCGCAAGCTTTGGGGGAGTTTCTTGTCAGTTGCCGAATCAGCTCGGTCGGAAGTAGTCTGCTTGTCGAGTGAGCCAGTACCTCGCACGATGGAAGCGGCCGTCTATCTGGGGAGCAAACGTGTCGCGGTACAAACCGTCGAAACACCCGTTATTGGACCGGGCGAGATCCTCATTCGGGTGGAGAGCTGCGGTATATGCCACACGGATCTGAAAAAGATTGAGTACGACTTACTGCCGCCTCCCCGGATTTACGGGCATGAGACTGCGGGAGTTATAGCGGCGGCCGGCGAAGGCGTCACACGTTATGTGGTGGGCGATCGCGTGGTGGTGTTTCATCATATCCCTTGCGGCCGTTGTTTCTACTGTGACCGGCGGCTCTATGCGCAATGTCCGGTTTACAAGAAAGTGGGAGTTACCGGCGGCTACGCCCCTGCGGGCGGGGGATTTTCACAATACGTCCGGGTAATGGACTGGATTGTCGACCGCGGTGTCGAAAAGATTCCTGACGGCGTATCCTTCGACCAGGCATGCTGGGTAGAGCCGGTCAATACGTGTCTCAAGGGCGTGCGGATGCTTGGCGTGCAGGCCCATGATGTCGTAGCGGTACTGGGGCAGGGACCCATTGGGCTGATCTTCACTATGTTATTGAAGAGAATCGGCGCCACCGTCATAGTAAGCGACACCATTGCATACCGGCGCAATATGGCGCAGCATCTTGGAGCGCTGGCTAGCGACCCGCGTGAACCTGGTTTCGAGCAGTCTATCCAAGCGAATACATCCTGCCGTGGCGCCGATGCCGTGGTGGTGGCCACCAACGTGCCCGGCTTGGTCGAGCAGGCTCTGCGCATTTCTCGCCCAGGCGCGAAAATTCTGTTGTTCGCGCAAACATCGGCTACCGAGCGTATCGAAATCTCGGGAGCGGACGTGTGTGTGGGCGAACGCGCGCTGCTTGGCTCCTATAGTGCCGATGTCGATTTGCAAGGTGAATCGGCCCGGCTGGTATTCAGCGGCGAGTTACCGTTGGAACAACTCATCTCGGATCGCGTATCCTTATCAGATATTCATCATGGAATTGGCATTGCCCAACATCCAGGCGAGCGTTCGTTGAAGGTCGTGGTTCACCCTTGGGAGCCGCGCGCATGCCAGTAGCTGAACCTACGGAAGTAGCGGTAGGCACAATGCAGGCTGCGGTCCTCTATGGAAAAGAGGATGTCCGGTTGGAAGCAGTGCCGGTACCCGCCATTGGACCTGGAGAACTGCTGGTGCGTGTCCGTACGGCACTCACTTGCGGAACAGATGTAAAGGTGTTCCGGCGCGGCTATCACGCCAAGATGATCCGGCCGCCGGCGCTGTTCGGCCACGAAATGGCGGGCGATGTAGCGGGTGTAGGCGCCGGTGTGCCGCACTTCCGCGTAGGCCAACGCATTGTGGCGGCCAACTCGGCGCCCTGCGATCACTGTTTCTTTTGCAGCCGCGGCCAGCAGAATCTATGCGAGGATCTGCTGTTCAATAACGGCGCCTACGCGGAGTTTATCCGGCTGCCGGCGCGCATTGTACAAAAAAATACGTACGTCATTCCCGAAAGCATCGAGTACAAAGACGCGGCTCTGGTCGAGCCATTGGCTTGCGCCGTGCGGGGTTTGGACGAAAGTAACGTTCATCCCGGCAGCACATTAGCCGTGATGGGACTTGGACCCATCGGCCTGATGTTCGTGCGGCTCGCGAAATACGCGTATGGCGCCCGCGTTATCGCCATGGCGCGGCGAAAAGAACAGGTAGACCGCGCGATGGTTCTAGGCGCGGATGACGGCATTCTGATGGGCGACCGGAGCAAACTGCTGAGCGATTTGAAGTCCGTTACGGGCGGACGTGGCGCGGACGTCGTGATTGAGGCAATCGGTAATCCCGAGTCTTGGGAGTTGGCTACGCAGCTGGTCCGCAAGGGCGGCACTATCAATTTCTTCGGAGGCTGTCCGTCGGGGACCAAAGTCGGCCTCGATACTTCCCTGCTTCATTACTCTGAAATTACCTGCAAAGCCAGCTTTCACCACACCCCCGCGCATATCCGTCGCTCTCTTGAATTTCTGGCGCAGGGCAAAGTGAATGCCAAATTGCTGGTGAATCA
Source organism: Bryobacteraceae bacterium (assembly GCA_035316385.1). GTDB lineage: Bacteria > Acidobacteriota > Terriglobia > Bryobacterales > Bryobacteraceae > Bog-105. Next base: position 712 of record DATHIZ010000655.1, on the reverse strand, counting down.
TGAAGAGCCTTTGAGCCAGCTTCCGCAGGTTTTGCATGACTTGGCGCACCGCCGGAATGGTCAAATCAAGACTGCCATCATTCCTTGATGACTTGCCTTGGTAGCGGATCGTCGCTGGTAGATTAAAAGAGACCGTGGCAGTCGCTCATTTACAGCCCAAAGAGTACGTCCTCCAGGCGGCTTCCGCTTCGTCTGGCGCGGCCACGTATACGGAAGCCGAGGCTCGGGAATATACCCGCTGGTTGGCTACTCACCATTACGAAAACTTTCATGTGGTGAGCGCGCTGTTACCGAAAAAACTCCACCAGGATTTCTATAACGTCTACAGTTTCTGCCGCTGGGCGGACGATCTGGGAGACGAAATCGGCGATCCGGCGGAGAGTTTGCGTTTGCTGGCATGGTGGCGCACGGAACTCGAAGGGATGTACCGGGGCGAGACCGGTCATCCGGTATTCACCGCCTTGAAAGAGACCGTGGACCGGCATGCCATCCCGGTAGAGCCTTTCGACCGCCTCATCCGCGCTTTTGAGCAGGACCAAACGGTGACGCGTTACCAGACCTTCGATGACGTTTTCGGCTATTGCGTGAACTCGGCCAACCCGGTTGGTCATCTGGTGCTCTACTTGTGCGGGTATCGTGATGCGGAGCGTCAGCGGCTCTCCGACTTCACCTGTACTGCTTTGCAGTTGGCGAATTTCTGGCAGGACATCGC
>DATHIZ010000654.1:0-4956 GCA_035316385.1 Bryobacteraceae bacterium | reverse complement strand
GCGGCGGAAGCTGATGGCAACGACGAGATCGGTTCTGGTCGCGTGGTGCATCTGGTGCGTGATATGCCCTGCGCCGCTGGCAAGAACCACGTCGAAGCCCAGCATCATGAGTTGATAGTGCAGGAAATATCCAAGGCTGGTAGCGAGGTCTCCTACCAGGATATAAATGCGCCGCGCGCCGTAGAAACGGTCGGCGAGCTTTTTCAACCGATCGACGTCGACGCTGTGGCACACCGCCTCCAGATTGTGAACCGCGCCCTGGAGGGTCACGCGCAGACGGTCTTCGAGTGTCGTCGATGCACTGTCGGCAGTCCGCATTCGTTCCAGGGCTGTCGAGTGGGCGATGGAGAGTTGGTGCAGGTATTTCTAAAAATCGCGATATCCGCGAAAACCCATTGCGGTGACGGTGCGCGAGACGGTGGCAGCATCTACCTGGAGTCGTTGTCCGAATTCGCGGATGTTCAGCAGGACATAGTCCCGCGGCCGCTCAAAGACAGGGCGCATCATCTCACGGCGCGTCTCGTGGATGCGGTCGAGCATTGCTTTCACGCTCTTCTGCTGGGTGTTCGGAGGGTTTGAACTGTGCATTGCCTTGTCTTCGCGGACGGATAGTATCGCAAGCCCTGTCAGCGGAACAGTACAGCAAAAAGGCAATGCGCCGGGAGTTTTTCACAACGCGGAGCGTTTCGTCGTGTGCAACATATGTTGCAACTTGCCGCATAATCATCGCAGGAACTCCATATTTATGCAGCTTGAAAGACATTGCAATTGACAAGCGTGCGATTTATACAGAGCATTGTGCCCATTGAGAAGGTTACCGGCGATGCAACACAAGTTGCACAAGTGGCCTTCCCTGATATGTCGATCCACGGATTTTCAAGTGATCGGCGATCTCGATTCGACTCCGGATCCGGACGCTTGCAGCGCCCGTTAGAAGGCAAGCACAACATTGTTTTTGGGGGCTAGTTATGGGCACGCGTTTTGGGTTCCTGGGCCGTTCAGTGGCCTTCTCTTTCGCTTTATTCCTGACAACATTGGTTTTCGCCCTCACCGGAATGGCCCAAACCATTACCGGGACGATCGGCGGCACCGTCACCGATAGCGCCGGGGCTATTGTGCCGGGGGCGGCAATAAAGGCCACCAATCAGTCGACCGGGGTCACGACCTCAGCAACGACGACGCGCAGCGGAACATACAGCATCCAGTTCCTGCCCATCGGGGCTTACACGATCACCGCCAGCATGACTGGCTTCCAGACGGATTCGATCGGTCCGTTCCAGCTTGGGATCGATCAGATAGCCAAGATCGATGTGAAGCTGCAGATCGGAAATACCTCCACTACCGTCACCGTTTCGGCGGAGACTACTCCGCTGTTGCAGACGCAGGACGCCACCCTGGGAACTACGATCTCGGGAAACACGATGGTGAATATGCCCATCAATGGGCTGAATTATCAATTTGCAACGCTCTTCGTGCCTGGCGCGGTGCTGCCTTCGGTCTCTTCGATGGCCGGCGCCGATGGCAATGAGCGGAACGCGGACTGGTATGGCTCGCCGTCCTTTAACGGAGCTCGCGGCCAGAACAACAACTACGTGATGGACGGAATTGAGATCAACGAAACCCTGAATAATTTCTCCGGCTATAACCCCGCGCCGGACGCGATTCAGGAGATGCGCGTGATCACCGGCAACGCCAACGCGGAGTACGGCAACGTCAGCGGCGGTGAGGTCCTGGTGGTGACGCGCGGCGGGACGAACAAGTATCACGGGAGCGCCTATGAGTTCTTCCAGAATAATGGGCTTTCTGCGAATTCCTGGGCAAACAACTACAACGGCATCCCTTTGCCCGCATTTACGCAAAACCAGTTCGGCGCCAGCTTCGGCGGCCCCATCAAGAAGGACCGGCTCTTCTTCTTTGGAGACTACGAGGGTTTTCGCTATCACACTGGTGGGCTCGGCACGGCCACCGTGGCGACGGCGAAGATGCGGACCGGCGATTTCTCTGAGCTACTGGGCGACCAATACAGCAATATCCAGCTCTATAACAATCAGCTTGGCGGCGGTTTTTCCAACGCCGTGCCCTATGTGAACAACAGAGTCCAGATCAAGAATCCGGTGGCGCAGTTTCTGTTCGCACATCCGGAGCTTTATCCACTGCCAAATGCGACGCCAACCGCTGGCCAGGGCGACCTGAACAACTACCAGGGCTTCACCAAAGGGCAGACGGTGAACAACCAGGGCGATGTTCGCATCGACTACAAAGTCCGTGATAGCGACTCCGTGATGGGACGCTATACCTATGGCGATGCGCTGGACGCCACGGTACATCCAGTCATTCCGGTTATCTTTCCCAGCGCAAACGACTATCCCTTCCAGAACGCTGTTTTGAACTGGGTCCACCAGGTGTCACCCGCGATGGTGAACGAGTTCCGGGTGGGCTTTTCGCGGACCGTTTACGACCAGGCTATTCCCTCCGATCCCTCCGGCGCATTTGGGAACAACGGCAACAGCGTGGTCGGGATTCCATTCACCGGCCAGGCATTTGCTGGCTTCAGCGACATCGTCCTTGGCTCCCATGAGTCGAGCGTGGGCACCAAAGCGATCGTCAATCAGTTCCACGAAAACAACTTCTATTACGGGGATAACTTCAACTGGCAGCACGGAAGGCACAATACGAAGTTCGGAGTGCAGATTCTGCGCTATCAACAGAACAGCTTTTATCCCGGGAACGCGGGCGCGCTGGGCAGCTTCGACTACAGCGGCAACTATACGCAAAACAATCTGTTTCCGTGCTCCACTACGACCAATGCCGCTCAACCGTGCGCACCCGGCTATGGCTTCGCGGATTTCGTGATGAACCAGTCCGATGCCGTCAACGTCGGCGGAGTGGCCGGCCCCACGGGACAGCGGCAGTATCGCGATGCGGCTTACGTGCAGGATGACTGGAAGCTGCGGGACAATCTGACGGTAAACCTGGGTCTTCGTTATGGATGGGATCAGCCGATCTACGAGGTCAACGATAAGCAGGCAAATCTTTCCAAGGATGCGATCGAGCACCCGAGCCCGTTGAATGGAGCCAGCTCTATCCAGTATGCGGGGAAGAACGGCGCCAGTCGCGCGCTGTACGATCCGTATTACTGGCAGTTCATGCCGCGCGTAGGTTTCGCCTTGCAGGTCAGCCCGCGGTTTGTTCTTCGCGGCGCATATGGGATCACGGACGACCTCGAAGGCACGGGCACCAACCACCGCCTGACGCAGAATGCGCCGTTCCTGAGCCAGTTCGGCTACAGCACGGCTCCGCCTTCGAACACGAGCGGCGGCGGCACGCCCATCCTGGCCCAGAACGGATTCAAGCTTTCGTCCGGCAACGTGAGCTATACCAACAATAACTTCAATGCCTTTCCCGCGAATCTGCGGCCGGCCCTCGTGCAACAGTTCAACTTGGGATGGCAGATGCTGGTGAACCGGAACACCACGGCACAGCTTGGCTATGTAGGAAATATCGCCCGGTACCTGACTGTTCCGGTGCAGGCGAACCAGTTCGCATCACCGGCTACTTACAACCTCGCCGTGGACGACTGCACCAGTCTAGATTCCGCGCCCTTCTGCGGTATTGTCAGCAATCAGGGCAACCTTTACATCACGGAGTCAGAAGCGGTCTCCAATTACAACGCTCTGCAGGCGACCCTTCACCATCAGAACGCCAATGGACTGGAAGGCACCCTCAACTACACGTGGGCGAAGTCGATGACGAACAATGCCGGCTTCTACGGCGTGGGTGACGTCAGCGATTCAACCTCGTTTTATCAGAACATTTATGACCCGATGGGAGATTACGCTCAGTCTCCGGAGGACACGCGCAATTCTCTGAATGCGAACGCCGTCTACTCGCTGCCCTTCGGCAAGGGACGCCACTTTGGCAGCGGGTGGAACACGTTGACCGATGAGGTCCTGGGCGGCTGGCGGCTTTCCGGCGATGCCATTCTTTACTCCGGCTTCCCGATCAAGATCACCACGCCGATCCGGTATGACGTGTACGCGAATACCGCGCACGCCATTCACTTCCGGCCTCTGCGGATCACCCATAGGACCACGCAGAACTGGTTTGGTACTGACCAGTCCGCCATCCCGTGTCTCAGTTACGACGCGGACGGCAATACGATCGATGACGGCTCCTGCGCCTATGGGACCGAGTCGTATAACGGATTTGGCAACGCGCAGAATGGCTCGGAGCGCGCTCCGGGTTACCGGGAAATCGATCTGTCCGCCTTCAAGACCTTCCACGTGACAGAAACCCATACTCTGGAGCTTCGCGGGGATGCCTTCAACGCTTTCAACATGGCAAGCTATGGGCCGCCGAGCGCGAGCCTGACAGCGTACCGTGTAAACAATCCGGGGTTTGGTCTTATCACCACCACCAACTCGACACAGCGCGTCATGCAAGTTTCAATGCATTACAGATTTTGAGGTTCTGGCAGCCGCATATACAACGCAGGTGTTCAGGAAGATGAGTCGATGGTCGTTCGAACTGGAACCGCGAACTTGAGCATTTCGAGAGAAAAACCAGGGCACAGCGTCGATCACCATTCGCTTCTGACGGGTAACAAAACTGAATCCGCCTCCCATCTCCAGCAGAAAGGCTTCAATGTCGCGAAGAATAGCGGTCTCTAAGTCCCGTTCGCTGTAGCTATCGGAAAGATTAAGGAAATCCAGAATGTAGGGATCACGGAAGACCATATCCGGCATCCATGCCCATCGGCGCGCAGGGCGCTAAGCTCCTTGCGTGCCAACTTTTCAGGCTTACGGGACAGAGCCATTCGTTCGAAGAGCATGGAGTCAATTTTGTGCCGCAGCCTGCTGACGCTCCAGCCTTCCACGCGGCAGAGCTCCGCGTAGAAGTCCCGTTGAAGGGGGTTCTTGATGGGTAGCAGAGCAATGAAATGAGTCCAGCTCAATT
>DATHIZ010000653.1:0-4283 GCA_035316385.1 Bryobacteraceae bacterium | reverse complement strand
GCCAAACTACGGGAGTGTTTTAAGTGGATCGATGACGGCGAGCGCGAAGATTTGGCGTCATTCGTCAAAAAGTTTACATAATGTTATTTATCGGAACCTGTGGCGAGCGGGCAAAACGCCTGGGATGTAGTGGCTACACCGCGTGTTTGGCCGGCTTCAGTTCGACTACCAGCCGGCGGCCGACAACCGCGGCGGCGCGCTGTAGCGTGTCCAGTTGGATGGACGGTTTCTGGGGATTCAACAGCCGGTCGACCTGCGTCCGGCTAGTGTGCATCAGCTTCGCCATCTTGTTCTTGCTGATGTGCTGTTCTCTCATCGCTGCCGTAATCTGCCAAGCGATTACACGCGCGTTGGCGATCGCGTCCACCTCTTCGAAAATACCCTCTTCTTTCAGGAAATCGTCGAACGAGGATCCAATGTTCTTGCTGCTCATCTCTCCATCTCCCTCTTGCGTTTCAGCGCCAAATCAATTTCCGCGACTGGGGCTTTCTGTGACTTCTTCACAAAGCCGTTGAGTAGGACCATCTTGCCGTCGCGAATGCAGAAGATCACCCTCGTGATTCCGTTTTTGATGTTGCTCCGTACTTCCCAAAGCCCGCCCCCGCCGAGCGGACGACAAGCCGGCATCCCAATCGGCCAGCCGCGCTCTACGGTGGCTATATCCGCACCGATGATCTTTCGATCTGCAGGGTCGAGCGATTTAAGCCACTCTCGTACCGGCTCCGCTCCAGTCGCAGCCGACCGGAAGAAGGCGGCTGGAACTTTTTTAGGTGCGGCGCGTGGCAAGTAATACCTATAATCCCTACATGCCAACTGTACCGTGCATGGTGCAGGGGGTCAAGCAGAAAATGCAAATGTAGTGGCTACACCGCGGGTCCGCGCGCCAATTCCAGATAGGTATCGAGCGCCAGACGGGCGGCATTTCGCGTCGACATCCCTGGTGGATCCTCGCGATCGCCTCCGTAGCATGAGCACTCTTTCAACTGGTGCGCGGCAGAGCCGGCGACCATTCGCACTCCGCATTCGCGATGGAGCCTTTGCCCGTTGAGGCTTGCCGGGCTTGTTTCGTCGCCCGGCCCGATCGGCTCCTCGCAATATAAACAAGCTTCATCCATGTCGTATCAACCCGTATCAGCCTTTCGGCTCGCCAACGCCTTCGCCGTGGCTGTTCGACTAGGGTAATCCCGATCGGTCGATTATGTGCCGCGTATATACATTTTATGTATATACTTGAGTTGTGGCTAGTCGAAAGTTTCAGTGGGACCAAGCGAACACCGAGCACATTGCGCCGCACGCGATTACGCCACAGGAAGTTAGAGAAGTGTTCAGCCGTATTTATGCGGAAGTGCCCACAGATCCGGTTGACGGCGAGGATCGCTATTGGGCTATTGGAACGACGGCGAGAGGTCGCCATCTGACGATTGCCTTCACGGAACGCGGCGAATACACCCGTCCGATTACCGGATGGGAAATGACCCCGGAGGAATTAGAAATCTATGTCGAAGAACTCTACAGACGACTTGACCTTCCCGAATGAGAAGGCAGAGGCCGATTGGTACCACAGTCCGGAAGGACGAGCTCGCTCGCTACGGACGCTCACGAAAGCTGTCCGCGATCGCAAGGTTGTGCTCCGCGATGGTTCCCAGATGAAGCTCACCGATCGCGCCGCAATCGAACAGTTACTGGCCGAGGCGCGCGCCGCAGCGACACAGGCTATCTCCTTGCGCCTGCCGGCGAGCGACATCGAGGCGGCGAAGCGTCTGGCCGAAGATACGGGCAAGGGCTATCAAACCATCCTGAAGGAGATTATCCACAAAGGCCTGACGAACCCCGGCGCGCGAGCCAGAAAAACAAAGACGGCCGCGGGCTAAAACTAGGCAGTGGTCGGCAAATACACTCGAATGGAAAAGAAGCCTACACGCGACAGTATGACCAGAGCCGAGAAATTTGAGTTCGTCCGGTCCTTGCCCAACGAAGACGACAAAATCGACTATAGTGATGCGCCGGCCAGATTGCCGCCGGAAGTGTGGGCAAAAGGCGTGGTCGGCAAATACTATCGGCCGCTCAAAAAACAGGTGACCTGCCGGATCGACGCCGATGTCCTCGTTTGGCTCAAGGCGAAGGGGGCCGGCTACCTCACACAGGTCAATACCATCTTGCGTGCGCAAATGGAGCGCGAGCGGAAGCCACGCAAGGGCAAGTCGCGGACGGCCGCGGGCTAGTTCCCCTCCCCGCGATTCAGTTAGGCTGACTAGTTCCCCGCTCCGGCCGGTTTTGGAATGCGCACTTGTCGATGAGCTTCCTGATTGGTTCAGGCTGCATCTCGAATTCTTTCACGGTCGCGTCGTAAAACGCTCTATTCAAGCAGTGAATCAGTAAATTGAATTCGCTGTAAGAGAGGGAAAAATGAAGAACTAATTTTTCGGCTTCCTCTGCTGTCGGGATATAGAATCCGGGCGCATTTGTTGGCACTCCGGTATTTTACCGACAATTCATGCCATTTCGAACTAAATGCCACATCTCGCTTACTTCAGTTCCCGGCCCCGACTTCCCTGCTCCGCAACTCCGCTTGCAGTTTTTCGTGGAATTCGCGGAGGAAGTCCTGCACCTCGTCCTCGGGCATCCCGGCACGTAAGACGGCAATGAGCTTGTCTACCGCCGCGCTTGCGCCGGCCGGATCATGATCTGCGAATGATATTTCAACTTTCATCCTGACCGTGGTTTGGTCGCTGTCATTGCGATCAGTGCTGACGAAGCTGAGTTGCGGCATGCCGCCTATTGTAATTCCCCGCCCCGCCCGCAGCTAAAGATTCTTCTTCTCGCCCAGATAAGGAACTATTTTCCTATATGGCGACAGCGTCTCCAGTGCTTCGAGGTCTTCCTGGAGTTTCTGATATTCTGCCGTGACTCGATCGTAACGGGCCTTGAAATCATCATCGACTTCTACTTCGAGCGTCAGTGGCTCGGGATCGGTCCGGAGCGTCCATACCGAGTAAACTTCGCCGCACTCTAAGTAGCAAATCACGGATTTACTCCCTTCCCTGCCCCGCTCACGGCTTCTTTTTCTTGGCCGCTTTTTTGGGCTTCGCGGCGGCCTTGGGCGCCTCTTTGGGTGCGCCGGCGCGCCGTTCGTTCTGCCGAATAAAGTCGTCCAGTGCCGGGCCCGTGACAAGCTTCGTCTTATGGCCAAGGATGACGGCAGGTAACCTACCGGTGCGAATGAGTGTGAGCACGAAGCGTCGCGTTACAGCGAGGCGCTTGGCCACCTGGTCCACCGTTAAAAGCTCTATTGTCGCCATCTCACACAAAAGCACACGCCTCATCCGTACGGATAGTACTAATGTCGAGACTCATTCGCTCCGATTTGTCTCGGCGCGACGGGCAAAGTTGCCAGTATTCGTGCCCATTTGGCGCTATTGGGGCGACCAGGCACGTTTTTGTAACATTGGCTCGCCAAACTACCCGGGCGGCCTCGTTGGGGGCGCTGTGCCGCCTAACGTCGCCAGTATCATGCTTGCCATTTGCCTTTCTTCGCGGCTGGCATTGGGATCCGCGAGCACGGCTCGGTAGTCGTCCAGATTCAGGGCGACATCGTAGTAGTGGTTAATCGGTGGAAGCGCGCGCCAGGCCGCGGAGTAATTCGTGGCTCGCCGCCTTTCGCGGGTCTCCGGCCGCCGCGGCCTGGTTTCGCCAGAGGGCGACGTAAGTCGTTCTTGGTAATTCTTCCTATTAAGGCGACCGGACATTTTTGTCCCCTCGGAGCGGACTGGGCCGGCGCCTGGCGGGTAGGTCTCGACCAGGACGAAATGGTCGCCGTGGCCGGTCCGGGCGACCCGGCGAAGGATACCGAGCGCAAGGAGCTGGGCCATCCACCGCCGGACGGTGCGCAGATCCACCCCGTAATACTCGGCCGCGCGCTTGTAGCGGAAGAACGTGTGGCCCTTCAGCCACTGCATCCGCTTGGCGTAAATCAGCATGCGGTAGACCGCTCCCGGAAGCACTTTGCGCCAGGCGTCGAGTATTCCCTTCCCTAGCGGTACGAACGGTACTTGCGGCGCAAAATTAAGGGCTTGCGCGCCGCCGTTTTCTGATAAGATTTCCATGTTGGGTTTGGCCGCCTTTCACCGGCCGACTGCATACACTTCGGGCGCTGCTCTGGTAGGCCGAGCCCGGGTGGACAGAACGAATTAAGCGGCTTAGGTGTTATCAGCACCTAGGCCGTTTTTAATTTCAGCTCACAGTATTGTGCTCACTGCCGCACAGTATACACCCCAAACAATAGT
>DATHIZ010000652.1:0-4205 GCA_035316385.1 Bryobacteraceae bacterium | reverse complement strand
TAGCGCGGAGATGCTGGCGGGACGGTCAGGTCGTAATGCCACAAGAGCTACGTTGCGGCAATGGTTGGTGGTGGCCCAGATCGCGGCGAGCATGGTGTTGCTGACGGGGGCGATGCTGCTGGTGCGAAGTTTTTGGAAACTGGAGCATGAGCAGCTGGGCATTCGGGCCGATCGTACTTTGACCGTCAGCGTGACGCTGGGGTCTTACAACTATGGCACTCCACAAAAAAGGATGGTGTTTTTTCAAGAGTTGGAAAAGAGGCTCCGGTTTGGGCCGGGGGTGAGTGACGTTGCGTTGAGCGATTCCGTGCCGCCGGAGGACTTTCACCTTGGCGGACAGCGCATTGAGGACATTGTGGTGGAGGGACGGCCACGTCCGCATGAAGCCAGCGGAGAGCTGGTGACGTTCCGGCGGGTTTCGCCGGACTACTTTCGGACTTTGAATATTCCGATCGTGCGAGGTGAGAGTTTCACCGATGCGGAGCGGGGTTCCAAGGACCACTTTGTGATCCTGAGCAACAAGCTGGCTGGGCGGTTGTTTCCGGGGCAGGACGCGCTTGGACAGCGGATGCAGATGGGCAGTGGCGACGCAAATCCTGCGTCGTACACCGTGGTGGGCGTGGCCGCGGATGTGAAAAATGGAGGACTCACCGGTGAGCAGTTGCCCGAGTATTACCGATTGTGGCGCGATCAGGCGGAGGACTGGGAGTGTTGCGGGCACTGGGGACAGACGGCGGTGGTGATTTTGCGCAGTTCGTTGCCGGCCGAAGCGCTGTCGCCGTGGATTCGGACGCAGGCTGCGGCGATAGATCCCGCGCTGTCAGTGGACATTGCGACGATGCGGCAGAGAGTGAGCAAGCTGGCGGACGGGCCGCGTTTTCAGACACTTCTCGTCGGCTTCTTTGCGATGACCGGGCTCGTGCTGGCGGTGATTGGGTTGTACGGGGTGATCTCGTTTCTGGTGGCGCAGCGCACTCAGGAGATTGGTGTGCGCATGGCTCTGGGGTCGACGCGAAGTGGCATCCTGTGGCTGGTCTGTGAGCGAAGTTTGCGGTTGATCCTGTGGGGTACTGGTGTGGGGCTGGTCGCTGCGCTGACGGTTTCGCGGGTCCTTGGGAGCTTGCTTTATGAGGTTGGGTCGCGCGATCCTTTGAGCTTTGTCGCGGTCACGCTGGTGCTGATCGCGGTTGCGCTGATGGCTACGCTGATTCCGGCGCGTTCGGCTGCGCGGGTCGATCCGATGGTGGCTTTGCGATGCGAGTAGGGGTTGTAAGCCCAAACCTATCGGCACAGCTTTGTCGGCAAAAGATCAGTGTTCCAGCATCCTTTTCCATCCTCGCGGAGTGAGCCATCTGGTCCAAGATGACGGTAAAGGGTCTGGCGAGTGACACCCAACTCTCTGCAAAGCTCGCTGACCACCGTCTGTTGTTGGCCCATCGCGGTCATGGCTAGGCGCAGTTTGGCGGAGGTCATCTTGTATTGGCCGCCGCCCGTGCGCCCGCGTGCGCGTGCCGACGCCAGGCCAACCTTGGTACGCTCCGACACAAGCTCCCGTTCAAACTCCGCTAGGGCGGCGAAGATGCCGAATACCAGTTTGCCTTCAGGAGTAGCCGTGTTGATCGACGCTCCATGTCCGGTGTCGTTATTCCTTAACCTATAGAAATGTGCTGAATGGCGACCAAATTTCTGCGTTGTCGGAGGATCGGCGAGCTCAGTCGAAGGTCGCCAAACGACACCAAGGTCGGATCTCTTCTCAACACATCGAACGAGTGTTAAGCAGCGCGACTCTCTTTGTGCCGGATCTAAACTTCCGCCAGAAGCGGGGTACTCTCTGTCTGTGATGATTTGCAGCAGCTACACGAGGCGATCCACTTGAAGAATTGATACAGTTCATAGTGCCATCCGCCGGTGAGAAAGACATACTTGCCACCGCTCATGCTCAATTCGACGGCGGTCTGGACAAAAGAGAGAGTCACGAAGACGCCATTCCGTGCATGCGCATCGAAGGTCGATGAGTCCTCCCTTCTAGCGGAGTGCACATCGTAGGCCCATTTGGCCAGTCTCGAAACCATAATGCCGATACTCCCGCCGCGGCTGGCGATCGAGACCCACGCGGGCAACTCAATGGTGATGAACGTGGAGCCGATTACAACGATCGCTCCCACTCCTAACATGAGAGCCACCATCTTTCCGACATAGCGGAGTTTGTCCTCCGTCGTCGTGCCTGGCACCGAGGCCTCCGCCGTCGCAATTCCGCTAACGACGCTGGAAGCAACGTTGGAAACTTGCGAAAGAACTTGTCGCGGGAGATTGCTCGCCCTCTCCCACACTCCATAGGCATACCATTCGTTCGGTCTCTTGTAGTCAGGGTCATTGGACTTTATCCATTTTTCGCCCACCGCCCATCCGGTTTTTGTCGATCCATAATGAAAGACGTATTGTCCATCCGGCTTCTTTTCCCAGAACATGGCCTGAATGACCCCCACTTCAGCCCGCCGCGCATTGGCCGAGGGCACCACTGAAGCAGGGAACGCTTGGATCGCCTTCTGCGCCACTCTCTGGGCCTGCATCGCGAATGCCGGCGAGTGCCGCAAGTTGGTCGCGGGGGGTCTGGTAAGCCCGCGGCTGCGTGATCGGCTGAGCCTTACCCGCAAGAGAAGTCCGCATCTGCACCTGGGATGTGTTCCGGATCGCGGCGGCGGGTGCGCGTGCTCGCCCGGTTTGGCGGAGAATGGCGGGCGCAGCGACTTTGTAAACAGGCGGCGCCTTCACCTGGGACTGTAGACCTGCGGCGCCTTCAATCTCAAAGAACGGTCCACTCGCATCGCATCCGCACGTATCGAACCGGAGTACTGGACCGGGCTTTTCGGCTGCACCGCCGCCGGCCAAGGCGCAGAGACAGGAAAAGTTGCTCGCACGTTACCCGTCGCCGGTTTGTACACCGGAGGAGCCTTTAAGCTTGTAGATTGACGTTGGACGGACATCGCCTGCGCTCTTTCGTCACGAAAGTTGGACGGAGAAATACCTAGCCGCGCGAGCGAAGCATTCTGGCGAACTTCGGGGCGATCCAAGGTTGCTAGCTTCACGAGAATCCCTCCGGTACCTCGTTCATGCAGACAGAATAGGGTGGAAACCGGGCGGCAGCAACATTATTCTCCATGCGGATACGCCTCGCGACCGAATCGGAAAGAAGGCCAGTGTCCCCCTTATCGATCAAAACTTTAGCCACATAATTCCCAAAACAACAATTTTGAGGGGTTGGGCAAAAATAGCCTACACGGAGAGTCGCTAACCCTGAGAGTCTACAGTCCGAGGTTGTCGTTGACGGCGATCTCGATATCCTGCTCCGACCCCAGATACCGCTCGGTCGTCTGGATGGAGGAGTGGCCGAGCAGGAACTTGATCTGCTCCAAGTCACCGCCATTCTTCCGGCACAGTTTGGCGCAGGTGCGGCGCAGGTCGTGGGCGCCGAAGTGCTCGATCCCGATTTGCTTCGATGACTGTTCAACTACCGACCAGATCGCCCAGCCTCCCAGCTCGTCCCGCAGAATCTTGCCGGACTTCGAGACCGGCCGAAGTAGCCGCCTGTCGTCGATTTTGGCTGCGGTCATCCAGGCATTGATTCCCTGCTTCACCCAGATCGGCACCGCCACCGTTCGAATCCGCCCACCCTTGCCGCGGAGATCGATGATTACCCACCTTCCCTCCCGGAGCTGGATGTCTTCGACGTTGAGGGTTGCCAGCTCCCGCCTGCGCAGCGCGCAGCCGACCAGGAGAGCGATGATCACGTAGTCACGCTTGCCCTTGAGAGTGGACCGATCCGGCACCGCCAAGAGTTCCTTGGCTTGCTCGCGAGTAAGCCAGTTGCCCAGCCGAGTTCCTTTCTGCCGTACATTGGGGACATCGTTGAGGTTGGCGGCCTCTTCAAGCCCGATCATTCCGTTGCGTCGCGCTTCGCCGACCAACTTTCTTATCGCGGATAACCGTACGTTAATAGTGGATGGAGAGAGGTGATCCATCGTCGTTCGGTACTCCATCAGTAACGCGCGGGAGAGTGGTCGGCTGCCACAGAAGGCAAACAGATCATCGAGAGCTTTAGCGTAGTTGCGCTTGGAGTGGATCGACTGCACCGAGTCCAAAACCATTTTACGGAGGATGGCTTGGGCCTGCGTGAGAGCGAATGACGATTTTTTAGACAACGGGTT
>DATHIZ010000651.1:0-8589 GCA_035316385.1 Bryobacteraceae bacterium | reverse complement strand
CCTACGTAAGCCGGGGAGTAGGCAACTACTATCTGCCGGCTTCGATGGGCGGCGGCGTGGACCAAGCATTGAAGGACTTCGATAAAGCCGTCGCGCTGGATCCGAAGCTTTCCGATGCTTATCTTTGGAAGGGCGTCACGCTGCGAAAAGCCAACCGCAACGCGGAAGCGAGAAAGGCTTTGGAACAAGCCGCCCTACTGAACCCCGCGCGGCTTTGGACAAAGCAACAGCTGGAAAAAATTCCGGCGCAATAGATGCTGCGAGCCGCACTCCTCTGTTTGGGTCTGCTGGCGGTTACATGGCTGGAGTTTCAAGTCTTTCCCGGGCACACTTATTTAGAGGCGGGGACGCAGGTTTATCTACCGGTATTAGAGCGGCTCAGCGCTCCAGGTTATCTTTCACGCGACTTACTAAGTGAAACGCCGGACATAGTCAGTTACACGGTTTACGACGAGGTCACGCTATTCCTGCATAGCGTGGGCCGGATGAGCTTTCAGAAAGCCCTGCAATGGCAGCAGCTACTGTTCCGGCTGGCTGCTGTCGCGGGGCTTTTTCTGTTGGCGCGCTCCACCGGATTGAGCGATTTGTTTGCCTTACTGGTCGCCGGGCTGGTCAATTTGGGCGCGACGCTGGCGGGGCCGGCCGTTTGGCTGACGGATCCGGAACCGGCGCCAGTGGCGTTCGCCATCGGTCTGACGTTGCTCGCCATGGGCTTGTTTGCCTGCCAGAAGCCGCTCTTAAGTGGATTTGCGGCGGGCGTCGCATTCTGCTATGACCCGGTGATGGCCGCCCCGTTTTGGATGGTGATGCTGGCGGCATTCGCGTTTGACGGCGAAATGCGAAAGCCCGTGCGGGCGATGTGGCCGATTCTTCTGATTTTTACTTTGCTGCTGGCGAACCTGGCGCAATTGCAACCCGGCGCGACCGCGAACGGACAAAGTCTGTTCGCCAAGGTATCGCCGCGGCTGGCGGAGTTACAGCAGTTCCGGACACCGCATGCCTGGGTGTCCACCTGGGCGGGCAAGGAGCTATGGCACTACCTGGCGATTGCGGTGTTGGGTATATGGGCAGCGGCGCGGATTTGGCCGGTGCTCAACCGGCCGATGCGCTGGCTGACGATGGGCGTAGGCGGCGCGGGACTGGCGTCGGCGCCGCTCTCGTATGTTCTGCTCGAGCGGCTGCGCTATGGGGTGATTGCCGAATTGCAGCCGGCGAGGACACTGGTGTTTAGCGTGGCGCTGGCGGCGCTGTTGTGCGGCTTGGCGGGCATGCGGGCAATCCTGATCCACCGGCGTTGGGAAGCGTTCGGGTGGTTTGCGGTTGTGCTGGCTGTGCCGGTGAACGCCCGGATTCTGGACTTGCCGCTTGCCTTTACCGGGAAGCAGCTTCAGAGCCTGGCTCTCTGCGCGGCGCTCGCTGGGACGTTGACTTGGCTCCTGATTCGATTTCGCGCCACGCCGTGGAGGTTTGTGGCGCTGCTGGCGCCCGTAGCCGCGATGTTTGCGCTGGCTTATCTGCATAGGGCCGGTCTGCTTAGGACGGAGCAGCAACCGGAGATGGCGCGGATTCACGAAGTAGCGGATTGGGCGGAGCGCGGCACGTGGGGCAGTTCGATGTTTTTGTTTCCGGATGCGGCGAATGCGATCTATCCGGGCGTTTTCCGGGCGGAATCGAGGCGCGCCGTGTGGGCGGATTGGAAGAGCGGTGTCGCCGTAGATTATTCGGAGACCGGCGGGGTGGAGTGGCGGAAGCGCTGGGCGGCGACGATGGAAGGGCGGTTTTCGGCAGAGCGCCTGCAGGGCCTATTGCCATTACCTATTGATTATTACGTGCTGACGAAGCGAGATCGGCTGGCGGGGGTACGCGCTGTGTTTGCGAACGATGAATTTACCGTTTATGACGCACAGGATTTGCGGAATGCCCCGGAACCGTTGAGCCTCTTAACCGACCGTTAGGCGTTCAAGCTGATGCCGAGTTTCTTCAACTCTTCCGCGTAGTAGCGCTTGTGCAGCAGGTCGTATTCCTCGCCGCCTTCGGTGATATCGCGCTTTTGCGTGCGGATCTTCTGGCGGGCGGCGCGGTCAATCCGGTCTTCCATCTGCAGCAGTTCGGTCATTTCCCGAACGATGGCAAGACGCAGGTCATTGGGGTCTTTGCGGACACGGAATTCGCGTGATTTCCGCATGGCAGTGACGATTTTGTGCGCCAGATCATTGACCTTATCGCGTGAGAGCTTCATGGACGAATCGCCGCTGTCGCGCCCGGCGGCGGGCATTATCTTATCGCGTGCCAGCAGCTGACGCTTAATCTTGCGGAACATGTCCTGATAGGCGATGTTTTCGCGGCGCATGTACTCGCTGTACTCTTCCAGCATGTCGCGCGCTTCGTCATTGAGCTTGTCTTCGATGGAAAGATCTTCTTCGATTATCTGGCCAATCGCGGCTGCGGCGATGGCAGGGTTAGAGACTTCAAGGGTGGTTGGGGTCAACCGATTTACTAGCTGTCGCGAAACGTAGCCGACAAATTCCCGGGCTAATAGCATCCGTGGGTTAGTTTAGCAATTACGGCAGGCCCGGATTATCGTGAACCGGATTTACCTGAGCGCCACACCATCCCCCGGAAGATTTGGCGCAGGAGCTTGTCGCAGTTTCGACCATTCGAGGCCTGGTGAAGTACTGCGATGGACAGGAACACGTTGTCTCGTATGAATTACATTGATACTCTTACAGGACATGCACTGGCGCCGGTTTGTTTCCGTTATAGCCGCACTACTGGTGCTCTCCCTGCCTTGTCTTGGACAGGCGGGAAAAGCGGAATTGTTCGGCGCCATTCAAGATCCTTCCGGACTCCGTGTGGCAAGCGTCAAAGTAGCTGGCGAAGAACAGGCCACCAGCGCGCAATTCGAAGTCACAACAGACGAGCATGGAGAGTACCACTTGCTCGGGCTTGCGGCGGGACGATATGTGCTCACAGTCGAAAAGGAGGGGTTTCGACCGTACCGGCAGACAGGCATCACCCTTCGCATTGGCGACCAGATCCGGCTGGATGTCCAACTCGAATTGGGGCAAGCCTCGCAGTCGGTCGATGTGAACGCCGAAACATCGTTGCTGGAAACCGCCAGCGGTTCGGTGAGTTACCACGTCGGTCAGCGCGAAATCGAAACGCTTCCCCTTGATGGACGCAATTTCATTTCCCTCGTCGCGCTCTCACCAGGAGTCGCTTTGCCGGGAGGTGGATCGCTCTTGCCCCGCATCAATGGAAGCCGGCCGCGGACCAACGAATACTTGTATGACGGTGTCAGCGTACTGCAACCCGAGCCTGGGCAGGTCGCGTTCTACCCGATCATCGACGCGATGTCGGAGTTCAGGCTGAATATCAATGCGTACTCGCCGGAATATGGACGGTCGAACGGCGGGACCGTGATGGTAGTTGGGAAATCCGGCAGCAACGAATTGCATGGGACGCTCTTTGAGTTCTTCCGAAACGAAGACCTGAACGCCCGAAACTATTTTGCTCAATCAGGGGCAAAGCCGCAATTCCGCAGAAACCAGTACGGAGTGACGTTGGGAGGACCCATTCGCAAGAACAAGACATTTTTCTTTGCGGACTGGCAAGGCACGAGATTGCGAACAGGCACCACCCGTCAAAGCGTGGTGCCCACTGTGGCGCAGCGCAACGGCGTGTTCACTGGCGCGATTTACGATCCGGCAACCTCACCCCGGGTGGCCTTCCCGAATAATACGATTCCTGCAAGCCGGTTTGATCCGCTGGCTTCCCAGGTGTTGCAGCATTATCCGTTGCCGAATGCGGCCGGTGCGAACAACTATGTACGGACCGCGGTGGAACCGGACAATCAGGATCAATTTGACGGCCGCATCGACCAAGTCTTCAATGAGAAACATCGGGCGTTTGTGCGCTACTCCTACCTTCGCGACAACGACACTCCGGTGACGTTTCTTCCGGACGGCAGCGGCAATCTCACGTCCGGCGTTATCGGACATGCGATCACGCGCGGTGATGGCATTGCGTCAGAGCACGACTGGACGATTTCGCCGGCCACGCTGAATCAGGCGCGCTTCGGATACACGCGCCGGGATGTGAACCAAACGTCACTCCAGAATGGCGGCATTACCGTCCCGGGCGCGCCAGTAAGCACATTTCCTTCCACGCTCCCCATCTTTACCGTCACGGGCTATCAGCAGATTGGGCCTACGACTGCCGCGAACGCGAACTTCACGACATCTGTCACGGAATTTCTGGATACGTTATCCATGGTTCGCGGACGGCACACCTTCAAAGTCGGAACGGACATCCGGCGGGAGGCGCTCGACATCGTCAATCCGGCTAACCCGACCGGCTCGTACGCCTTCACCACAACGGGCACGAATTCATCGGCAGGCGCCGCCGGAAATGCTCTTGCTTCGCTTTTGCTAGGCCAGGTGAGCTCCTTTAGTGTCGATATTCAGAATCAGGCACTCATGCCACGCGCGCACATTGCAGAATTCTTTGCGGGTGACGACTGGAAGGTCTCGGACCGGCTCACACTGAACCTCGGAACGCGCTATACGCTGAATTTCCCTTCGACCGAAGTCAACAACCACGGCGCTGTCTTCAACCTGAAGACACAAGTGCTCGATTTTCCCCATACAGCGCGGGAACTGGAGTGCTGCGACTTCGGGCCGCGCGTGGGTCTGGCTTATAGGATTGGCGATTCCTGGGTGATTCGTTCGGGCTACGGTATGGTCTGGTTCGAACAGACCGGCATCACGACACCGTTTACGCTGCCGCAGTTTCCGTTCGTACAGACGGTAGGCCAACAGTCGCAGGACAACATTAATCCGGCATTTGTGCTCTCGAAGGGTCCGACCGTGCAGGTCACGGCGCCGAATCCGAATTCGGGCTTGGGCCAAGGAGTTTTCGGCGTTGACCGGAACGTAGGATCGGGCTATTCACAGCAGTGGAACTTTACCGTGCAGAAGACCTTTGGACGCGATCTGAATTTCGAGGTTGGTTATCTAGGGTCCAAGAATACGCACTTAGGCCTGCCGGAGTCGAATTTGAATCAATTGCCGGCGGCATACCTGGCGTTAGGAGCCGCTCTGACGGCGAGGGTCCCCAATCCTTACTACGAACAGGTTCCGGCATCCTCCTCGCTGGGGCAGGCAACCATCACGCAGCAGCAGTTGTTGCGCGCTTTTCCGCGATTCACAAACGTGGCCCTTTTTCGTGATAACGTGGCTGATTCCGCCTACGAAGCGCTGCAGGTAAAGCTAGAAAAACGTGTGTCGCACGGCTTGACATTCTCGGCTGCGTACACTTTCTCCAAACTCATTGACAACGCTTCGACCTACTTTTCTCAGACCATCTTCACTGGACCCACGCTAACCACCATTGGCGCAGCGGACGCCTTCAATCGAAAGCTCGAAAGAGATGTTTCGAGCGGTGATATCCCGCAAGTCTTTTCGGCCGGCTGGGTCTATCAAATTCCGCGATGGTGGAAGATTTCCGGATGGGAAATCGGAGGTTTGGTCCGCATCCAGACCGGCGACGCGGTTCCCATTACCCAAGCGACGAATAACTTGTCTGCATTTGGCTACGCGGTTCAGCGGCCGAATCGTATCGGCAATCCAAACGACTTTGGGAATCGAAGCGCCTCCGCATGGTTTGATAGGTCGGCGTTCACGGCGGCCGGGCAGTACACCATCGGGAACAGTTCGCGGAATCCGATTCGCGGCCCCGGTCTGCAGAATGCCGACCTGATGATCGGCAAAACGTTCCGGGTGTCGGAACGGGTGAATTTAGAGTTCAGAGCGGAAGTTTTCAACATCAGCAATACTCCGCCTTTGAACGACCCGAACGGTTCGTTTGGCAGCGCCGCGTTCGGGACCGTTACGAGCGCCGGAAACCCGAGAGATTTCGAGTTCGTCGGGAAATTGCGGTTTTGAGGTTTCGGCGACAACGGATGGTCTAATTGCGGGTGATTCGGGCTATCCTGAACTCATGGATTTACCCGAGCGCCTGATCGTCGATCCGGAGATTCTTTCGGGTAAACCGGTCGTTCGGGGTTCGCGTCTCGCCGCTGAGTTCGTCATTGATCTACTGGCAAGCGGTATGCGGGAAGCCGAAATTTTAGAAAATTATCCCGGCTTGCAGCGTGAGGATATCTTGGCTTGCTTGGCTTATGCCAGCCAGCTTGCGCGCGAGTGGAAATCCTTTCCACTTTCCGCCTGAACCAGTGCGGCTCGTTCTAGACGAAAACTTTCCAAAGGCAGCGGTAGAAATTCTCCGCGCGCACGGCCATGACGTGGTTTGGATTCGGACGCATGCGCCTGGCATGAAAGACCGAGATATTCTTCAACTGGCGGCGCGGGAAGAACGGGTCGTGTTGACGTTGGACAAGGATTTTCGTCAGCTCCCGCCAGCGGCTTCGGTGGGGCCCACGTACGGCGTGATCTTGTTTCGAGTTCGTCCAGCGGTACCGGCAAGAGTTATACCCATTGTGCTGAAGGCTCTAGCCCTCAATCTAGACCGGTTGGGACACGTCAGCGTTGTTTCGGACAATTCCGTGCAGATGCTTCCGTTTCGACGGCGCTGATAAATCCACAACGCGTTCTACTAAGAATCTTCGTCGCCGCGGTGATTCTTTAGAAACTCATTGTCAATCTGACGGCGGCCGCGCACTCCGTCCGCCACGTGATGCCAGAAAGCGATGCCCGGCTCGCCTAGCTTCCAGCACATGTACACTTCCTGGTTGCGATAGAGGGTAGGGAAGTCCACCAAGCCGGTCTCGATGTCTTTCAACTGACAGCCCAGTTCCTGTATCTTTTCGGCCGCGTTTTTGAGGCCGCGCGTGTTGGCGTCCTTCTGGTTGCGCAGCATCTTTACCTGGTCGCGCGGAGGGATCATGCCTCCGGCCATGGTGATGCGGAGGCCGATTTCGGTAAGTCCCGCGTCGGCCTCTTCATAAGAACGCCTGAGGACTTTCAGGCTGCGTACGAGGCGCTCTATTTCAGGCAATTGGCTTTCGGCTTCGAGCAGGGTAAAAAATTTGGGCACTGGAGTTAGTTAGTCTTCTTCAGGATATATGCTGAAGCGTGCGAATCGGCATTCATTGCTCCACGGCGGGGTCGCTGGAACGGGCCGCCATCAAAGCGCGGGAGCTGGGAGCGAATACGCTGCAGATTTTCTCCGCAAGCCCGCGGATGTGGAAGGCGAAGCGGCCGGACCCGCGGCAGATCAAACTGCTCGAGCAGGAGCGCGCCACGCACGACTTGGCTCCACTAGTGATTCATGACAGCTATCTGATCAATCTTGCGGCGCCGGCCTCCGTGGGGCGGGAAAACTCGATTGAAGGCTTTCGCGGGGAGATCGAACGGGCGCTTCTGATCGGCGCGGAGTATCTGGTAGCCCATCCAGGCAACTACAAGGGACTGACGGCCGAGCAGGGCATGCTGAACGTGGCCGAGGCGCTGGCGCTGGCCTGGCACAATGTGGACCCGGAGTTAAAGAAGAAGCCTAAGCTGAGTATCTTGCTGGAAAATACAGCGGGCGCGGGCGCCCAACTGGGCGGAAAGCTCGAAGAACTGGCGATTATCCGGCACTTGGCTGCGCCGTATGTGGACATCCCGATCGGTTATTGCCTGGACACCTGCCATTGCTATGTATCCGGTTTCGATATCGCGACCGAGACCGGACTGATCACGCTGATCAAGGCCGCCGAGGAGGCTTTGGGATTGGAACACGTGCCGGTGATCCATACGAACGACGCCAAGACTCCATTGAACTCACACCTGGACCGGCACGCTAACATTGGCGCTGGTTATATTGGATTAGAAGGCTTCCGGCGCATTCTGAATCATCCGAAACTGAGCGGAAAGGCCTTTATCTTGGAGACTCCTGTCGATAAACCGGGGGACGATCTTCGTAATGTCAGGGCATTGAAGGAGCTGGTATCCCCGAAAAAGCGTTCGACCATAAAGAAATTGAGCCAAAGTGGCAGGAGCGCTGGACCGCAGACGAGTCACTCTACGTAGCGGACTCGCCGGAAAGGCCTAAGTATTACGTGCTGGAGATGCTGCCGTATCCGAGCGGCAAGCTGCATATGGGGCACGTGCGCAATTACTCGATTGGCGATGCGCTGGCTCGCTACATGTGGATGCGGGGCTATAACGTGCTGCATCCCATGGGGTGGGACGCGTTTGGGTTGCCGGCCGAGAACGCGGCACTGAAGCGTGATATGCACCCGCGCGAGTGGACGCGCAGCAATATCGGATTCATGAAGGCGCAGATGCAGCGCCTGGGTTTCGCGCTGGATTGGAAGCGCGAGATTTCCACTTGCGAACCGGAATATTACCGCTGGAATCAGTGGTTCTTTCTGAAAATGTTCGAGCGCGGTCTGGCCTACCGCAAACAGGCGCTGTTGAACTGGTGTTCGGAATGCGCCACGGTTCTGGCCAATGAGCAGGTGGTGAACGGCTGCTGCTGGCGGCACGAAACCACGCCCGTGGAGCAGCGCGCCATGCAGCAGTGGTTTCTGAAGGCCACGGCATACGCGGGGGAGTTGCTGGACGACATGAAGCAACTTGAAGG
>DATHIZ010000650.1:0-2951 GCA_035316385.1 Bryobacteraceae bacterium | reverse complement strand
TCCCAATCTCATCCATCCCCATCAGTTGATCTCCTTCCGACAGGAGCAGCGAGCCGTAATTTTGCAGCGCGCGCGTCCCATTTGGCCGGAGCCGCAGGGCTTTTTCAAAGTGTTCGCGGGCGGCACGCCAGGATGCCTCCTGGTCCGTTCCGTAAGCAGACTCATTCTGGCCTTTGCGCCAGTAGGCGATGCCCAACGCGTTATGAAGCTCGAAGAGAATCTGATCACCGGCGGGGCGCCGAACAGCCATCGGATGCTTCAACAACTGTTTGCCCAGTCTGATAGCTTGTTCCACATGCTTGGGACGGGCGGTCTTGTCTTTGTCGTGGCCGGCCATCACTGCAAACAGAAATACCCTGTACGCTCGAATAATCACAACCAGATCGCTTCGCGATCGCCTTTGGGCTTCTTCTAACGCGGTGTTGAGAGCGCGCTCGGCCTCATGATACAAGTTGTCGTCGTAAGTCTTTGTATAAGCGTAAGCGAGTTGCAGTAACGCTTCGGGAAGAAAATCAACCCGGCGCCCAATTAATCCTTCGAGAATCTCGATCGCAGTGGAAGAATCCCGCAGTTCCGTGGACGCAATCGCGAGATAAAAGGACGCTAGCGAAAATGCGGGATCGTCCTGGTGCGCCGCCGAAAAGTTCTGGCGAGCACGTTGGAGATCTTCCGAACGCCCAGAACCGAGGTATGCGTTCAGCGCATTGCGCCCTTGCACAAATGACATTAGGGCGCCGGGATTTTCCGTCGGTAGCGGGTAATAGTTCATGAACCGGCTCCTTAAGTCTTTGCCGCCTCTATAAATACAGCATAAGCGAAAAGCTGGAGATCGTTATCCTGCGCCGGGCCGGCAGGACCGCTGATCGGGCGGCTCGCAAAGGAAAAAGGAACATACTGTAGGGCGTGGCGTTTTTCGATCGTGGCTAGGGCGCCACCGCTCGCACCCGCGTACCAGGTGCTGGAAACGCGGGCCTTGGGCTTGCCAAGAACCTCATATATCGCCTGAAACGGAATCTTCGTTCCTCCCACTTCGAGATCAAAGCTCGCCAACTGGCCGGAGAAACCGGGCAGAGCCATGAATGGAAGAGTAGTGGTCAGCGCCGGTGCAAGCGGCAAGACTGGCGTGGGCGACCGCAGGTCGGCGAGTACGCGTTCGAACCAGAAGGCGATCTGTTTTGCTGCGTCGTCGCTATTAGCCCGGAATGACAAAAATTGAATCATTTTGCGCGTCTTCAAAACAGCATGAGTGAACAGAAAAAGGCCGAAACACAATGAAAGCGGCAGCAAAACTCGCCCTATATCAAGCGCCAGTTCATCAAATCGCTCCCGCCAGCGGCGATTGTCTAGCTGGGGGCCAATAAGTTTCAGACGCTCGGTCACCGCTTTCTGAACAGAAGCGTCCGACTTGGCGAGGTCGGCATAGATCTGCTCAGCCTCCTTCCAGTGTTTAGTCTCTGCAAGAGCCTCAGCCGCCGACAGCGCCGTTTGGCGCTTTTCGGCCTCCGCCTTTTCGTGAACGTGCGCGATGCCATCCAGCGCCCTTTGCCTGTCGGCGGCAGATGCGCCTTCACCGATCTTCAGATATTGTTCTTCTGCCTTATCCCAAGCTTTGATCTCCTCCAGACGTTGGGCCGCTGACAACGCGAATGGAGAGGAAGCGCGCGCGATTTTGATAGCGGCGGGCTGGCCGTGGCCGCCGCTCGGACGAGCCTGCGCCGGGCGAACCAGACAGACGATCAGCCCCAGCACGAGTAACGAGCGCAACTTCATCCGCGAGCTCCCTGCTCAAAGACCAGGAGCAATTCTGGTTTATAAGGACCGCCGCCGCGGGGATGCAAGTAAGGCACGCGCGCCAAAAGCATGGGCATGACCTCTATCAGGCGGAAATTCGACCTTTCGGCGATTCGGATTACATCCTCAGCTGACGGCCAGCGCGAACGTCCAGAGATATTGAGCACGAGCCGCCCACTCCGGCGAAGAATACGCCGGCTCTCCCATATGCAGGGTTCAAGAAATCCTTTTAGCCAGCCATCATACGAGCCGTAGCGGATGAAGCTCTGCTTGGGTGAGTCTGAATAGCGCTCCCAATTGTAATAAGGCGGACTTGAGAACACCAGCCCAGCCAAGCGCGGCGGCATGTGTGGAAGCACGTCTTCCGCACAGCCCTCAATGATCTCTGCCGTGGGATTCCCGTCCATGAGCGGGACCAAAGCACCGATTGTAGATCTAAGTCCTGCCACTTGCTCTTCATTCGGCTCAATTCCGATGTAATTCCGATCAAGCGTGAGACAGCCGGTCAGCCGGCCTCCATAGCCCGCCGAGAAATCTACAACGGTAGAGCCCGGGGCGCTATAGCGCTCGATAACTGCCCGCGCCAGCGTCGGCCGGAAGTTGGAGACCGACGCCGTGCTGGGAAAGGTTTTTAGCATGCGCCGAAGAGTGCTGGAGTTCGCGCCGCAGCGATCCGGCCAGATCGTCCAAGCGCGTTCGATTGCCGCTTGAAGTAGGCTGTCGTCCTGAAATACGTCCATGGGCGACCGGTAACGGCTGACCCGGACGGACCACATGCCCGGTTGAAAAAAGTTTGCAATGCGCAAGCCGACAACAGAGCCCAGGGCTCCAGCACGGCTGAAAGCCGTCTGAAGATCCTGGGCGGTGAGCCGCTTGAACTCAAGAGATATCTCGAGGCTCGAAAGCTGATAATGAGGAAACCCGAAAGCACGCCAATGACGCCAAGCCGCATGCACAAGTTCACGCCGCCGCGCTACTTTCAAAAGCGCCCAGTCACCTCCGCGAAGGCGTAGCGGGTCGACGCTCGCAAGACGCGTACGTGTGTTTAACTTTCGAGCAAACGCCATAGGACCGCGGAGTGTTTGTAGCGTGGATTACAAAAGTCGGCAAGACGCCGGACGGGCACGGGGAGTTGACCTCGGCGCACCAAATGGAAGCCT
>DATHIZ010000649.1:0-6557 GCA_035316385.1 Bryobacteraceae bacterium | reverse complement strand
CTACGCTCGTTACATCGCACGCGATCGCAGCGATGGCCACTACCTCGTCGCTTCGCGTTTGCTGACTGCGTTTTGGGGCGCCTTTGCGGTGGCCTTCGCGGCCATCGGGTCACGCGGCTTTGGAGCGCTCATAGAACGCGTCAACATCGTCGGATCGCTCTTCTATGGCGGACTGCTGGGTGTCTTCACGCTGGCGTTCTTCTTCAAACGCGTGGGCGGCACCGCCGCCTTCTGGGGAATGCTGGCGGGCGAAGCCGCCATCTTCTCCTCCGCCCTGTTCACCAGCGTTTCGTTTCTCTGGTACAACGTGATCGGTAGCGTGGTGGTAGTGGTCGTGGCGCTGCTTCTCTCGAAGTTCGCGCCTCCCGCGACCGTCAAACCCGTATCAGCCTAAATTTGTATCGACGCAATGTCGACGGTGGATTGATAGCCCTCTATCACCACAATCCCGCTTTCGGTGACGTGATATCTCTGGCGGTCCGCTTCGAGGTCGTAGCCGATTTCGACGCCCTCCGGAATTTTGACGTTCTTATCCAGAATGGCCCGCCGCACCTTGGCACGCCGCCCGATATCGCAGTTGTCGAAGATGATCGAATCCTCAACTGTCGATCCGGTATGCACGCGCACACCCCGCCCTATCACCGATCCCTTTACGCTGCCGCCGGAGATGATCGTGCTGCCCGCAATGATGGAATCCACCGCCGAACCGCGCCGTCCTTCCTCATCAAAAACGAACTTGACGGGAGCATCGTAATAGCCCGCCGTGCGTAAAGGCCACTGGCGGTTGTAGAGGTTCAGCTCGGGCGAGACCGCGCGCAGATCCATGCTCGCCTCGTAGTAAGCTTCCAAAGTCCCTACGTCCCGCCAGTACTGCGGTGCGCCGATCGGGTCGCCCGGTATCACATTAGTCTGGTAGTCGTATGCATACATGTCAGCCCGGCCGATGAGCGAAGGCAGAATGTCTTTCCCGAAATCGTGCGAGCTCGCTTCGTTCTTTCCATCCGCGATGAGCTCCCGCAGCAGCACATCGGTAGAGAATACGTAGTTGCCCATTGACGCGAATACGCGCGTCGGATCCCCCGGCATGGTGGGCGCGCCTGTCTTCTTTTCATGAAAGTCCAGAATGCTGCCGTCGGCGGAAGTCTCAATCACGCCGAAGTCCGAAGCATAATGCTTCTCCACCGGAATAGCTGCTACCGTGATGCCCGCGTGCTTCTCCACGTGAAATTCGATCATCTGGCGGATGTTCATCCGGTAGATATGATCGGCCCCGAAAATGGCAACCACGTGCGGATCGGCCTGTTGAATCAGGTTGATGTTTTGATGAATCGCGTCAGCCGTCCCGCGGTACCAGTCTTCCTGGGCCGAACGCATTTGCGCGGGTACCGGAATGATGAAGTTGTTCTTGAGAAGGCCGCTGACCTCCCATCCTTCCCGCAAATGTTGCAGCAACGACTGACTCTTAAATTGAACTAGGACATAGATTGAAAAGATTCCCGAATTTACTAGGTTGCTCAGGACGAAATCGACTATGCGATACCGTCCTCCGAACGGAACGGCTGGTTTTGCCCGCTCCTTCGTCAGAGGCGAAAGGCGGGTACCTTTTCCTCCGGCAAGCACAAAAGCAAGAACACGAAGCTGCACGCTAAAAAGACCTCCGCTACGGAATAATGATCGCTCGGCAATCTGAGTATATTCCGCGCCCTAATTTTGCTGCTCTTTTAGTGGTTCCAATCCAGCGCCAGTTGTACAAACGAACGCACGGCCACGCCGCTTGGCCCCTTCGATAGCCACGGCTTTGCATCGTCTAACCACGCGGTAGCCGCAATATCCAAGTGAACCCAAGGCGTGGGGTCGGCAAATTCCCGCAGAAACCACGCTGCGGAAATCGAACCGCCATACCTGCCGCCGACATTAGGTAGATCCGCAAATGCCGATTTCAGATACTCCTTATATTCTTCGTCCATAGGCATTTGCCAGGTTTTCTCGCCTGCTGTTTTAGAGGCGGCGAGGAAGCGCGCCAGAAGAGGTTCGTCGTTCGTGAATGCTCCGATATTGTAGTGGCCTAAGGCTACTCCGATGGCGCCTGTCAACGTTGCGGCATCCACAATATGCGTCGCGCCTTGGCGGTTCGCGTACGTGAGAGCGTCGGCCAGAATCAAGCGGCCTTCCGCGTCGGTGTTCAGAACTTCAATCGTCTTGCCTGAAAGCGTCGTGACGATGTCGCCGGGCCGCTGGGCATTTCCATTGATCATGTTCTCAACCGTGGGAATGTATCCGGTAACCGGAATAGCCGGCTTCAGCTTGGCTATGGCCTGCATCGCGCCAATCACCGCGGCCGCGCCTGCCATGTCATATTTCATCCGTTCCATGCTGTCGGCCGGCTTAATGGACAGCCCCCCGGTATCGAACGTAACGCCTTTACCCAAAAGCGCCAAATGATCGGTGCCGCTCTTCACGTCCGGCATGTACTTGATCGCTACTAGAAACGGAGGGTTGCTGCTGCCTTGCGCCACTCCGAGGAACGCGCCCATGCCCAACTGCGTAATCGCGGCCAGGTCCAGCACCTCGCAGCCCAGCCCGCTGTCGTTTGCCATCTGCCTTGCCGCTTCCATCAGGTCCGCCGGGACCAGCTTATTGGCAGGTTCGCTCACCAGTGCGCGCGCCAGGTTTTGACCTTCGGCAATGATGCGCCCGCGTTCCAGAGATTCGTGAACAGTCTTCGCGTCGGCGCCAGGCACGGCCACCGTGAATGTGTTCACCTGTTTGTCATTCTTCTTGGGGTCCGATTTGTATTTGTCCGCCTCCCAAGCCCCCAGCAAAGCGCCTTCCGCGACAGCTTCCGCGGTATCCGGATTTTCGACTACCAGCGCGATGCTCCGAACGCCTTTGCTCTTCAGCGTGCGCACCAGCGTTCCAGCCAGGCGCCTTGCTTCAACCGTCGAGAACTTCTCGCGTTTGCCGCCGCCTGCCACCACGAGCCGCTTCGCCGCGAGGCCCTGCGGCCGGTGCAGGAGCGCAACCTCGTATAGCTTCCCGGTGAATTCCTGGCTCGCGCGCAGCTCGTTCAGCCATCCCGCTTGCGCGGCAATCGCCGGATCCGTCTCTGCTTCTTCGAAACAAACGATCGCTAGAGCATCGGCGCTTAACTTTTCAATAGGTGATGTTTCCAGTAGAATCTGCATGAATAAACGAATGTTCGAACGCGCTATTGCCGGCTGCGGCGCGCCATCTCCGCTTTTGCATCGGCCTGCATCTCTTTCGCCTTGCTGGCCTCGCGCTTGTCGTGGAACTTCTTGCCTTTGCCAATCGCAATTTCCACTTTGATGCGGCCGCCCTTTAAGTAAAGCTTGGTAGGAACGATAGTCAGGCCCTTTTCGCGCGTCTCCACGCGCAGCTTCTCAATCTCCGAGCGGTGCAAAAGCAGCTTGCGTCTGCGCGCCGGAGCATGGTTCATGAGGTTTCCATGAGAATACTCGCTGATATGCGCATTGACCAGCCACGCTTCGTTTTCAATTACTTCGGCGTAGCTCTCTTTGAGCTGGACCTTGCCGCCCTTAGCCGCTTTTACTTCCGTACCGGTCAAAACCATTCCCGCCTCGTACCGGTCGGAGAGGAGGTAGTTATGACCCGCTGAGCGGTTGTCGCTCAAAATTTTGATTCCGCTTTCCTGAGCCAATTGAGTATGCCGTCTTCACTAGTGTCGCTTACCCGTGTCACTTAATTGCTGGCGGCACTGCACGCCTGGCCCGCATAACGCGTCAAGTGTTCGAAACGGAAAGGTAACGACAAAAAGAGAGGAATGTCCTCCGCCGGCAACAACCTCTTCGGGAAGGCAGCATCGTAGACTAGTTAGGTCTCTTGCTAGATCTTGCATGATCTGGCAATTGCCTTCCTTGAAAAAGCTGGCATACGTTGAGATCCATAATTGTGAAAGCTTCTAGTAGACTTCGTTCTTTTATCGCGCTGTTGTGCGCCGCCGCGCTTCTCGCTCCGCCTACGGGAGCGAAAACCAAAAACGGCGATCGACTGCTGAAATTAGGCGTGAAAGCCGAGGCGAAACAGGACTACGATGCTGCTCTCAACTACTACCAGCAGGCCGTGGAAGAAGATTCGCGCGAGCCCGCCTACACCATCGCCAGTCAGCGGATGCGCGTCAAGGCCAATGAAATGCACATCGCCCAGGGAAGGCAGCTGCTGAAAGCGCAAAAGCTCAACGAAGCGCTAGTGCAGTTCCAAAAAGCCTTGCTGGCCGATCCTTCCTCTCAGATCGCCTTGCAGGAGATTAACCAGGCCGGCCAAATGTTGAGGGAGCGCGCGAAAGTTCCCGAGGGCACGCCTATCCTGACACCCGCCGAGCGCGGCCGCCAGGAAGTGGAGCGCCGCATCGAATCCCTGCAGGGTCCGCCGGCGCTGCGTCCCATCAATAACCAGATCAGCAGTCTGAAAATGAACAACCAGACCGCGCGCGTTCTCTACGAAAGCGTGGGCAAGCTGGCTGGTATCAATGTTCTGTTCGATCCGCAAGGAATCGACACGCTCGGTAGCTCTACTCGCAATTTCAATCTCGATCTCAACAACGTGACGCTTGACGAGGCGCTTAGTTATGTAGCGTTGGTGACGCACACCTTTTGGAAGCCGGTCAGCCGGAATGCGATTTTCGTCACTCAGGAAAGCGAGCCCAAGCGCCAGGAGTATCAGGACGAAGTGGTGAAGGTGTTCTACATTCAGAACGCCAGCACACCTAACGAATTTACTGAGATCTTCAACGGAGTGCGCACTGGAGCCAAGTTGACCGTCGGCATCTTCCAGGTGGCGAGCCAAAACGCCATCATCGCCCGCGGCACTCCCGATACGATGTCAATTGTCGAGAAACTCGTTCATGATCTCGACCGGCCGAAAGCCGAGGTTTTAGTCGACGTAATCGTCATGGAGGTGAGTAAGACGAAGATCACCGATCTGGGGGCATCGTTAGGCGGAGTGGGCGGACTGAGTCAGGGCATAACGTTCAACCCGCGCAACCCGGTGACGTTAAGTGGGGGTGGGGGCACCACGGCTACCACTTCGACTACAGCTACTACTTCGACTACAGCGACAACTTCTACTACAAGCACGACGGGCACTACAGGTACTACAGGTACGGGGGGGAGCATCGCGCTCTCTCAGCTTGGCAAAATCTCCACCGGCGATTTTGCCACCAGCCTGCCCGGCGCCTTGTTATCAGCTACACTTAGCGATTCCAGTACGCGTCTTTTACAGCGTCCCCAGGTGCGCGTCACCGATGGCGGCAAGGCTTCGTTGAAAGTCGGTCAGAAGATACCATATGTGTCGGGGTCGCTCAATTCGGCCGTCGCCACTCCGGGGTCCATTCCATACGCCACCACGCAGTTCCAGCAAATTGACGTCGGGGTACTGATTGATCTGGAAGCGCACGTGAACGGGGCTGATGAAATCACTTTGCACGTCAAAGTGGAGATTTCGAACGTTGCCACCAATGTAAATATTGCAGGCGTGCAGCAGCCTGTGATTGCGCAGAAGGTCAATGAAGCCAACCTTCGGCTAAAAGACGGGGAAGTCAGTCTGATGGGCGGTCTCACCTCCGATCAGGATACGAATAGCGTCTCCGGGATCCCGGGTATCGCAAACATGCCGGTCTTGGGGTATTTATTTGGCGACCGCAACATCAATCGTCAAAAGGACGACATCATCGTTGCCTTGATACCGCATATCATCCGCACGCCAAGCATGGGCGATCCGGGAAACCAGGGCGTATTCGCTGGAACGGAGCGGTTGGTGAGGGTCGACCGCGGTGCGCCCGTTGTGGCAACGCCCGCGCCAGCATTGCCTCCCGGTTCGGGTACTCCTTCCGCCCCCCCGCCGCCGCCGCCGCCCGGTCCGCCCCGTTCTGAATTGCTCATGCCTTCCACGCAGAACCCGCGGCAGCCGGCCCGCCAGAGCGATCCGCCATTGCCGGCCGTTCTGCCCGCAAAAGCTGAAGAACAACAGAAACCTTAAAATGGAAGTTGTGGTTGTATCGCGCTACAAGGTTTCAGGCAAGCGCCGCAAGCGTCAATCCGGCTTGACGCTTGTCGAGCTGATTGTCGCTTTCAGTATTTTGTTGATTCTGACGACCATGGCGGTTCCCATGGCACGCTACCAGATTCGGCGCACTAGAGAAAAAGATCTGCGCTACGACCTGCGCGACATGCGCTCCGCAATAGACCGCTACAAGGATATGTGCGACCAGCAGAAAGTGGAAGCCGGCAGTCCCGACGCCTTTTGCTACCCGCCCACTCTGGAGATCCTGGTGGACGGAGTCAAGCAAACGAACACCATTAGCGGAAACGGCCAAACCGGCAAGATCAAGTTTCTACGCCGCATCCCAAAAGACCCGATGACGGGGGATACCGACTGGGGCAAGCGGAGCATGCAGGACGAACCAACGTCTACTTCCTGGGGCGGCCAAAACCTGTTCGATGTCTATTCGAAAACCATGGATAACGCCAGTGATGGAAAGCCGTATTCGGAATGGTGAAAGCAGCGATCAAACGCGCCAC
>DATHIZ010000648.1:0-7719 GCA_035316385.1 Bryobacteraceae bacterium | reverse complement strand
CTGGCTAGTGTGGAAATTTCGCTTCAATTAATCATTGCCGGATCACCCTCCGGCACGTTATAAATACACTTGTTCTGGTTTGTTTCTATTGGCCGGTTTTCAGGTGATCATCAATGGCCGCTTTTGAGGTGACCACTGAGGGGAATTCCGGAATCGGAGCGGCGCCTCTTTGCGGCGGCCGAAGCCATTCCTCAGATCGTTTGGGCGGCCCGGGCAGATGGGTGTATCGACTATCAAAACCTGTGTTGGCACGAGTACACGCAGGCCACTATCGAGGAAGGACGATCTCACGGTTGGACACCCTGGGTCCACGCGGAAGATTGGCCGGCCATGCAGGAGAAATGGCGGGAGTCGGTCAGGACCGGAGCGCCTTACAAAGCTGAGTTCCGGCTCCGGCGTGGTCGCGATGGCGCTTTCTTATGGCACCGGGTAAACGCCGTGGCCATGCGGAACGTCCAAAATGAGATCTATCGATGGTTCGGCACGGCCACCGAAATTGAAGACTACAAGCGCGCGGAAGCGCTCACCCGCAGCTTGCGGAAAGACCTGCAGGAACGCTCCGCCAGACTTGCGGAGAGTGAACAGAAACTCCGCCTGATCGTGGATGGCGTAAAGGACTATGTCATCTATATGCTCGATGCCGAAGGCCGCATCGAAGCGTGGAACGCCGGCGCCGAGAGGATCACTGGATATTCCTCTTCCGAAATCATCGGGAAACACTATTCCCTCTTCCACGGCGCGGAAGAGGTGCGTGACGGCACGCCCGCCAAGGCACTCGAAACCGCTTTCAGCGAAGGCCGGTACGAGCACGAAGGAGTACTCTGCCGGAAGAACGGCGAGTCATTTTGGGCGGTCACGGCGATAACGGCCATCCTTGACACAGGCGGCCGACTGCTCGGATTCTCTACCATCACTCGGGACATCAGTGAGACAAAAAAGGCGCTCGAAACCGCCGCGGCGGCTCTAGAGCACGCCGAAGAAGCCAATCGCGCCAAGACTGAATTCCTGGCGACCATGAGCCATGAAATTCGCACGCCGATGAACGCAATCATGGGGATGGCGGACCTGCTTTGGGAAACGGAACTCGACGCCGAGCAACTCCCTACGTTGAAACGTTCCGGCAAGCGGGACAGAAACTTCTGCGTCTGATTAACGATATTCTGGATCTCTCGAAAATTGAAGCCGGTCAATTGGAACTGGAGCAGGCTCCTTTCGATCTCGAAGACATCGCGGAGGAGGCGATTGACCTGCTCAAGTACAAGGCGGAGGCGAAATCGCTGAAGCTGTCGCTGGCCGTGGATCCTGACGTTAACTGCTGGATCGTGGGAGACTCTACCAGGCTGCGGCAGGTTCTTCTGAACTTGCTCGGAAACGCCATTAAGTTTACTGACGCGGGAGAAGTGAAGCTATCGATTAGCTTTGCTCCTTCAGGGCGCCGCGAGGTCAGTTTCGCAGTGTCGGACACCGGCATTGGAATCCCGCCGGACAAACTACCAACGATCTTCGAGGATTTTATTCAGGCAGACTCCTCGATTACCCGCAAGTATGGAGGCACCGGTCTTGGCCTGGGAATTTGCCAAAAAATAGCTGAACAAATGAGGGGACGGGTCGTGGCCGAAAGCACGCCCGGAAAAGGCAGCACATTCCGCTTCGAAATTCCCTTTCACCCGGCGAGTGAAGGCGCAATGTCCTTCAATACGGGAATGCACAATTTCCACGATCACCGGATTTTGCTAAGTGGCGGCGAAGCCTCCGAACGCCTGCGGATTCGCGCCACACTGACCAGTTGCGGATTCAACTGCGCGGAGGTCGGTGATAGCAATGAGATGCTCAGAGTGCTAGAGACAGCCGGCTCGAATCCCTACTCTCTCGCTATTCTGGTGAGCCCCCCGGCGGCCGCCCGGAGCATTGAGCAGGGAATGAAAACGAGGCGAGCCCATCCGAATCTTCCCGTGCTGGTGCTGGCCACATCCTTTGAAGCAGTCGACGCGCGCAGTTGCCGGGAGGCGGGGTTGGTTTGCGGCATCCAAACCGCCGCGCGGCCGGAGTTGCTGCGCTTGGTCTCGCGAGCGTTGCGGGGCGCGTGCCTGGCCAAGGCCGTCCGGCGTGACGAATCGGAGAACTGTGCCGCGGAATAGTCGCTTCACATTCTGGTGCCGGAAGACTATCTCGATAACCGCCTGCTGATGCAGGCGTATCTCAAGTCCAGCCCGCACCAGCTCAAATCTGTCGAAGACGGAAAGAGCGCCGTCGACATACTGCAAACCGACTCATTCGATCTCGTTTTCATGGACATCCAAATGCCCGTGATGGATGGACTGACGGCTACCACGGCGATTCGCGCTCTGGAACGCGAACGCCATACCGAGCCGACTCCCATCGTGGCGCTTACGGCCAACGCGCGGCGGGAAGATATCGAACGCAGCCGTGCGGCAGGTTGTACGGCGCATCTCTCCAAGCCGATTTCGAAGCAAAGGCTGGTGGAGGCGATTCGCCAGTACGGCCGGCCGCGCGACTTGAACCGCGCGCAAGCCATACGCGTCGAAGTCCATCCTGATCTCGAAGAGCTCGTTCCGGGTTATCTGGCCGATCGGAAGCAAGACGTTCCCGAACTGCTGGCGCTGCTCGCCGCATCCGACTTCGAGCGGTTACGCTCCAAAGCGCACAATCTAAAAGGAACAGGCGCGTCCTATGGATTTCCTCGTCTGTCGGAAGTGGGTGCGGCATTAGAGCGGTGCGCCAAAGGGCAGGATGCCGCAGGCGCTGGCGAACAGTTAACTCAGCTCAAGGACTATTTATCCAGAGTGCAACTGGTAACTCGCCCGGCATAAATCCGTTAGACATTTCGATTGGTTCAGCATGTGTAGGTCGCAATCTCACGAAAAGCGCGGAGCGCCCGATAAGGAAGCTAGTCTCATGCCGCAAACAGCACTTCGAAAGATTCTTATCGTGGATGACGACAAACAGGACGTAGCACTCTTCCGAAGGCTCCTCGAACGCGCCGGCTATTCCGTGACCGATTACCAGTCAGGGAAGTTGGGAATGCGGGCCATCCGCGAAACCGTGTTTGATCTGATCATTCTCGACCTCAACATAGTTGACATGGATGGATTTGAGGTTTTGCAAACGATCCGTCGTGAAATGCTGAAACCGCGAATTTTGGTCGTCTCTGGATTCATGCACGGCGAATTACTGAATGCAGCTCGAAAGCTTGGCGCCGTAGCCGCACTCGATAAACTTGTCGCTTTGGATCTACTGGTGCCAACGGTCAATGGACTGTTTGAAAACGTAGACTAAACACCACCACTCTCAGGTGATGTTAGAAGAAGCTACTAAGGCGGCCGATAAGGTGTTGGGACAAGAAATTACATCCGGCGCTCCTGCATAGCGGCATTTCCGCGAAAAAGTCAGAAGCAGGACTATATATGAGCGGGCTCTCCTGTACGCCAGTCACGCACATCATTCTCTCGCTGCTGCTTACGGGCTTCTGTAAGGAAAGCCGCGGCGGCTCTCCACAACAAAACCCGCAAACCGGCGCCCCCCTGGGTCAACTGAACCTGGAACAGCTCGGCAATATAGAGGTGACCACAGCCTCCAAGGAGCCGGAGAAAGTCTGGCGCACGGCAGCCGCGATCTATGTACTAACCCAGGAAGATATACGGCGCTCCGGAGCGAAAAGCATTCCGGAAGTCCTTAGCCTGGTGCCAGGCCTGCAGGCCGCTCAAATTAACTCCTCCTCATGGGCTGTCGGCATACGCGGATTCGGAAATGGATTTTCGAAGTCCGTGCTGGTCCTGATCGACGGGCGTAGCGTCTACACGCCATTGTTTGCGGGCGTGTATTGGAGTGTTCAGAACGTACTCCTTGCGGACGTTGAGCGAATCGAAGTGATTCGCGGTCCCGGAGGCACCGTCTGGGGAGCCAATGCCGTAAATGGGGTAATCAATATCATCACCAAAAAGTCCAAAGATACCCAGGGAATGCTCGTTTCCCTGAGCGGCGGGAACGTGGAACAAGGCGCGGGTGGATTCCGCTATGGCGGCTCGTATGGCGAAAATATTGATTATCGCGTCTATGGCATGGCATTCAGCCGTGGAGCCGAATTCCATGCGGACGGTGGCAATTTCGATCCCTGGCAATTTGGGCAGGCTGGTTTCCGGGTAGATTGGGATAACCAAAGCCGCGACAAGCTCAGTTTGCAAGGCAATATCTACAAAGGTGAAGTTGGGAATAGAACCGATATTTCATCCTATTCCCCTCCCTCGTCGATGATTGTGGATGGCGCACAAGAGCTCGAGGGCGGCCATTTCCTCGGACAATGGCAGCACGCATTAGGGGACGGATCGGATATTCAGGTTCAGGGATATTACGATAGAACCTACACGCTCGCCCCTAACATCGGCGAAACACGAAATACCTTTGACATCGATTTTATCCACCACTTGACTCGTCTGCCTAGGCAGGACATTATTTGGGGCTTGGGTGCGCGCTGGAGTCCCAGCGATATTATCCAAACGGTTGCCACGGCAAATTTCCTTCCGCATCATCAGTCCAACGATATCTACAGTATTTTCGTGCAGGATGAAATCTCACTCGTTGAGAATAAGCTTTGGGCGACCCTTGGATCGAAGCTTCAGCACAACATCTATACCGGCTGGGAAGTTATGCCCAGTGCGCGTTTATTGTGGACGCCGCGCCCGCGCCAAACATTTTGGGCGGCGGCGACGCGTGCCATAAGAACTCCTTCGCGGATCGACCGGGATCTTCAGCTCACTAGCTACGCCCCCAATTTGCCAGTACCCACGTTCATCACGGTAGTGGGCAACCCGAATTTTCGCTCCGAGACCCTGCTCGGCTATGAAGCCGGCTACCGGAGCCTCATCACGCCTCGGGTTTACGTGGATATCTCCCTGTTCCACAACCGTTACGACAATCTGATCGATTTCGAATCCCTGACGCTTTCCGTTGAGAGTACGCCGCCACCGCCCCATTTGCTGGTTACCGTGCCGTGGGGTAACGGAATCGCCGGCACCACAACCGGCGGCGAAATCGCACCACATTGGAAAGCGGCTCACTGGCTGGAGTTCAAAGGTTCCTATTCTTACTTGAATATGAATCTCAAGGCAAAGCCAGGCGCCGTCGACACAACGACAGTGGCCCAGGATATAGGGTCGAGCCCGAACCATCAAGCCGTATTTCAATCCCTGATCACTTTGCCAAATGGATTTGAGATTGATGCCAGCTATCGCTACGTAGGCGCCCTACCGGCCCTCTCGGTGAAAGCCTATGGAGCAATGGGAGTCCGTCTCGGCTGGCACTTCGCCAGGGGTTTGGAACTGTCTTTGAACGGGCAGAACCTGCTGCAACCGCGGCACCTCGAATTCACCGGTGATCCAGGGCTGCCGACCTTTATCAAAAGAAGTGTCTACACACAATTGACGTGGAGAAGGTGACAAGAATCGTCGCAGGCAGCAAGAAGGCTGCGCTGGCCTTGCCATGGCTCCTCGCCGCTGTCTCGGCCTTGCATGGAGAGCTGCCAAAGCCTACCGAGTCTCAGGTGCAGGCTGCCTATCTTTACAACTTTGGCAATTTCATTCAATGGCCGGCAAATACGGCTTTAGGAAGTAGCGTATCCTTCACGATCTGCATTCTTGGCGAAGATCCTTTCGGTTCGAGTCTGAATGCGGCTGTTGCAGATCGAGCAGTCGGCGGAAGAGCCGTAGTCGCCAAGCATATTATGAATGCCGCCGAAGCGCCCAGTTGTCAGATTCTGTTCATCAGTTCCTCGGAGGATACGCGGCTGAACAAAATTCTGCAGGCGCTGAATAGAGCGGCTGTCTTAACGGTCAGCGACATGCCGGCGTTTTCCGACCAGGGCGGTATGGTCCAGTTCATCTTGAAAGGGAATAGAGTCCGTTTCGAGGTCGACCTGGCGGCGGCGCGGAAAGCCGGTCTGACTCTGAGTTCCGAGCTTTTGAAGCTGGCGGCCAGAGTGAAAGGAAACTCCGCGGCAGGCGGCCAATAAGACAATGCACAAAATTGGATACTATTCGATCTCGCAAAAACTCACCGGGATGAATATGCTCGTGAGTAGCGTGGCATTGCTGTTGGCATGTTCGGCCCTTCTCGCATACGACGTCTATACCTTTCGATTAGGAATCCTCGACAATCTATCTACAGAGAGCCAAATCATCGGATCGAACAGTGTCTCGGCACTGCTTTTCAGCGATTCGCACGCCGCTGAGAGCACGCTCTCAGCGTTGCGGGCATCGCGTCACATCCGCTACGCTCAGATCTACACGCCGGACCGCAGACCCTTCGCGGGCTATTGGCGGGACGGCAAAGTGCAAGCTCAGGCACTGCCGGCCATTCCGCCAGGTCAAACTCAAGTTCACCGGTTCGAAGGAAATGGTGTCGCGCTAGCGAGTTCCATTCTGTTTCAGGGGAAACCGGTTGGCTTCGTATACCTTCTCTCCGATCTGCAATCTCTGAATGAACGCCTGAAAGGCTACACGGTGATTGCCACTGCCGTGCTGCTTGTTTCGCTGATAGCGGCGCTACTGATCTCAAGGATGTGTCAGCGTGTGATATCCACGCCGGTGATCCGCTTGGCGGAGGCCGCCCGCGCCATCTCGCGCGAAAAGGACTACTCGATACGCGTTCCGGCGCCTGCCGATCACGATGAGCTATCGACTTTAGTGGTTGCGTTCAATGAGATGCTGGACCAGATTCAACAACGCGATACAGCTTTGCTGAGAGCTCATGATGAGCTTGAGCAGCGCGTTCAGGATCGCACCACGCAGCTGGCCGCGGCCAACCGGGAGCTGGAGGCATTCTCCTATTCGGTCGCGCACGACTTAAGGGCGCCGCTCCGCAGCATTGACGGCTTCAGTCAAGCTCTTTTGGAAGACTGCGTCGATAAACTGGATTCGGACGGCAAGGACTACCTCCATCGCGTCCGCGCGGCGACACAGCGGATGTCGGTGCTGATCGATGATTTGCTGAACCTCTCCCGCTTGACTCGAAGCGAAATGCACAAGGAGACCCTCGATCTGAGTGCTTTGGCCAAATCGGTTGCGAATGAACTGCAAAAGGGCGCGCCCGGCCGGAGCGTAGATTTTGCGATCGAAGAAAATTTGTCCGCCAACGGGGATTCGCGCCTTCTGCGCGTGGTGATGGAAAATCTGCTGGGCAACGCCTGGAAATACACGGCCCGGCATAGTCACTCGCGGATCGAATTTGGCAGATCGCAAGATGCCAAGGGGCGGCCCGTATGTTTCGTGCGGGATGACGGAGCCGGGTTTGATCCGCGCCATGCCACTCGTCTGTTTGGCGCGTTTCAGCGCCTGCATTCGACCTCTGAGTTCCCCGGCACGGGAGTTGGCCTAGCCACCGTGCAACGGATCGTCCGCAGGCACGGCGGCGATATTTGGGCGGAAGCGGAAGTCGAAAAGGGCGCCACGTTTTTTTTCACTCTTTCGGAATAGGAGATTGATAGCAGATGATATTTCTGGTTGAAGATAACGCCGACGACGAGGCGCTGACACTACGTGCGCTGAAGAAGAACAATCTCAGCAACGATGTCGTTGTGGCGCGTAACGGGCAAGAAGCGCTCGATTATCTCTTTGCAACAGGAGATCATGAAGGACGCGATTTGAACGTCATGCCGCAGCTCATACTCTTGGATTTGAAATTGCCAAAGGTGGACGGCCTGGAGGT
>DATHIZ010000647.1:0-3154 GCA_035316385.1 Bryobacteraceae bacterium | reverse complement strand
AAGGGCAACATCAAAGCGTGGGGCACCGGCAGCCACGGGCTGCCTAACTGGTCGTACCCGGGGTTCCGGGAGTCTACAATTCTGCGCGCGGTATTCAGATGCGCTTCCGCGTCCCCGTAGTACAGCACGTAACCTTGGCCGTAGAACCAGGAAGCCGCGGCGATGCCCACGGCGGCCAGCAGCACAAATACTACCGTGCCCGAGAGTATTCCGGAGCTGGTTCGCGGAGCCGGCGGTTTCTTAGAAGTCCGTGAAGGTTTTGAACTCTTGGAAGCGGGCATCAATCTCAGTACGCGACAAATTGCGGAAACGGTCCACGCCGAATTTCTCGCAACAGAAGCTTCCCATCACCGATCCGTAAATCACGGCGCGGCTCAGTTCCTTGCGGTCGATGTGGTCTCTCTTGAGATCCAAACCGCACGCGGCTAAATAACCAATGAAGCCACCCGCGAAGCAGTCGCCCGCGCCGGTCGGATCGAAGACCTGTTCCAGCAGATAACCAGGTACCACGAAGAATTGATCGTGCCGGAACAGCATCGCGCCATATTCGCCCCGCTTGATTACCAGGGTGTTCGGGCCCATCGAAAGAATCTTGTGCGCCGCCCTCCGCAGGTTCGATTCGCCGGAAAGCAGCCGCGCCTCGCTATCGTTGATCAGCAGGAAATCCCAGTCCTTCAGCGTTCCCAGAAGCTCTTCCCGATAGTCGTTGATCCAGTAATTCATGGTATCGCCGCCCACCAGCCGGACGCTATTCATCTGGCCGCGCACGCTCTGCTGCAGCGCGGGCTGAATGTTGCCCAGGAACAGGTAGGGCTCACTCTCGTATCCTGCAGGCAGCTTCGGCTGGAAATCGGCGAAGACGTTCAGATCCGTCCGGATCGTGGTCCGGTCATTCATGTCCTGGGAATAAACGCCTTCCCAAAAAAAGGTCTTGCCGGCAACGCGTTCCAAACCCGTCAGATCGATGTTACGGCTTTCAAGAAACTCCACGTCGGCGGGGTCGAAATCCTCACCCACCACCGCGACAATTTTTACAGGACTAAAATAGCTAGCGGACAGA
Source organism: Bryobacteraceae bacterium (assembly GCA_035316385.1). Lineage (GTDB taxonomy): Bacteria > Acidobacteriota > Terriglobia > Bryobacterales > Bryobacteraceae > Bog-105. The sequence goes on along the minus strand of DATHIZ010000647.1, from coordinate 2,094 downwards.
GCAATATAGGTGCAGGCGCCGCCGAGCATTCGCTCTACCCGGCCGTGCGGTGTTTCAACACCGTCATAGGCAACCGACCCAACGACAACAATAGACATTTCCTGATTGTAACCGCCGCACCCGCGCACGGTACACTGGAAGAAGTAATTCATGGGTGTCCGCCCGCATTTTGTCGTCGATTTGATCGTTTACCTCGTAAGCCTTGGGGCCATCTATATGCTGCGCCGTTGGAATTCTGTGCAGCCGCCTGGCTCTGCGCTGGATCCGGTTAGAGCCCGCATTGGAACTGGCCTCGCAGTGGCGGCCTTCTGGCTTTCTGTCGGCATGGCGCTGACCCCGGCTGTCATTTCCCGGCACCTGCCAAATTTTTGGGCCAGTTGGATTCACGCCAGTGCAGTTGCTATCGCCGCGTGGTCCATTGCGGCCGTGATACTGGCGGCTTTCTGGAAGAGCGTTCCGGTCTTCGATCCGAAGCGAAGGCAGTTTCTAAGGGTCGCGCGTGCCGCCACTTTTGCTGCCCCGATTGTCGCTACCGGGTTCGGCATTATTCAGCGCGAGAATTTGACGTTGCGGCAGGTCGACGTCCACATTCCGAATCTGCCGAAAGATCTGCAAGGGCTTCGGCTGGTTCAAATCAGCGACATCCATTTGAGTCCCTTCGTGAGCGAGTCGCTTCTGGCGCGTGCGATCGACATGGCGAATGAGACACGCGCGCACATTGGTCTGGTCACCGGGGACCTGATCACCAGGGTGGGCGATCCGCTGGATCTCTGTCTGAAGCACTTGGCCCGTTTGAAGGTGGATGCTCCCGTACTGGGCTGCCTCGGAAACCACGAGATTTACGCCGAGAGCGAAGATTACACAACGAGATCCGGTTTGGGCATGGGAATACGCTTCCTTCGTAGGGAGTCGCAGATTCTGCAGTTCGGCAAGTCCCGCATCAACTTTGCCGGATTCGACTATCAGCGAAAGGGGAATAATTATCTTGTGGGCGCCGAAGAAATGGTTGTGCCCGGGGCTTTGAACATCATGCTGTCTCATAGCCCCGACGTCTTTCCCGTGGCCGCGGCGAAAGGTTACGATCTCACGCTTTCCGGCCACACGCACGGCGGGCAGGTGAACGTCGAGATCCTTCATCAGGGACTCAATATCGCCCGATTTATGACGCCTTATGTAGACGGTTTATACCGGGAAGGAAATGCGTCGATTTTCGTCACGCGAGGAGTGGGAACCGTCGGTTTGCCGGCCCGCCTCGGCGTGCCTCCGGAGATCGCGCTGATACGCCTGTGCGCTACTTAATCCTGAGCGATATTCATGCCAACTGGGAAGCGCTGAGTGCGGTTCTCGCCGATTCCGATGGCAAGTACGACAAGATTCTCAATTGCGGCGATTTGGTTGGCTATGGGCCCGATCCTAACGCGGTGGTCGATTGGGCGCGTGCCAACACTGCGGCCGGAATCCGAGGCAATCACGACAAGTCTTGCGTCGGCCTGGAGGATTTGGAATGGTTTAACCCGGTAGCGAAGATGTCCGCCATTTGGACCAGCAAGACGTTGACGGAAGTGAACCGGGAGTATCTGCGCCGGCTTCCGGCGGGTCCATTGTCTGTTTCGGATTTTCAGATACTGCACGGCTCGCCCGCCGATGAGGACGAGTATCTGGTTACGCAGCAGGAAGCGGGATACGTCGCGTCCCTTGTCCAGACACCAATATCGTTCTTCGGCCATACCCACCTGCAAGGCGGTTTCCTGCTGCACCGGAACGGCGTCAAGTTATTGGCTCCGTATGCTTTTCAGTTGGAACCGGACTCCCGTTATCTGGTGAATCCCGGATCAGTTGGACAGCCCCGCGACCATGAACCAGAGGCAGCCTATGCGATTTACACCCCAGACCAGCGCCTGGTGGAATTCGGTCGCGTTCCATACGACATCGAAACCACTCAGCGCAAAATCATGAATGCGGGCCTACCGGATATGCTTGCGCACCGGCTGATGGTTGGGAAATAGGTTATGTAGAATCAATCAGTTACAGAGCCGTGACCGTCAGGGAGCGGTACCGCGATGCCCATATCAGCGTGATCAATCAAAAAGCCCA
>DATHIZ010000646.1:0-6199 GCA_035316385.1 Bryobacteraceae bacterium | reverse complement strand
GGAAGCCTTTCGTCACGTCGATCTTCTGGTGATGCCGACCTGCCCGACCAAGTCCCATCCATACGTGACGCCATCAGACTTTGGCGATGCGATTGACCGTACGCTCTTTGGAGGAGGGGGCGGCAAGGATGTTGCCAAGCTGGGCGCTAACACCAGCCCGTTCAACGTTACCGGCTTCCCATCGCTCAGCATTCCTTGCGGTAAGTCCGATGGCCTTCCGGTGGGGTTGCAGCTTGTCGCACCGCATTTTCGTGAAGATCTGCTCATCCGCGCCGCCCACGCTTACCAGCGCGCGGTGGATTGGGAGAGTTTCTTTCCATAGGGACAACCGGACACACCATAGTTGGCATGTGGATTGCTTGGGTTTGGCTGGGTTGGTCCCGTGGGAAATACGTCAGTGATCAAAATTTCAACTAACGGAGTTAAGACCATGAGGCAAGTTGGCGTAATATTTGGCAGGAAGCATATATTTTCACGGGTTGCCACAGCCCTCTTCGGTACGGTGTTTCTGTTTTCAGTTTCCGCTGGAGCCGAGGAGCCCCGCAAAGGCGGGACCTTGATCGTGGCCACGACAAACGACACGCCCGACCTCGACATTCAGAAATATACCAGCAGTTCACAGCATAACGCTTTGCTGCCCATATTCGATGGTCTGGTCGAAAAGGACTGGACCGCAGACGCCGACTTTCCACCCATTATACCCGCACTTGCAACAAGTTGGAGCGCCTCGCCAGACGGAAGGACCTACACGTTCAAGCTGCGGGAAGGCGTGAAATTTCATGACGGCACGCCCTTCAATGCTGAAGCGGCGAACTTCAATTTCCAGCGCATGACCAACCCGCAACATCCATATTATGACCAACAGGTGGGAAGTGCCGCGCTCGGGGTGCTGAAAGGCCTTAAAGGCTCGAAGGTCGTTGACGAGTACACCTTCGAGGTGGAACTCGCGGAACCAAATGCCGGCTTCATAGAGGCAGTCGCCAGCCTTCCGAACTATTACATGGAAAGCCCTGCCGCATTTGAGAAGTACGGGAAGGACGGGATCGGTCAGCATGCTGTCGGCACGGGCCCCTTCAAACTTGTCGAATGGGTACGAGGCCAGCGCACCGTCATGGCGCGCAACGACGATTACTGGGGTAAGAAGCCTTACGTGGATTCGATGGTTTACCGGCCGATCATCGAGCCAGCGGCCCGTGCGGCTGCGTTGAAAGCCGGAGAAGTCCAGATCGCATGGGATCTTCCGGTTGACCAGGTCGACTCTTTCAAGAACGATAAGAGATTCAACGTATACCTGCGTGGTATCCCCGCCACCAAGGTCATTGAGTGTTGGCAGGCCAGCGGCCCCTTTTCCGATAAGCGTGTTCGCAAGGCCGTCAATATGGCGATTGATCGCGACACGCTGGCGAATGTCATTCTCAAAGGAACCGCGGTGCCTGCCACACAGCTCTACGGCATCGGCTCTGCATCCTATGACAAGAGCCTGCCGGTGTTCGAGAAATATGACCCCGAGGCCGCCAAGAAGTTGTTGGCGGAGACAAGCTATCCCGACGGTTTCAATTTCTTCATCATAACGTCACCCGAGAATGAGCCTGTTGCTGGCGCGCTCCAGGCCTATGAGTTCGTGCAAGCCAATCTTGCCGAGATCGGCGTGAACATGGACATTCGTGTTCGTGACAACGCGGTTTTCGCCGAAGCCTATATGAAAGTCAAAGCCGATGATGAGTGCGTCACCTTTGACCGCGGTTACGATACCGATTTCATCCTGGATATGGGCTACACCGGAACAGGATGCGTGCCCGACGGCATGAATGACCAGTGCTACAAGAATCCTGAAGTCGATGCGCTGCTGGAGAAGGCTTACACGGCGGAGAACATCGACGAATGGCGGTCGCTCCATCAGCAAGCTCAGAAGCTCATCATCGACGATAGCGGCTCCATTCCCCTTGTGCATGGATTGCGGCCCATGGCGGCGCTCACCAGCGTAAAGAACTGGCTGCCGGCTAAAGCCTGGCTTCAGTTCCCGGGGAATGCCTGGCTTGACGATTGAGCGAGGGCAGACGTTCTGTGATCGTCCAGCGGAACATCAGGGGTCGCCAAGGCATGGCTAACGACAGTGGAATAAGGACATCTAAATGATTGCGTTGTTGATCCGTCGTACGCTTTTTTTGATCCCGGTTCTTCTCGGCGGGTCAGCGATCGTCTTCGTGCTGATTCACTCGGCGCCGTGTGATCCCATCGACGCTTTGATGGGAATGTACTCGTCGCCGCAGGCCCGCGAGGCGTTACGTGTAAAGTATGGTTTGAACGATCCGCTGATCGCGCAATATTTTCGCTGGCTTGGGCTTGTCCTGCAAGGAGATTGGGGCATGTCCATCCAGCAACGCGTTCCCGTCCTACCCTTGGTACTGGAAAAATTCTGGATCACCCTCATTTTGACCTCCGCCGCCAGTCTATTCGCAGCAATCGTCGGGATCGGTGCGGGGATTGTCTCCGCTGTGAAGCAGAATACCTGGATCGACCGAACCATTCTCCTTGTATCGGTCTTTGCATTAAGCATGCCGCCATATTGGCTGGGCCTCATAGGCATCTTCATATTTTCGGTAAAGCTCAATTGGCTGCCGACAGGAGGACTATACAGCTTCAGCGGGAATAACGGGACGCTGGATGCCCTCCGATATTTGATTATGCCCGCAGTGGTCGCCGGACTGACGCCGGCGGCAATCATAGCGCGAGTGACGCGAGCTGCGATGCTGGAGGTGCTGAACCTCGACTTCATGACGGCGTTGCGCGCCAAGGGACTATCGGAAAGAGCAGTCATCCTCGGCCATGCTTTCCGCAACGCCATGCCGACGATCGTCAGCATGACCGGGCTGCAGATCGGATATCTGATCCTAGGAGCGGCATTGTTTGTGGAGATCATCTTCAGCTGGCCCGGTTTGGGATTGGAAATCTACAAGTCAGTGGTGGGCAGGGACATGCCGATGATGCTTGGCTTGGTATTGTTCAGCACTTTCGTCTTCGTCATCCTCAATCTCTTGGTCGACATCATCTATCGGGCGATCAATCCTCGGGTACGGGAATCCTAGTCATGGACGCAGTGTCGCATCGGCCAATCCGCAAGGCTTCAAACTTAAGCAATTCCGCGTCAAACTTCGTGCGCTTCGTCAAAAATCGCAAATCGATCGTCGCTGGCGTCGTGATGGTCTCCCTGGTAGTGGCGATGGCGATCCTCGCACCGTTGCTAAGCCCCTATAGCCCCACACAGATCCATCCGCTTGATCGCCTGAAGGGGATAGGCTCGCCCGGCTATTTGCTTGGAGCCGATCAGCAGGGCCGGGATATATTGAGCCGCCTCATGTGGGGCGCGAGGAGTTCTCTCGCTATCGCGGTGCTGCCGTTGACCATTTCCGGCATTTTGGGATTGGCACTGGGATCCGTCGCCGGATACGTGGGGCGGCTTCCTGAGACAATTATCATGCGCAGTATGGATGTTGTCTTTGGACTTCCCCCCATCCTTCTCGCTATTGCTGTCGCTGCAACCCTTGGACCGGGATTGGTGAACCTCGTCATCAGCCTGTCGATTGTGCTCCTGCCGCCGATGACACGCGTTACTTTCCAGGTTGTCACCACATTGAAAGAGCAGCCCTTCATCGATGCAGCGAAGGTTTCGGGCGCATCTACTCCGCGGATCATCTTCGATCAGATCATTCCAAACAGCCTTGCGCCGGTTGTCGCCTACGGCGCTTCGCTCGCCGGTTCGATGGTGGTCTTCGGTGCGGGCATCAGTTTCATCGGCCTGGGAATTCAACCGCCTCAGGCCGATTGGGGCCGCATGATCAATGACGGACGCGAGGTGCTCGACCTGCATCCACATGTTTCAACGCTGCCGGGACTGGCCATATTCGTCCTGGCTGCGGGCTTCAACTTCCTCGGCGATGGTCTGCGCGACCTGCTCGATCCCCGTATGAGGATGTAGAACGCAAGAACAGTCCTACCACCTCTATTGCCAATCGTTGACGGGGCCCATGCAACAGACCGAACTTCTCCGAGTACAAGACTTGAAAACCCATTTCTTCACGCGCCACGGTGTTGCGAAATCGGTCGACGGTGTTGATTTCCATCTCAACAAGGGCGAGCACCTTGGCCTGATCGGTGAATCGGGCAGTGGAAAGAGCGTGACTGCATTGTCGATCATGCGGCTGATACGAGAACCCCCGGGGCGCATCGTCGGAGGGAAGATCTACTTCGAAGGTCAAGATCTCCTCAGGCTTGATGAGCGAAGCATGCGGCGCCTGAGAGGGAGCCGGATCTCAATGATCTTCCAGGATCCCCTTAATCATCTCGACCCGGTCATGAAAATCGGAGACTGGATTGCCGAGACGCTTACGCTTCACAAAGGGCTGGGCCGAAAGGCGGCGCTCGCCGAAGCCGCCCGCATCCTGAAGGTCTTGAAAGTAGCCTCACCGGAGGACGTGCTCGGAGCATACCCGTTTCAGTTAAGCGGCGGGATGTGCCAACGTGTGCTCATAGCCACCGCCGTTGTCACCGAGCCAGCTTTGATCATAGCGGATGAGGCCACCAGCGCATTGGATGTCACAGTCCAGGCGAGTATCTTGCGGAACCTCGCTGAACTGACCAACATTTTCGGAACGGCTATTCTCCTTACGACCCACAACATGTTGGTTGTCCGCCAATCTTGCTCGCGGGTAATGGTGATGTATGGCGGGCGGGTCGTCGAAAGCTGTGATACTGACACCCTCTTCCGCCATCCCATGCATCCCTACACGGTCGGACTGCTAAATAGCGTGCCGGCGCTTGAACGCGTTGGACAGCCGCTGACGCCGATGGCCGGTGAGCCGCCTCTTCCCACCGACGATGTGCCGGGCTGCAAGTTCTACTCGCGCTGTCCCATTCGGCGGCATGTCTGTCGGGAGCAACGGCCACCACTGGCTGAAGTCGAGCCAGGGCATTGGAGTGCGTGTTTTTATCCGGAGGAATCAAGATCAAAAATCTCATCCTAGAAGTCGTAAATCTCAAAAAGCACTTTCCCGCGCGAGGCAGCAGCCCGTTCGCCAAGGCGGATCGCACCGTCAAGGCGGTCGACGGCGTCAGCTTTGTCATAAAGTACGGGGAGGTACTCGCAGTGGTGGGCGAGTCAGGTTGCGGAAAGTCTTCCCTCGGACGCCTCGTTGTCCGTCTGCTGGAGCCGACCTCCGGCGGCATCCGACTGGCCGATGAGGACGTCACCCATATCCAGGGCAAGGACCTGCGTGCGCTTAGACTGACCACTCAAATCGTTTTCCAGGACCCTTTCGGTTCGCTCAACCCGCGGATGACGGTCGGAGCATCGATCGCTTATCCGCTTAAGGTCAATCGGCTTTTCAAGCGTGGCGACAAAGATGGTCCAAAGCGCCGTGTCATTGAATTGCTGGAACGTGTTGGCCTCAATGCAGCGCATGCGAAACGGCTTCCGCACGAGTTGAGCGGCGGTCAACGTCAACGGGTCGGCATTGCCCGGGCTATTGCCGTCAGCCCGAAACTACTCGTATTGGACGAGCCGGTCGCGGCTCTGGATCTCTCCGCTCAAGCGCGCGTCCTGAACCTTTTTAAGGAACTACAGCGCGACACCAACATGGCCTATCTCTTCATCACCCACGATCTTAGCGTCGCTGAATATATGGCTGACCGTATTCTCGTCATGTACGCGGGCAAGGTTATGGAAGTTGGACATAGAGGCACCATATTCAAAACGCCTCAGCACCCCTACACGCAAGCCCTCCTCACCGCGGCCATCCTCGAGGGCCCCCAGGGCTCGAGCGAAGCAACCATCCTTGATGGCGACCCGCCCAGCACCATCAATCCGCCACCGGGCTGCCGGTTCAACACCCGATGCCCCCACGCCGGGCCGATTTGCGCTGCCGAGGAGCCGTCATTGGATGAGGTGCAAGAGGGCCACTCAGTAGCCTGCCATCTACTGACGGGCAAACTTCAGCGGCGGTCTTTGGTAGGTGCACATGCGGCTGCGACCAAAAACGAGAGTTATTCCGTTCTTTGAGCGTCGTGCCGGAAGGCGATCCTTCGCCGCGCCTTTAGCCATGGAGACTGGACGATCTAAAGAGAGGGTAGGGGGTGTTTACCGCGCGCCTGCCGCAATCGTCGCGTTGACGCGGAAGGTATAGACAGTCGCGCCTATCAGGAT
>DATHIZ010000645.1:0-2999 GCA_035316385.1 Bryobacteraceae bacterium | reverse complement strand
GTTTTTCGTGGCTGCGAATGGCTTCAATTTCCGCCATCCATTGCGATTGCATTTTGCGCGCCAGTCCCGCCCGGTAATCCAGAAAGTCTTTCATGCCCGCGGCGTTAGCCGGTTGCAGCAGCGTGATCGGGTCGATGCCCTTCCCCACCTGATAAGCCTTGCGGACATCGTCGTTGAACGGCGTGAAGCGAGCGGGATTAGCGGAGCCTTCCAGAGATTCAAAGTACAGTTCCGCCAAATTGATCCCATCCCAATCGAAGCGGTTAATCAGCGCTCTAGTCTCGCGCGAGGCCGCTTCAAAACAGTCCCGATTATTCAGGTTCATCAGCTTTCGCCAGTCTAGGTGCGCATCCTGCAACAGACCGGTCTTCTCGCGCCATTCCGGATGATTGTTCCAGAAAGCCTCGCTGACATGCGGCAGCTCCAGCCACGCGTAGACCAGGATGGCCTGTTTGTGGCAGGCCTCAATCAGCTTCTTCAGATACTCGTCCCGCTGCGAATCGGATTCATTGTAGTGCCAGGCAGCCACATGAATCGCGCCGATTCCCGCCGTGCGCCAGCGGCTCGCGAAGTAATCGAAGTCTACGCGGGAACGGTAACTGGAATCGAAGAACGCCCAAAGATTGGCGCTGCGGAAACGTGGTTTTACGCCGAGATCCACAAGGGCTTGCAGGATGTATGGATAACGCTCAAACCCCAGTTTTCCGGGGCTGGTAGCCAACCAGAACACGGCGCCCTTTCCTGTCCGGAAACCGGCCATCACGGGAGCCGCCTGCGTGCGGTCCTTGGCGAAAACAATGGCCCCTTTCGGCAGTTCGAAGACGGCGACTTCGACACCTTGCTGCCAGATGATCGGCAGTTTCGGATGCCGAAGGTCTGTGATGCCCCGCACTTCCAAAGTGCGGGCGGTGGCGTGGATGCCCAGCGCTTCCGCCTGCGGTGAAGCGCCTTCCAGAATAAGAAACCCGCCGTTCCGCGCTTCAGCCAGAGTAGTGGCGTGCGGAGGAAGACCAACGGAAGACAGCAGGTTTTGCCAGGGATTTGCCCAAATGGAAACAGGACTCAGCAGCAGTAAGCTAATGAGTAAACGCATACCAGAAACCTGCTCTCAGATCGTAGAAGTGCGCTCCGTGCGGATTCCCTTCCTGCATGGTGTAGTAGCCCTTCAACGCGCTCACGGTGAAGGCCAGTGAGGGGGGCATCTGCTTAGTTCGGAATTTCACACCCGGACCTTGCTCGAAGTAATTCGCCCAATATTGACGCTTCAAATCCTTGGTAGCGTTGCCGTTCCAGAATAGTTGAAATTGTATGCCGGCCATCTCCGGCAGGGTATAGCCCAAACGGTTTTGCGAGTAGAACAGCACATCGTTTTGAAAACGGCTGACGAATACTCCGTCGTTATTCGATTCAAAGAACGCGCCCTTCTCTTCTGCTCCCAGATTATGGCCCACGCTCTTGGAAAACGACAGTCCGCCCCGGTAATCGGGAATCATTCTGCCGACATTTGGCTGTTCCCGGTACCGCACCGCCTCGCCCGCCTCGCCCCACGCCATCAAGCCTTTCCATGGAGTGGTTGAGACGCCCACCGCGAAGATGAATGAACTTTCGGAAAGATATTGAGGGGCCGCCGAACCGCCTTGCGATCCCGTGTGACCACGGACATCGCCTATGATTCTTGTAGAAATGTATGGATGAATTGGCAGCGACCCCAGTTTGAATTCGGTCTTGATTTGACTATAAGAAAACACATCTTTCCATCGCGAAGAGTAAAACGGGAATGTCCAAACAGTAGTGCGAACACGCGCCTGGCTGGGGCGCAGATTCTCAAATGCACGGGAAGCTTCACTGGCGATTTTCGGATCGGGACTCTCCTTGGCCTGCTTGAAGAATCCCAGCGCCTGCTTGTCATCGTGCAGGATGTTATAAGTCCAGCCGAGTTTCAGCAGAACAGAGTAATCCGCCGGATCGTTCTCGTGCGCAATGCGCAAATATTTCAACGCATCTTTCAAATAGCCGGCTTGCAGGCTGCGCGTGGCAAGCGCCGCGGGTTCCTGACGCGGTTCCGCAGCGGAAGCCTGCGGAACGGTCAAGACATTTCGGACGCGGTCCGTGACTTCTTTATCCTTGGAATTCAGCGCCTTTTCCAACAACTGCATCGCCGATTTCTTGTCGCTGGTGCTAAGCAGCAGAAATCCCAACTGGGCAGCGGACAGCAAGTCGTCCGGCGCCACCGCCGTGACATTCTGAAACTCCACAATTGCTTCGGCCCTATTGTTCATGGCCAGATGCAGGTAGCCCAATTCCCGGCGAAGTTCGATGTTTTTTGGATCCAGACGCAGCGCCCGCTTGAATTCGTACACATAGGGATAGCGCGGGGGCAACTGCTCGCGGGCCGTCTCGGCAACGCGCGGTTCCCCGCCCCGGGACGCCGCCAGAAGAGCCGCCGTAGCGTCTTCCGTGTGGCTTTGCGCCTTCCAAACCCGCGCCAGGTTCAACAGCAACGCGCGCAGGTCCGGACGTAGCCCGAAAGCCTTCTCGTAGTGTTCAGCCGCCAGCGGAAGGTTGTCGCGCTGCTCGGCCAGTTGCGCTAACTCATGATGCGCACTAAAGTTTCCGGGCGATAATTCCAGCGCCTTCGTCCAGCGGGTGATGCCATCGTTCAGGGCTTTATCTATGTTTTGGAATGCCGTCTCGGCAGTGGCGTTGCCGGTCTTTCGAATACGGTCAAAGATGCGCCGGGCTTCAGCCTGCTGCTTGGTTTCGTTGCACAAAAACGCATATTCCAGAGCAACGTGCGTGTCTGCCGGGTCGATGCGCATGGCCTCGCCAAACTGACTTCGGGCCGATTCGGGCTCCCCCACTTTCAGATACGTGTAAGCAAGGTCCTTCCGGATAGCTGCGCTGTTGGGTTCGGCGGAAATGGCCTGGTGGAAAAGTTCAATGGCTGCTTCGTAGGACCGGGCTTGCAGCGCCGCATAAGCACTGGCCAGCGCAGGCGC
>DATHIZ010000644.1:0-12651 GCA_035316385.1 Bryobacteraceae bacterium | reverse complement strand
AGCCGTACCGCGCAGAAGACAAGTACATCACCTGCGTGAACAGCCCTTACTATGACGAGTATTTGCCGGAAGTGCTCACGGAGATTGTGGAGCGCAGCCATCCGGAGGGCTTCGCCGACAACAGTTGGAGCGGGCTCACCCGTGAAAGTATCTGCTACTGCGAAAACTGCGCGCGCAAATTCCGGGACAAGGGCGGCAGCGCGTTACCGCTCAAGCACGACTGGAACGATCCCACATACCGCCGCTGGATCGATTGGAATTACGCGCGGCGTTTGGAAGTCTGGGATCTGAACAACCGCGCTACAAAAGCGGCGGGAGGGCCTGACTGCCTCTGGTTCGGGATGAACAGTGGTTCCATATCTTCCCAAAGCCGTTCGTTCCGCGACTGTAAGGCCATCTTTGAGCGCGCCGAAATGGTCTTCCTCGATCATCAAGCGCGCGGGCCGGCGGGTTTCGAGGAAAACGCAGATACTGGAAAACTGGTGCACGGCGTGCTCGGATGGGACAAATTGGCCCCGGAGTCGATGGCGATGTATCAAAATGGCGGCCGATCGTTCCGCGTGGCGAGCAAACCACCCGCTGAAGCGCACATGTGGATGATCGAAGGCTTCGCCGGCGGCATCCAGCCCTGGTGGCATCATGTGGGCGCTTACCATGACGACCGGCGCATGTATCACACCGCCGAACCTCTCATGCGGTGGTACGCCGCGAACCAGCGCTACCTGGTGAACCGCCGCCCGCTGGCAAACGTCGGCATTGTCTGGTCCCAGCGCAACACCGATTTCTACGGGCACGATCAAGCCGCCGTACTCACGGACGCGCCCTACCGCGGCTTTACCGACACGCTGGTCAGGGCGCGCATCCCCTATGTGCCGGTTCATATCGATCACATAGAGCGTGAGAGTGGCAATCTCAAGGTACTCATTCTGCCGAATCTGGCCGTGATGTCGGACGCGCAGTGCGCCTCAGTCCGCAAATTTGCCGCGGCTGGCGGCGCAATCATCGCGACTGGAGCTACCAGTTTGTATAACGAATTCGGCGACGCGCGCAGCGACTACGGACTTACGGATTTGTTCGGCGCGCACTTTGTGGGTACGCCTGGCGCCGAGAGAAATTGGGCGACCCAGAACCAGCATACGTATCTCCGTCTCAGTCCGGAATTGCGGGGCAGCGTATGGGGACCCAAAGCCGGCGATGAACCGCGCGCTGGCGGCCAACGCCATCCGGTGCTGCGGGGCTTTGAGGAAACCGACATCATCCCTTTCGGAGGCGCGCTGGTTCCGCTCAAGCTCGATAGCGGCCTGATCGTCCCTTTGACATACATACCACCGTTCCCGATTTATCCCCCTGAAACGGCTTGGATGCGGCAGCCGAAAACCGATATTGCTGGACTAGTCATAAACGGTCGCGTAGCCTTCCTGCCCGCGGACATCGACAGGCGTTACTCCCGGGATAGCTTGCCTGACTACGCCGACCTGCTGGCAAACGTGGTGCGTTGGGCCGCGAAGGGAGAAATCCCGCTGCGAGTCGACGGCCACGGTTTGTTCGATTGCAGCCTTTACACCCAGCCCGGCCGTGTGATTGCGCACGTAGTAAACCTCACCGCCACAGGGCGGATGCCGATCGACGAGTTGATTCCGGGAGGTCCGCTGAAGATCCGTCTGCGGCTGCCCAGCGGGGTGCATGGACGCAGCGTCAAACTGCTCGTGGCAAACACCACTGCGGCGCCCGTCGTCACTGCCGGCTGGGCCGGAGTAGACATTCCTTCCGTGCTCGGTCACGAAGTACTGGTTATTGAGTAAGCAAAAAGAGCAACGTTTGCTGTTTATCGAAAGGCTAATGGTATGAAGTTGAAGTCTTTAACGCTGATTGCCTGTCTTCTTGCCTCGGGAGCGCTTCCAGTGGGTGCACAGGTTGATATTGGACAGATATCCGGCACGGTTTCCGACAATACCAAGGCCCTGGTACCTGGCGCCAAGGTGACCGCCGTAAATGAAGGTAACCAGGTCAAGCTGGAAGCTACCACTAACAACTCCGGGTATTACACATTCCCCGGGCTGATGGTGGGAACGTACACTATCAACATAGAAGCCCAGGGCTTTCAGAAACATTCTCAAACCGGAATCCACGTCGGCTCTGCGGATCAATTGAATGTTGCCGTACAATTGACCGTCGGTAACGTCACGGAAACCGTCCAAGTTACGGATACGGGCTCGGGCGTTGCGCTCAGCATGGAGCCAACCACCGGCGGAACGGTAACTTCAGAGCAGTTCCAGCAATTGGAAGTAAACGGCCGCAATCCGATTTACCTGGCGCTGCTGGAGCCTGGCGTTGTCGGAAGCGACATTGCCACCTTCGATCCCGACAGCGTCAGCAATGGCGGCTTCAGCATGAACGGCGGAAGGACGGATGCCTACACGGTTTATGTTGACGGAGCGATGGCTACGCGTACTCGCGAATCCGGCTCCATGCTTGGCGCGCAGGATATGAATTCGGTGCAGGAGGTCCAGGTTCTGACCGGGAACTTCGATGCGGAACTCGGAAGGTCCAACGCCGGGCAAATCCGCTTCGTGACGAAAAGCGGAACCACGAAGTATCACGGCGAAGCATACGAAGTGATACGAAATGCCGCCTTTGATGCCAATAGCTGGTCGCGCAACGGCAGCACCTTGACGCGGCAGAACGCCAGTCCTCCCAAGCAGAACTATAACGACTTCGGCTTTGACCTGGGCGGTCCGGTTTATATTCCCGGCAAGTTCAACACGGATAAGAGCAAGTTGTTTTTCTTTATTGCCGAGGAATTGTTCAGACGACGTTACGACGATGACACGACGGGCACCGTTCCAACTGCCGCCATGCGGACCGGCGATCTGAGCGCCCTGTTGGATCCGAAAAATACATTCTTCGGCAAGACCAGGCTAGTTACCGATCCGTTCAACGGTCAACCATTTTCCGGTAACGTGATCCCCGCCTCACGCATAAGTGCGCAAGGTGCGGCCCTCCTAAACGCCTATCCGATGCCCACTCCGGGCTTTCAGCAGGGTGCAGCCAATTGGATTCAGACCTATCATGTCAGTTCTAACGTCCAGAAGACCACATTTAAGACAGACTACTATCTAAACGACAAAAATCATCTGTATGTGCGCGGAACATTCATCCCGTGGACCTTCAATAATCCGCTTGAAGGCACCTTAGGCATGTATCAGTCGCTTTGGTCGCGGCCGAACAGAACGGGCATAGTCGATTTAACCACCAGCTTCTCCCCGACGCTCCTCAATGATTTTTCGGTCTCCGCAAACTCTGACGGCAAGGGATCCATCCAATCCAACCCTGCCTGCGGAGCGTTCTGCCAGCGCAGTACATACGGTATTACCTATCCCTACCTGTATCCGGGAACAAAGCTTGACCCGCAAAAGCTACCGACCATGGCAATAACAGGTTTAACCACGGTCGATACAGGCCCATATCCCGGCTCGTGGGCGGGCTTCGTGGAAGACATCACGGACAACGTGACCAAGGTCGCGGGAAATCACACCATTAAGTTCGGCGGCACCTTCGAACATGCCGGCCAGAACGACTTGATTCAGTTGACCACGGCCAGTGCTCCTCAGACCAATAACCAGAATGGCGCGTTTCAATTCCTGGACACAGGCGGGGCGAACACAACAGGCCTGGGTATTGGCAACGCGCTGCTGGGCAATTTCAATACGTATTCCGAGATTGGCGCAAAGCCGAATACTCCGTGGGTCGCCAACTCGCTCGATCTGTTTGCGCAGGATGTCTGGCAAGCCTCACCGAAGTTGAGCATTCACTACGGCCTTCGCTACTCCATCTGGCCGGCCTGGAGCACAAAGAACGGAACTATCGCGCAATTCGATCCCGCCTTTTACAATCCGGCACAAGCCGCAACAGTCAGCGCCAGCACCGGATTCATCACCAGCGGCTCACCATACAACGGGATCGTCCTGCCCGGCAGCGGACCGACCGCCGACGCGCTGCGCCGGTATCCTTTCCTCAACCAACAGCAGTATATGAACCTTTACCACAATCTTCCGGGAGGATTTACACCCACCCAGTGGGGTTTGGTTCAACCCAGACTGGGCATCGCTTACCAAATCGCGAGCAATACGGTCTTACGGGCAGGCGGCGGCTATTTCGCTGACCGCACAGCCATTAATCGTGATACGGCGCTGGGTGGAAATCCGCCCTTTATGCCGCAGACAACTTTGGTAAACGGAAACATTGGCTCATTGAACGCGGCCTCGGCTGTTAGCTCTCCGTTCACAATGACTATCAACGCGCCGAATAATGTGTGGCCGACGGCGTGGGAATACAATGTCACCCTGCAGCATCAGTTCGGACATGGCCTTGACGTATCCGCGGGCTATGTCGGCAATCGCGGCCTTCATCTCCAGCGAAAGCGCAACATCAATCAACTTCTTCAGACAAACACGACTTACCTGAATCCGCAGGTGAATACAAATGCACTTCGTCCCTATCTGGGTGCAGGCATCATTGACATCTCGGAAAATTCAGGGTCTTCCCGCTATAACTCGATCCAGGCGACAGCTCGCAAAACCGCCGGACCGGTTACTTTTAGCGCTTCCTATACTTACTCTAAATCCACCGACAATACGTCGCTCCTGACTGACCTGCTACCTAATGCCTACAACGACAAAACGTATTGGGGCCGGTCCGATTTCGACGTGCCCCAGGCTCTGACGATCAGCTACATTTATAACCTGCCGTTCCGCGGTCAAGACACTCTGGTCCGCAGGGTTTTCGGCAACTGGACAGCTTCGGGCGTTAACCAGTTTCAGTCAGGAATACCCTTTTCCGTTCGAACAAACATCGATTATGCCGGCGTAGGAACCGGAAGCGGCAACCAGTTCTGGAACGTGACCGGTAATCCCGACGGATGTTCCACCGGATTTGTGCCGAACGTAGGCGCTACTCTGTACTGTGGGAATGCTTTCACCGCCCCGGCGCAAGGTACATTTGCTAGCGGCGACAACCGAAACATTTTCCGCAATCCGGGATTTTGGGAATGGAACCTGGCGCTTCACAAGCAATTTGCCATTCCGATCAATGAACACTCGAACGTTGAATTTCGAGCAGAGTCATTTAACCTGCTGAATCACCCCAACTGGGCAACGGTTAATTCGAATCCACTCAGTTCCACATTCATGATGGTGACCAGCAAAACCGGGAATCGAAATCTTCAGTTTGAGTTAAAACTATCGTTCTGAGGAACACGCGGGCTGCGATAACCGAGCGAGGCCGAGATACCGGCGGCGATTCTCATGACAGTTCGGGAGAGAGCGGAAATCCGGCTTCGCGTGATCCGGAAAACCGGCCCGGCTACGCTTATCGCCGCCACTACCTCTCCTGAGCTGTCCCAAACGGGAGCCCCGATGCATCGCAAACCGGGCTCCCGTTCTTCATCGTCAACTGCGTAACCCCGCGCGCGAATCTCAGCCAGTTCAGCCTTGAATCGAACACGTGAGGTAATCGTCTTCCGTGTGTATGATTTCAGCAACTCTAGCTGCAGGAAATCCTCCACCTGCTGCTGCGCGGTGAATGCCAACATCGCCTTGCCGAGTGATGTGCAATGCGCGGGATTGCGCGTCCCGACGGTCGTCGGCGTCCGCAGCGTCTGGCTGCTCTCCACATTGATTAACGAAACCACTTGACCCTCGCGCAACACCGCCAGGTGGGCGGTTTCACCGGTTTCTTTCACCAGCTCGCGAAGGTATGGCCCGGCAACTTCATAGACATCCAGCCGCGAAACCGCCGACAATCCCAGCTCCATCAAGCGGGACCCAAGATGGTATTTGGCTGTGACCGTGTTTTTCTCGACGAACCGGCTATTCTCCAGCACCGTGATCAACCGATGCACGGTGCTCTTGTGCAGCTTGAGGCGCGCGGAGATATCCGTAAGGCCGATGCCCGCACTCTCATCGGCCAGGACATTCAGAATCTGGAAGGCTCGATCCAACACCTGGACCCGGTATGCCTGCGGTTTTTTAACGTGTGTGCGAGGGGGCATACTCCCACTAAATGTATTGATACGCGTCAAGTGTCAAAAAGTCGCGGAAATGGCCGTCAAGCATCATCTCCCCGAACAGTTTGGAGGCCAACGGAAACTGACCCTTGTCATAGCGGGCCGCTCCCAGAACCGAGCGAATGTGCACCAGTTGCGAGGCAATCGTCTCCTGGATTAATTCCGGCGTGATCTTCCGGCCGTCCTTCAATTTTGCGCCGTGGTGCAGCCATTGCCACACTTGCGCGCGGGAGATCTCCGCAGTGGCTGCGTCTTCCATCAGGTTATAGATCGGCACACAACCATTCCCGCCCAGCCACGATTCGAGATATTGAATTCCCACGTCGATATTCAGACGGAGTCCCTCTTCGGTGATCTCTCCTTCCGGAACCGCCAACAAGTCCGCGGCCGTCACATGCACGTCTTCCCGCTTGACCGAGATCTGGTTCGGCGTGGGCATATATTCGTCGAAGACCTGTTTGGCCACGGGAATGAGTCCGGGATGCGCCACCCACGTCCCGTCGTGTCCCGCTTTTACCTCGCGTAATTTGTCCAGCCGTACTTTCTCCAGCGCCGCTGCGTTGGCCGCCGGATCGTTTTTGATGGGAATCTGTGCCGCCATGCCGCCCATGGCATGAATGCCGCGCTTGTGGCAGGTCTGAATCAACAGCTCCACGTAGGACTTGAGGAAGTGCTTATCCATCGTCACCTTTGCGCGGTCGGGCAGCGCAAAGCGCGGGTGATTGTGGAATACCTTGCTGAAGCTGAACATGTAGTCCCAGCGCCCGCAGTTCAAACCGGCCGAATGATCGCGCAATTCATAAAGAATCTCGTCCATCTCGAACGCGCCTAGGATGGTTTCAATCAGCACCGTCGCCCGAATCGTGCCGTTGGGAATGCCCAGGTACTTCTGCGCAAAAACAAATACATCATTCCAGAGGCGGGCTTCCAGGTGGCTTTGCAGCTTCGGCAAGTAGAAATAGGGCCCCGAGCCCTTTTCAATCAGCGCCTTCGCATTGTGAAAGAAGTACAGGCCGAAATCAAAAAGCGATCCCGAAACCGGCTGGTTATTTACCAGAACATGGCGCTCAACCAGATGCCAGCCGCGGGGGCGCACGAAGACCACCGCGGGCTTTGGACCCAGCGAATAGCTCTTTCCTTCCGGGCTCGTATAGGAGATATCTCCCCGGGTGGCGTCGTACATATTCACCTGGCCCCAGATATTGTTCAGCCAGGTAGGCGAATTGGAATCTTCAAAATCCGCCATGAAGACTTTGGCTCCGGAATTCAAGGCGTTGATCACCATCTTGCGATCCACCGGGCCTGTCAACTCGATGCGGCGATCCAATAGATCCTCCGGGATCGGCCCGACGGTCCAGTCGCTTTTCCGGATCGACTCGGTTTCCGGCAGGAAATCTGGCAGCTGGCCGGCATCAATGGCCTCCTGCCGCTTGACGCGCTGTTCCAGCAGCTCGCGGCGTCTGGCATCGAATGCCGCATGCAGTTCGGCAACGAACTGCAACGCTTCCGGAGAGAGGATCTTCTGGCATTCGACAGGCACGGAAGCGGTAACCGAAGCACCGTTGAGCTGGGACGTGGAAGTACTCATAAATAATCTCCTTTGGGCATCTGGATAAGTCTCATATTGTGATACTGAATCTCACTACTTGCCCAGCTCCTACCATAACAACCCTCTCCTACCAGACCCGGATAGGCCGATAAGTTTCTTTGGAATCGAAAAGAAAATGAAAACACGCTGGATTGTCGTCCTCGTATTCTGTGGTCTAGTCGCCTTATTCCTGGCGCCGATAGCTATCCGGAGACGAAATGCCTCTACCTCACGCAATTTGTATGCTCCGCTGGCCAAAAGCACCATTCGCGCGACGCAGCCGGTCCCGGCATATCTGAGGTCTTTGCGTCCAAACTATCCCTACTCCGTTATACCCGGCGGGGCCTACTCGCCGACAGAATTGCGCAACATCGATATGAAAGATAGTGTCGTGCGCGCGCACTACTTCGGTTTCAATCTGAAGGATGCCCGGATGGTGCAGCTAACTGCGGACCGCTATCAATACGTCTCGTACCGGATCAAGAATCAAGTCTATTGGACCGCGAAAAAGCTCCGCATCCCGCAAGGCGAATATCTTCTGACCGACGGCGCGAATTTCGCCCGCTCCCGGTGCGGGAACCGGCTTTCCGATCTACCGGGCAACCAGATTAGCTTGAACGAACCGCCACCCGCAGTGCTCTCCCCACCGCCCATGGGTCCGGAGTCATTATCCCGTCTCGACTTGAGCCACTTGGACTTGACCACAGACCCGGTTGCTGCTCTCGCTCATGAAACGCCGGCTTGGGCTGATTGGTCGCCACGCCTGGTTGCCGCTCTTCCGCCTGAGGTCGCAGCCCCGGTAGTGATAACCGAATCGCCACAGATAGATGCTGCAAGCCTCCCCGCCCTGCCCGGATCCGGTAGTACCCTTTTCCCTCTGGGTGGAGCGCCGCCGTTCGCCTACGCGATGGGTCCTGTTTTCCGGCCTTTCCCGAGCGCGGGCGACCCTCCCGCTCAGCCCCCGATTACGATTCCCGTGACAGATACACCCGCCGTTCCCTACCCGGTTCCCGAGCCGGCAACGGTTTACCTGTTCTTTGTCACACTGGTTCTGGCTGTCTGGGGCTTGACCCGAGTGCTGGCCGCTGAAAAGAAAACGGATGCCGAGTAGTCTCGGCGTCATTCACCGATTATTTTGACCAGGACCCGCTTGCGTCGCCGTCCATCGAATTCACCGTAAAAAATCTGCTCCCAAGGTCCGAAGTCCAGCAGCCCGTCCGTGACTGCTACAACCACTTCCCTGCCCATTACTTGGCGCTTCAGATGCGCATCCGCATTGTCTTCGCCCGTCAGGTTGTGACTATACCCCGAAACAGGCTCGTGCGGCGCGAGCCGCTCCAGCCAAAGCTCGTAGTCGCGATGAAGACCGGATTCGTCGTCGTTAATGAACACGGAGGCGGTAATGTGCATGGCGTTCACCAGCACAAGTCCTTCTATGACTCTGCTTTCCCGCAGGCATTCTTTTACCTGTGGCGTGATATTGACAAAACCACGCCGCGACTTCAGCTCAAACCACAGCTCTTTCCGGTAGCTCTTCACCTTCTCAGGCTAAGCTACGCGGCCATGGGCTTTAGGCTCACGCGGAAAGCGCCCGAGGGAGGGTCTGCCGGATCCCCGCAACATCCATCAAACGCGGCGTTTCTCGACCACAGGGACAGGCTTCCTCCGCGACGCGGCCGACAAGACCAGTGCGCAATCCACGATTGCCGGGGCTGTCCAGGATCAGTTCTGTTTCAACGGCCTTGATTTCAACCCTGGGCTCCAGATGCCAGCCGTCGTGCGCTTCGCATTCGAACGCGAGCAGACGATGGTCCGGCCCAACGTATAGTTCAAAAACGGGCACACCGAAACTTTGCCACAACATGACCCGCAAAACGTCCGAAAGGGGCCGTGACCCACATGGCGTCAAGACCACGATGGCGTGATTTACGCAGGTGAGATCCACCATGCCCAAATCCACTTGCTCGGCTAAGCGCTGCAGGTCCGCCGCGTAGCCAAGAATTACCTGGGGCCTATAACTCTCTAACTCCAGCCATCTCTCCGGGACAAAGGTTTCGACACTCTCGAACGGTGGAGTTTCCGTCAACTGGGCGATCCGCACCTTGGGATCCGCCGGAAATGGCAAGACGATGCGTTTTTCGGCGACCGCCTGCAACCGTAAACTGTTCATCTTAAACTTCGGAAGGCGCATGTTCGAAACAAGAGTAGGGTGCGCCGGCTGAAGTTTCGCTTCAGGTTATTCCGATAGACGCGCCGAATGCAAACGCTCCAGGTTCAAGCGCAGGATTTGCGACGCCTGCTGCTCGTCGAGGCCGAGTTCATACAAGGCGGTCGCCTGCTGGTCAAAAATAGGTGCATTCCATCCCCGTGGAAAGAAACTGGAGTCGGAGCCGAAAATAAGGCGTTCTATGCCGAGCACGTCAATCGCCCTTCGGAAAACTCCACGCAGATCCAAGCCTTCATAGCTCATCCAACGGTTGCTGCTCGACGTATCAAGAAAAACATTGGGGCAAAGGTCCGCCAGCATAAGGGCCTCGCGGAAAAATCCCGCGCCAAAGTGCGGTACCACGAAGCGAATTTGCGGAAAATGGAGAGCCACCGGGTGAAGGCTTAATGGATTGGAGTACCGCAAATCGAACTGGCTGGGGAGGCCCAGTTTCTTGCGGACACCCACGCTGATCGTCCCACAGTGCACAAAGACCGCCAGGCGGTGATCTGACGCCACTTCCAAAATGGGGACCAGCCGCGGATCTGTAATCGCGTAAGTGTGCATGGAAGGAAACAAGCACAGGCAATGCAGATTCGGATTGGACGCCGCAGCCTTCACGCGATCGAGGGCATCGGCATGTGTGGGATTCAGCATGAAATAGCCGTAAAACCGTCCAGGATGCGCCGCTACGGCGGCTGTCACGCTCGCTTCATCTCCCGGCACACTGGCAATTAGTGCTGTCCGCTGGACATTATGCCGGTCCAGTTCGGCAACCCAGCGATCCGCCAGCGCTACCGGATCTATCAGCGGTATCTCCCAATTCAACAGCGGTCCGAGCGCCTCGGCGTTCTCTGTTTTCTTCTGCCGCGCCAAAACCGCATAGAAAGCGTGCGAAAAAAAGTGAACGTGCGCATCATTGACGGGGATCTCGCCCCAGGAAGTTTTAGCCATGCTCGAAGCGATTGTAGCTGGAGGCAATTTAAGCTGTTAAACTGCCTTGTGCCCGATGCTGTCAGAAGTCGTCTTCCTCGTCCTCCGCGTCATTCTCCGGATCAACAGGCGACTCCGGATCACTCGGATCCCGCAGGCGGTAACCGACCCATGGCTCGGTCAAAATATACTCGGGCCGGCTGGGGTCATCCTCTATTTTTTTGCGAAGCATCTTGACGTAGGATCGGAGATAGTCTGGTTCATTGCCGTACTCGGGGCCCCAGACCGCGCGCAAGAGTCTTGCATGCGTGACCGGGAAGTCTTTGTGCTGCATGAGAAACGCGAGCAATTCAAACTCTTTGGGCGTGAGATGAATTTGCCTTCCGGCCTTCCGGAGCGTCCGGTGCTCCACCTCTAGCTCCAATTGACCGACACGAAGCACGGGTGACTGCAGCACTCCGTCGGCGCCCGTTCTTCGAAGAACCGCCCGCAAGCGCGCGATCAGTTCACGCAGGCGGAATGGTTTTGTGACGTAGTCGTCAGCCCCGGCTTCGAGCGCTTGCACCTTGTCGTCCTCCGCATCACGCACCGTAAGCATCACGATTCCCGATTTCGGAGCGAGAGCGCGGATCCTGTGGCACGCCTCCACCCCGCCGATCTCGGGCATGTTCATGTCGAGCAGAACGACATCCACCGGGTTCCCCCGAACATGGTGAAGCGCTTCTTCCGCATTCCGGGCAAGGTCGACCGCGTACCCGCTGGCTTTCAGAGAAGCCGCCAGTCCCTTCCGGAATGCCGGGTCGTCATCTACCAGCAGAATGCTAATCGGCGGTGTTGGGATTGTCACGTCCATGGTTTGAAACCGGCAGCTTGAGAAAAAAAACGACACGCGTTGAAGGACCTTCCTTCACAAGATCGAGACTGCCGCCGTGCGCTCCCGCTATCTTTCGGGCGACATGCAAGCCCAGTCCAGTGCCGGAAATGAGATTTCGCACCCGGGCTCCACGATAGAACCGCTCAAAGATCCGATCCTGCTCATCGGGCGCGATAGAATTCCCCTCATTCCCCACGCTTATCGTTACGAAGCCTTCCTCCAACTGAACACTGATGGTGATGGCGCTACCAGGCAGCGAATACTTGAACGCATTATCCAACAGTTGCGTCAGTGCCAGATCCAGGAGCGGGCGGTCTGCCGGCGCTTCGATCGACTTGCTGTGGTAAGTGATGGCAACACGGCGCTCGTGGGACTGGCTCACATACCGATGTACCACCCGCTCAACCAGGGGGATGATATCGACGGGTTTGAGACGTGGCTTCAGTTCTTCCCGGTCGAGCCGCGCTGTCCGCAGCAGCCGTGTGGTGAGACGGCTCAGCCGGGAAACCTCGAATTCGATCATGTCGGCCATTTCCACCTGCTCAGGTTCCAGCCGTTGCGACCGAATCCCCCCGATCACCGCAAGTATGGTCGCCAGTGGCGTTTTAAACTCATGCGCCAGTGCGTCCAGGATCGCGGTACGGAAGATCTCGGCCTGAGCCTCGGCAGCTTCACGGCTCACCCGCCGGAAGTTCTGCGCGCGTTCCAAAGCTGCCGCGGCAAGCACGGAAAACGCAGCCGGAAGCGCCTCCGGCTGCGGCAAGCCTTCGAATCCAATCGCTCCAATGGTCACGCTGCCGATGCGAAGACAGCGCACCGAGACTCCATGCGCTGGCTCATCCGTATCTCCGCCCGCAACGTACGCCTGGCGGGTGCGCTCCCCCAGGCCAAGCTGGGAGGTCCCGTCCATTTCGAGTGCGGCGGTACTGGCGTCAAACAGGCAAACTGCGGCAGCGCCCAACACCTCACGGAACACTTTGAGGGTG
>DATHIZ010000643.1:0-6595 GCA_035316385.1 Bryobacteraceae bacterium | reverse complement strand
CGGCGCCGAGGCGAATGGCCTGTTCGGCGTGATGCGCGGAGCGGATGCATTCGTCCAGACAGATGGGCGTATCGAGCTCAGCCTGCAGCGCGGCGTGGTCGATGATGTCGTCATGCGCGAGCGGCTGCTCAATCATCATCAGGTAGAACTCATCGAGCTTCTTGAGGTGGCCGGTGTCGCGCAAGGTGTAGGCGGAATTGGCGTCGGCCATGAGCTTGATGTTGGGAAATTGGGCTCGCACCTGGCGGATGACGTCGACATCCCAGCCGGGCTTGATCTTCATTTTGATGCGCTGATAACCGGCGGCAAGTTCAGTTTCAATTTTGGCGAGCAGTTGCGGCACCGAATCCTGAATGCCGATGGAGACGCCGCAAGAAATCTCCTGACGGGCGCCGCCGCCGATGGTTTGCCATAAAGGCTGGTTGGCGAGCCTGGCCTGCAAGTCCCAAACAGCCGCTTCGACACCGCCGCGAGCCATCCTGTGACCGCGTATGTGGGCGGTGCGAGATCCGACTTCTTCAGCGGAGACGAACTCATGGTGGAGGATGCGGGGCGCCACAAAATCGGTGAGCAGGGGCCAGATGGAGCCGGTCCATTCTTCGTTGTAGAAAGGCCGCTCCCCGGCGGTGACTTCTCCCCAGCCGGAAATGCCGCCGGAGATCGCTTCGACCAGAATGATGTCGCGCTCATAGGTGCGCCCAAAACTGGTCTCGAAGAAATGCACCAACGGGAGACGGATATGACGGAGGACGAGTTGTTCGATGTTCATTAAACTGAGCGACTTAGTAAGTACGTGCCAGATTCGGAAGTTTTTTCAAAGCCGGTGACGATGAGACCGGCGCGAAAGTGGATTTCGAACTGTTCACCTGCGGAGGCCTGAATTTGCCGGGCCTGCCGCGGGTGGTTTTCCACGATGGCAGCTATTTCGGACGGAATGGAGATGCGTGCTTCGACGGCGGGTCTTTCGAACGGCGAGCCGGCAGCAAGCGCTTCGACACGCGCCGAACTCAGCCACCATTCCGGCACCAGACGATCGGTCGGCAGGCCGCCGTGAAGATGACTGGTGGTGGTGCCGTACTGGTTGTGGACGTAGCGCCTGACAATGACGCCCAGGCGTTCGATGTTGAAGAAAGCGTTTTTGAGCTGCAGAGGATCAAAGGTCCATTCGATCAGATCGACCGGGCGAGCGAGCGCGTAACGGCGCTGCTCCCACTTCAGGCGGCGGCCGAGTCCGCTGTTATGGTATTCCGGCAGCACGCCCAGCATCTGGCTATGGAGATACGATTTACCGCCAGGTTTCAGCCCCGGCAAACACAGGCAAAAGGCGACCATCCGGCGCGCGTCCTTAGTTTTGTCGAAGGCCCCCAGCACCTGGCCTCCGATCTGGTCGGCGACTACAAACAAACGGCGCGGGAGCAAGTCGATTTCCTCGAATCCCCAGATCTCGCGCTGCAAGCGCACGGCGCTCGAAAAGTCGTCGAGCGTTGCCAATTGGCGAATTTCAAAGTTATCAGTAGCTTGCATCAAACGGCGACTTCTCATTTTACGCGAACGATACACTAGACCTGCCAGTTGTATTCGCTGTGGCAGGGAACGACATATATGGCATTTGAGACCAAAATTCAATTACCGGGAAGCGATAAAAAAGCACCCCAGAACGCGCAGCTAGGAGGCGCGGTAGAGGCGGGCTCGACAGTAAGCGTGACGGTCTTGCTACGGCGGGCGGGCGCACACCCGGCGATTGCACCGGAGGAGACGCCCGCAATTCTGAGCCGGGCGGAGTTCAGCGAGCGGCACGGAGCGGCTGCGGAAGACCTGAAGCTGGTGGAGGCGTTTGCGCACCACGCGAATTTGACCGTGGTGGATAGCAGCGTTACCAAGCGCCGGGTGATTCTGACCGGGACGGCAGCGGCCATGGCACAGGCATTCGGGGTGAAGTTTTCGTCCTACAAGAGCGATGACACCGGGCAGACCTTTCGAGGGCGCACGGGCGCGATCCAAATTCCGGCTGAGTTGCAGGGAGCGGTGGTGGCGGTGATCGGTTTGGATAACCGGCCCGTGGCGAAGCCGCACTTCCGGAAGAAGAAGGCGGCAGCGGCGCATACGACGTTCACGCCGCCTCAGGTAGCCGAGTTGTACCAGTTTCCGACGGGCTTGACGGGCGCGGGACAAACCGTGGCGATTATCGAACTCGGCGGCGGGTATAAGACAGCCGACTTGCAAACCTACTTCGAGAACCTGGGCATTACAGCGCCTCACGTTGTTGCCGTGGCGGTGGATGGCGGGGCGAATACGCCGGGTGGGGATGCAGATGGCGAAGTGATGCTGGATATAGAGGTGGCTGGCTCGGTCGCACCGGGCGCCGATATTGCGGTCTACTTTGCGCCCAACACGGACCAGGGATTCGTGGACGCTATTTCGGACGCAGTACATGATGCCACGCGGAAACCGTCGGTGATTTCGATCAGTTGGGGGGCACCGGAAGATTCGTGGACGGCACAGTCGCTGGCGGCGATGAATTCGGCGCTACAAGACGCAGCTACGCTGGGCGTCACGGTGACGGCGGCATCCGGCGACGACGGCTCGACGGATGGCGAGGGGGGCGCTTTGCATGTTGACTTTCCGAGTTCGAGTCCGTACGCGCTGGCTTGCGGCGGAACCACATTGAAGGGTTCGGGATCTAAGATTTCGTCCGAAACCGTGTGGAACGAGACAGCGAACCAAGCGGGCGCGGGCGGCGGCGGGATCAGCATAAAATTTCCGCTACCGAGTTATCAACAGGCGGCCGGCGTACCGGCTCAGCCGACGACTAAATACTTGGGACGCGGCGTGCCGGATGTGGCGGGCAATGCGGACCCGACAACGGGATACCAGGTGCGCGTGGACGGGCAGAACGTAGTGGTGGGGGGCACCAGTGCGGTGGCTCCGTTGTGGGCGGGACTGGTGGCACTGCTCAACCAGAAACTGGGTAAGCCCGCCGGTTTTCTGAATCCCACCCTATACACTTTGGGCGGGACGGTTTTTCACGATATCACCGTGGGTAACAACGACGACGGCGGACTGGGCAGCTACAGCGCGAGGGCCGGCTGGGATGCCTGCACGGGATTGGGGAGCCCCAACGGAACGGCTCTACTCAGTGCTTTGTCTAACGGTTCGAGCAGTACGCCTGGGAAAGCACCCTGGGGCAAGCACAAGCATAAACATCATTAACAAAACTCTTAAAGGAACGTAAAACGATGAGCGCGCCCAGTTTGCACGTGAATCCAGATCGCGAAATAGTGACAACGATTGTTATCCGGAGGCCACCACAGGCCGCGGGTGTCGGGGAAAGGCTGCTTTCCGGCGAGTTTCAAAGCATGGGGAGGCAAGAGGCGGAGCGAACACTGGCGGCAGCCCCGCAGGATTTAGAGGTGGTCCGGCGCTTTGCAGCCGAGCACGGTTTGCATGTGGTCAGCGAAAATGCGGCCGCGCGGACAATGCGGGTAGAGGGCACTATCCGGCAGATGGAAGAGGCGTTCGGCGTGAGCATGCACCAGCGGCGTGACGGGGCCGGTCACGAGTATTTGAGTTATGACGGGGACATCGCTTTGCCACAGTCGTTGCAGGATGTTGTGGAAACGGTGCTCGGGCTAGACCGGCGGCCGGTGGCGCGCAGCCATGCCTGACGTTGGGAGTCACGCGGCGATTTGCCTATAGGGAGAGCCGGCTGGGACTTCCGGGTGCGGGAGCGGGTGCTGGGTTTCGCCGTTTGCAAATACGAAGCCAATTGTGGACGGGATGGCGGGTTCGCAGTCCTGATTGGCTTCTTCGTGATTAGTCTTCTCGTGCTCGATTTTCTGCTTTGCCAGGCGCTCTTGCTGGAGACAGTGCAGTTCGGCGGTTTCCTTTTCGCGGCGGCGGACCAGGCGGGCTTCCTGCAACTGCAGATTGCGGATCTGTTTTTCGTACGTGAGAAAAGTTTTCAAGTCTATGAGGCTGGGGCGGAGCGATTCTTCGCGGTCTTCGAACTGGTCGGCAAATTCGGAACGGCCTTGCGCGTAAATGGCCATCTCGAGTCCTGGGATACGGTTCAGACGCCAGCGGGTGTCGCATAGGGATTGGACCAGCGCTCGCTCTTCGGGACCTACGGGTTGGAAGTGATCTTCGTAGGTTTGGAGGCTGGCCTGGTATTCGGCGGCGTCATCGGCCGGCAGCAGGACAGTGCGGCCCGTGAGACCCGATTTGACGGCGTTCAGGCTGGATACGGCTTTGCCCGCCTCGGTGGTTGGGCCGGTGGAGAACTGGGCATTGACGCGGTTCGCGGCGAGTTGCGCGGGCGAAGCGAGTTCACTCTTGCGGAGGAGTTTGTTAGCTTTGCGCTCAGCGGCGCGGCGAATGGATCTGGTTGTCATGGCTCACCTTCCGAGATACGAATGGCCCGCGTACAGGCGGGTAAACCTGAGGGCGAGCCTGCTGAAAGTTAGCATGGCATGGAGTGAAAACGAATTTTCCACATGTGGAAAAAGTCCGCAGGTTGTTGAACTGTCAGGCAGAAACAATTATTTTCGTCCGCTGTGACTGACCCGGTTCATCCGCTTGTCGCGATCGCGCGCTCCTTCGTCGTTGAGCGCGACAGCCGCCCATCCTTCGGAATCTCTTTTCCTACTGCCCCGAGACAGGCGTCAATATATTCCTCGGCCTTGTGATGCACCGGCACCGCATGATGCTCGCCGCCATTCTCGTGCAGCCTGATCCACCAGCGTGCGGGATTATCGGTATTTAGTGCACATGGGCATGGGCGTCCCGCGGAACATCATCATCGGCATGATGGCGCACAATGGATCTGTTCATATCCGTGCTGGTGAGAAGGTAATCCCGGTGGATGAGCGCGTTGACCACAGCCTCGCGTAGAACCTCCGGCGGATACACGGGCTTTTCGATTCTCCGGCCGTTATCAAGCACGGCGGTCACCGGCGTATTCCGCCGTACAAATTCAAGGGCCTGCTCGACCAGTCCGTTTTCCAGCACGGCGTCGTTGTCATTAAGCAATGGTGTCATCGGCCCACGCAGCGTAGCGCGTTCGCGCGCGGCGTAGTCTTTCTCGATTCCAGGGAAGGCGACGGCGTCAATACCGGCATGAGCAAGAAACCGGTTGGGCGTAGTGCCGAACAGGAGAATGCCCCCAACGGTCACGCCTTCCTCAGTCATGATTCCGTGTTTATGAGAAGCGTTTGCCAGGCCGCTTCATCCTCATCCGAAGGCACGGTCTGCTGGCGAACTCGTCCGAAATAATCGCGGAGCCGCCGAAGATCGAAGTCGGCGAGCGTCGCTCCGCGAGTAATGCCGGATATGCTTCCGTCATCCTCCACGCCGAGGAGCACCATGCCGCCGCTCAGATTCGAAAACGCGACCAACTCTGTCGCCAAGTCATGGTTTTGCACGACGTCACGTTTGAACTCGACCCCGGAGTTCTCCCCATTTAAAATAATATCCAGCAGTTCGGTATGCGTTGTCATGCTCAGAACCCGTATTTGGAGCGGCGCATCTCAAAGGCATCTTTTCCGCCTTCAAGGATCTCTTCCACTGACTCGCGCACAGGCCTGGAATCGATTGATCCCATGTGCTCGGGAGCTATTTTGGCATTGCCTTCGTTTCCTTCGCCCGAAGCAACAAGTCCGAGGATCAACTCTGCGTCCCCAAGGACAGGAATGTTCGCGTTGTGGGTTGAAAACAGAAATTGACGCCTCCTTTTTTCCCGGCGCATGATCGGCACCACCCCTTCGGTAATAAAGCGATTGTCGAGATCGTCTTCCGGCTGATCGACGATAAGGGGAGCCTCGGACTCCAGCAGCAGCAGCACGGCCGTTGCTTTCTGCCCTGTCGAGAGGTCTTCAAGAGTTTGCCATGTAGGGGAGTCCCCATCTGGCGCGGTATTCAATTCAATTTTTGTTGTCGCCGGAAGATCAAGTTCCTCGATTCTCATAAGCAGATCTATATCAGCCTGGGCAATGCGCTCCGCTGACCCGGACGGCAACGCGTAATGCTGCATCAGCGCCTCTTTTCCTTCTCGACAACGCTGCGCGAAATCGAGCAGGGATAGTTGGGCTACGGACTGCAGTCGCTCTAAGGCTGCTTTCAGGTTTCGGCGGATCTCCGCCAGCAACCTGGCCAGAGGCTCACGATTGCCGGCCATGGTGACTTCCACCTGAACACGTTGGTTGAGCTTACGGGAAACCGTCCGGGCGGCGCTTTCAATCTCCCGGTACTCACTGGCTTTGATGTCCTGCCATTCCGCAAGCAACTTGCGCCGTTGCGCCTCATGAGCGGACTGATCACGTTTGAGTGCTTCCTTTTTCTCCCTTGCCGGACGAAGCTCTTCAATCTGCTTTCGTAGACGAATAAACTCGGCACCATCGATCTTCGATTTCTGAAGCGCCCGTAAGAGCTTCTCATACGTATCTTCAATGATTTTACGTTTTTCATCCCAGCGAGCCTTTACACTGGCAACAGAGCTTTCCGCTTCTGCGAGTGCCTTGGCGATCTGGTCAGCCACGGCTTTGAGCTTTGTGCTCAGCTTCCAGCCCGGCTTCGCGTTCGGGTGCTCAGCACAGACGCG
>DATHIZ010000642.1:0-12997 GCA_035316385.1 Bryobacteraceae bacterium | reverse complement strand
CATGAAAGTGCTGCACGATGTTCCGTGTCCGGTTTGGACGTATCATCAGCACGGAGCGGGCGCGGATGACTACGGAGCGGATGCCGCTAAATCGCCCGTCTCCACCATCGTTTGTTCGCTCGAATTGACTGAGGAAGCCGTGCCGCTCTTGCGCTTCACCCAGGACTTAGCCGGCGTTTTCGGCGCGGAAGTGCATCTTGTGCACGTCATACCCGGGATGAATGCAACGTCTTACGAATACTTTGACGCCGCTTTCGAGGCTGATCTGAAAGACGCGGCTGAACAAACCATTGCAAAACTGCAGCGGGAAGCGGCGACGGACTTTCCTTCGGTGGTATTGTCTGATGGCTCTATCGTGCAGGATGTCGCTGAATTTGCACAGGAAAAGCACGCGGATTTGGTCGTGATCGGACGCGGCAAAGCCCAGCTCACTTTTGGATCTGTCCGGACGCACGCCTATGAAATCATCCGTTACGCGCATTGCCCGCTTCTCAGCTATTCGGCCGGACACGAACACCAGACCGCCGGCACTACACCGCCCGGCGCGAGCCGGGGCGAGCGGGAAGTGGCTTAGTGCAATCACTTAGTCCCTCAACAAGTTCCGCCACCAGGGAACTTTACTAGATGACTGTAAAACCGGATATTGCCGTTTAGTCGAAAATCCCGGCGCGCGCTGCCTCTTTTCTTTAGATATTAAGCTGCTCGACAATCTTTGATAGACTACAGGTGTCTTTGACCGCATCCGTAATTTACTTCCGAGTGCCTTCCGGCCGCTACTTCCTTCTTCCAGTTGGTTTCAAGCGCAGTCTGACAAAGATAATTAGCCAACAAAGGAATTCAACACTGTGACCAACATTTTTGTGGGAAATCTCAGTTATCAAACAACTCAAGACGAGTTGCATAGCGCCTTCGCCGCTTATGGCGGTGTGGAACGCGTGAACATAGTAACGGATCGCGATACGGGGCAACCTCGCGGCTTCGCGTTTGTCGAAATGAGCGACGCGAAAGATGCGCAAGCGGCCATCACCCACCTAAACGGTGCGGAGTTGCACGGCCGGGCCCTGAACGTCAATGAGGCGCGTCCTAAACCGGCCAGCGGTGGGGGCGGCGGCGGCGGATACGGCGGTCGGAGGAATGATTCCGGTGGGGGCGGCAACCGCGGTGGACGGGGCGGCGGTGGCGGCGGCTCTCGCTGGTAGACAATAATAGGTAGCCAGTCTAGTTAGCCAGGCAACTCAATTTTTAGTTTGAACCCGTAGTCGGGCCGCCCGCCGCCTGGTGTCAGCGACACACGGTTTGTTGGCGGCCTTTTCATTTTTTAGGAGCACTTATGCCGGGTCGTGGACCACAAACTTTCAAAAAGCGCCAGAAAGAACAACAGCGCAAGGAAAAGCAGCAGGAGAAGATGGCCAAGCGTCTTCAGCGAAAAGATGAAGTACGTGAACCGGAACCTTTTCCAGCCATCGATCCTGAAACCGGTGAGCTGATCGGCGGATTTGCCAATAACCCCGACTCCGAAGCCGAATCCGAGCTTCCCACGTAGCACCGGTATAACACTTCATAATTTCCTGGACCCCTCAAATCCAACGGACCGCGCGCTCCGGACATCCCTTTTTGCGCGAGTCCCGTAGAAAAGGTCGCCGGTAGCCGCGTTTCTTACGATGGGCTTCCACGGCCGCCCCTTTTTCTTATATGCTAGGGAGAGAGACCGATATGATCGAAGGACTATTAAGACCGCAGCACCTGCTCATCATCCTCGTTGTTGCCTTGTTCGTTTTCGGCGGAAAGAAATTACCGGAACTTGGTAAGGGCCTGGGCGAGGGTATCAAGGGATTCAAGGATAGCCTGAGGAACGCTACCAGCGATTCGGACAAGACCGTGTCCACTGCCGAGCCGGCGGACAAGAAGGTCTAATTTCCGAAGAACCCCTGTTCTGAGGCGCTTCCCGAACGCGATGCAAACTTGCGGCGAACCAGTTGGTAACCCAGGTAGTACGCGTTCTCGCGCCAGATGTAGTTCCGTGTTTCCAGTACGATGCGGCGCGTCAAACGGGTGGCTTTGTTGCCGGGCCGCCCAGGCAGGGCCGATGCCACCGTGGCCGTTGAACTGACGCATGGCTGTAGCGCCAGCACCTCCACTGCTCCGTCGGTTGAAATGACACTCTCGGGGTTGACCGTGAAATTGGGCCGGTCGACCCAAGCTGCGGCTTCCGAACACCCGGCGAAAATCAAGTCGGTCGCAACCTTCGTTCTTTCCGTGTCTATATGCGCGTCGATCGTATGCGTAAGAGACACCGAACGAAATTTGAACGCAATTCCATTGTCGTGGGTTGCCGCGCCCAGCCAAATCTCTTGCCCGTCCACCACTCCGGCGCGCCAGATCCGGATGTGATGCCTCTTGGCGATGCTATTCAAAGATTTTTCAAATACCAGCGCTGGCAGAGTTCCTCCATACAGCAGCGTTGAGACCGGTGCCGACGAGTAGACCTGCATGGCATTGAACGAACTCCACATGCGGGAATAGTTCAGATAGGTGTTTGCATCGGCTGGCGTCCAGCCCGCCGCCTGGAATGCGTCTTCCAGTTCTTCCCGCGAGCCTACGAGAGCTACGTTAATCACGTCGCCTGCCACCTCGCCACTTCGCTTTATGATTCCGTAGGGAGCGTTCTGCAGCCAGTCCGTCAATACTGTCGACGGACGGTAATTGCCGGGTAATTCCGAGTTTCCGGCGACGTTGGCGAGATCCGCCGGTATCACGTGCACCGCCAGCGTCATGTCCGCGCCGGGCGGAATATGAATCTCCGGCTCGGGGAACTTGAACAGCGCGCAGCGTAAGGCCAGCAGACCCACGGCGCTGATCGGTCCCAGCGCAAACTTGGCATAGAGTTGATTGCTCGCTCCGGTCAGTCCTATTAAGGAGCGCGAAAACTGGTCCACCGACGGCCGGTTCCACACTCCAAAAATGAAATTATTTGGATTGCTGGCCGCAATCACGCCCCGGATCTGTCCTTTGCTCGTCACCCGTTCGTTGGCGTTGTCAATCGAGGTTAGCTTTGCGTTCAAAGGGAAAACGCGGCCATTTGGCATCGTATATTCATCGAATGCAAGCTCCAGCATCGCCCTGTCGCGCAAGAATCCCATCCCGACGGATTTAACTTTCGCAACGTGTCCGGAGACAATGGAGCCTAGCGGGATGAGGACCTGTCCGTTGACTTCAAATGGGCGGATTACCACGCACTGAAACGGGGAACCCGGCCGTAGGCCATAGCTGGTCAGATGCGTCTGCAGCCGGACTTCCAGGCCCGGCTGATTCGAAACAGACAAACTTGCCGCCAGCCGGTTGGGCGGCGCTCCCAGGCTCAGCGATGGTAGAGCGGCAAAAAGCCACAGGCTTAGGGCGCGCGCTACGCTCTTTTTTCTAGACAAACTCGAACCTTTGAAAGGGCGTTAGACCTGATGCTACCAAAAGCTTCCGGTCCCTGACATTTAGGGCACATTAAATATCGCACTAATTGATAGGAATTAGAAACTCCTAATTTTTAGCGGCTCTCCAGCGCTAGGTCAGCCGCTTCCCTGCCTCGCGCATCGTCCCGCGCAGCCACTCGTGCGCCGCATCCGTGTTCATCCGCGGATGCCATGCCATCAGGTATCGGAAACTACCCATCACATCGGGAGCCTCGACCATCTTTATGCCCGGATTCCCCGCCTCGTACTCCGCCAGCCGCCTCGGCACCGTGGCGACTAAATTGGTTCCCGCCACGCTGCGCACCGCCGCGGCGAAGTACGGCATCCGTATCGCGCAGTGGCGCTTCTCCCCTATTGCAGCCAGTCTGTTTTCGGGGATAGTCTGCCGGCCTCCCAGCACGCTCACTCCGATATGTGACGCGCTCAAGTATTGCTTTAGCGTAAGCCCCCGCGCATAGGGCGCCGCCTTTGACACCACGCAGACAAACTCCTCCGCAAAGATCACTTCGCTCAGAAAGTGAGCAGGAATCTCCCCATCGTCCGCATTGAGCAGCAGATCCAGTCTTCCCCGCTCCAAGGCTTCAAACGTTCCATCGTGCCACGCCATAAACTCGAACGACACCTTGCCCTGCGTAGGAAGAAAGCTGTGGCACAGCAGCGGGCACAACACGTGGGAGGCATAATCGGTGGCGGCAACGCGGAACGTCGCCTCTTCCGTCTCCGGATCAAAGTGAGACCCGCTCAGCAACCGGTCCAGCCGCGGCAGCATCCCTTCCAGTTCCTGCAGCAAGCGCTGCCCCAGCGGCGTGACTTCATAACCCGCCGGCGTTCTCACCAGCAGGTCATCATGGAATGTTTCCCGCAATCGCTGTAGCGCCCGGCTCACTGCGGGCTGGCTCAGCAGAAGCCTGTCTGCGGCTCGCGAGACGTTTCTCTCCTCCGCCAGAACGGTGAAGACCACCAGCAAATTAAGATCGGCCTGCCGGAGCTGCGTGACACGCATAATGCGTATTTCTATTATGCATAGCCGTGAACCCCGGAAGCAGCATCCTACGTGAAGGAGACAACATGTACGCAGTAATGGGAATCACTGGTCAAGTAGGCGGGGTAGTCGCGGAGACCTTGCTGGCGAAAGGAAAGCAGGTGCGCGCCATCGTCCGCAACCCCGGCAAAGCTGCCGCCTGGCGCGACCGCGGTGCGGAGATTGCCGTCGCGGATTACAACGATCCGAACACTTTGAAAGCAGCCTTCGAAGGCACCGAGGGCGTTTTCGCCATGCTTCCACCTTACTTCGCGCCCGAGCCGGGTTTTCCGGAAATCCGCGCCATTCTCAAAGCCGTCCGGCAGGCTTTAACCGCAGCGGCCCCGCCTAAGGCTGTCTATCTTTCGTCCATCGGCGCGCAGCGGGATACGGGTATCGGCCTCATTACCAGCCTTCACATCCTCGAAGAAGAACTTCGATCCCTCTCTCTTCCAGCAGCATTTCTGCGAGCCGGCTGGTTCATGGAGAATTCCGCTTGGGACATCCCATCCGTGCGCGGCCAGGGCAAGCTCTTCTCCTTCCTGCAGCCGCTGGATAAGCAATTCCCCCTGGCAGCGACCGCGGACATCGGGCGCATCGCGGCGGAGACACTGCTGCAGACCTGGACAGGCAATCGCGTTCTCGAAATCGCCGGTCCGAAGCGCTACTCACCCAATGACCTCGCGGCCGCATTTGCGCATGTGTTGCAGCGTCCCGTGGAGGCAGTTGCCGTCCCGCGCGACACTTGGGTAGATACATTTGTCGCGCAAGGCACGCCGGCGGACCGAACTGCCTACCGTGTCGAGATGCTGGACGCCTTCAACTCCGGCTGGATCGACTTCGGCGTACCCGGAACGGAACACCTGAGTGGAACCGTCAGCTTGGAAAAGGCCCTGGCGTTACGGGTTGCGCGGAGTCAGCGAGTCGTTCAGGAGACGCGCTAGGCGCAGGCCGCCTTTTTCCAGTTGTCCACGAACAACCGGCTTCATCGCTTCTATGTAGCTGGGCGCAATCTCAAGCCTAAGGCCCGTGATGGAACTGGGCGCCTCGCTGCATTTGGCGGGAAATTCCACTGGCTCGCGCGGAATCTCGAGGCGCTGGTAGATTTCCTTCTCCGCCAGCAAGTGCCCCTCCCAAGCCCAATCGTCCTGGTCGCCAGCCGCTAGCTCCGCCCGTTGCTTCGCCGGCAGCGCATCGATCTCTCGATCCAGCTCCGTCGCGATCGCCCGGTCGTTCGGACCAAGGACATTTACCAGCTCACCGTCCCAAAGAGCATGCAAATTCTTGGCATTCACCACGGGTGGATCGAGGATTTCGCAATTCCCGCCCTGATCGGCATTGGAGATATCGTGCAGCGGTTGGTGCATGTCCCCAACGAAATGCACCACGTAGCGCAGCGCGTCCCGGTCGCTCCATCGTGTATCAACCTGGCCGCCAGACCGCCCGGCAAGCTGCGCCGCAAACCGGCTTACACGCGCCGTGACGCAATTGTCGTTTTCACAGCGCGCGGCAATATCCGACTTCCGGTCTTGCAGCGCGAGGTCTATATAGTGCCAGTTGCCGGTATTGGTCTCTTTCTTTGTCTGATCGGGCCACAGGGAAGCCTCGGCCAAAGCACTCGATACCGCTCCTATACTATTCTCCACATCGAGCAAGCGCGCGACTTGCAGCCGCGCCTCTGGAGTGAGATGGCTAACCGCAATCCTGGCAATCACTTGATGGCCGGTTTCCCACCAGCAATAAGCCGGGATCGGCGCAAGATAACAACAACTTAGCAAAAGCACGGACAAACGGCGCATAATCGGATGCTGCCGGTAGTGTAGCGCACGCGGAAACTCCGCCTTTCCGACTAGTTGAGTCTATCACACTAAGATTATTGCATTCCGATATACTCACGTGCTAAAGTCGTCTTGAGGCTGAAAAGATTGATGGACTTTAATCGACTGACGGAAAAGACCCAGGAAGCTCTCCGCCAGGCGCAATCAACTGCCATAAATTACGGTAATCAACAGGTGGACGTCGAGCACCTGCTACTCGCGCTGCTGGAGCAGGAAGGCGGCTTGGCCCCCTCTATCTTGCTGCGCGCCGAAATTCCGCTCGAATCTTTACACCGTAAATTAGTGCAGGAAGTAGACAAGTTTCCAAAGGTGAGTGGAGGCTCCGTCCGGGCCGACTCGCTCTATATCACGAATCGCCTTTCAGAGCTTTTCAGCAAGGCCGAAAAGCAGGCCAAGCGTCTGAAAGACGAGTATGTCTCCATCGAGCACCTGCTGCTTGCGGCGGCCGACGATCAAGGTGCCGCCGGCAAGGCATTGCGCGATGTAGGACTCACGCATGACCGTTTAATGAAGGCTCTGGTAGAGGTTCGCGGCAATCAACGCGTGACCACCCAGAATCCCGAAACCACCTACGAGGCGCTGACGAAATACGGACGCGACCTGGCGGAACTGGCAGCCAAGGGAAAGCTGGATCCGGTGATTGGGCGCGATGAGGAAATCCGCCGCGTCATCCAGGTATTGAGCCGCCGCACCAAGAACAACCCGGTGCTCATCGGCGAGCCCGGCGTTGGTAAAACCGCGATAGTGGAGGGCTTGGCCCAGCGCATCGTGCGCGGCGATGTCCCCGAGGGTCTGAAGGATAAGAAGGTGGTCTCGCTCGACATGGGCGCCCTGATCGCCGGCGCCAAATTCCGGGGAGAATTCGAAGAACGCCTGAAGGCAGTGCTGAAAGAGGTGCAATCGTCGGAAGGCCGGGTCATCTTGTTTATTGACGAATTGCATACCGTGGTCGGCGCGGGCAAGGCCGAAGGTGCAATGGATGCCGGAAACCTGCTGAAACCTATGCTGGCGCGTGGCGAACTGCATTGCATTGGCGCCACTACGCTGGACGAATATCGCAAATACATTGAGAAAGATGCCGCCCTGGAACGGCGTTTTCAAACCGTTTTCGTGGATCAGCCTTCGGTCGAAGACACGATCTCCATCTTGCGTGGACTGCGCGAGCGCTACGAACTTCATCATGGCGTGCGCATTCGTGACGCCGCCCTGGTGGGTGCCGCCGTCTTCTCCAATCGCTACATTACAGACCGCTTTCTGCCCGACAAGGCTATCGATCTCGTGGATGAAGCCGCGGCCAAGCTGCGCACCGAAATAGATTCCATGCCCAGCCAGCTCGACGAGCTGTTACGCCGCACCATGCAGCTCGAAATCGAGCGCGAAGCTCTAAAGAAGGAAACCGATTCGGTATCCAAAGACCGGCTGACGCGCATCGAAAAAGAGTTGGCGGACCTCAAAACAAACTCCTCCGCGTTACAAGCGCAGTGGGAGGCTGAAAAAGAAGGTGTGCAGCGCGTGCGCAGCCTGCGCGAGAAGATCGAACAAGTCAAGGTGGACATCGCCCAAGCCGAGCGCGCCTATGACTTGAACAAAGCGGCCGAGCTGAAGTACGGCCAGCTCACCGAATTGGAGCGCCAGCTCAACGCCGAGCAGGCGCGCGTTTCAGCCAAAGACGGCGGAACCCGCTTGCTCAAAGAAGAAGTGGATGAGGAAGATATTGCCGAGGTGGTGAGCCGCTGGACCGGAGTACCCGTTTCGAAGCTGCTGGAAGGCGAAATGAAAAGACTGCTGGCGCTCGAGGACGAACTGCACCGGCGCGTCATCGGGCAGGACGAAGCGGTTACGGCAGTGGCCGAAGCCGTGTTGCGCGCCCGTTCCGGATTGAAAGATCCGAATCGGCCCATTGGCAGCTTTATCTTCTTAGGACCGACCGGCGTGGGTAAAACCGAGCTGGCCCGCGCTCTAGCCGAATTCCTGTTCGATGATGAGCGCGCCATGGTACGCATCGACATGTCGGAGTATCAGGAAAAACACACCCTTTCCCGGTTGGTCGGCGCGCCCCCAGGCTATGTTGGCTATGACGAGGGCGGCCAATTGACCGAAGCAGTGCGCCGCCGCCCGTATTCGGTGGTCCTATTCGACGAGATCGAAAAAGCGCACCCGGATGTCTTTAATATTTTGCTCCAGGTGTTGGACGATGGGCGTCTTACAGATGGCCAGGGTAGAACCGTCGATTTCAAGAATGTAATTGTAGTAATGACATCGAATATCGGGAGTCATCGCATACTGGAATATCGTGGCGCCTTCGAAGGCGAGGAATACCGCCGCATGAAAGATGCTGTATTGTCGGAATTACAGAAGGCGTTCCGGCCGGAATTTTTGAACCGGCTGGATGAATCGATCGTCTTCCACGCTTTGAACGAAGTGCAATTGAAGAAAATTGTCGATATACAATTGGCTGGTTTGCGAAAGCGGCTGGACGAACGGCATATTTCGCTCGAATTGACAGACGCGGCGCGGACGCGGCTAGTGCGAAGCGGGTACGATCCGGCCTACGGAGCGCGACCGTTAAAGCGTGCCATCCAGCGGGAAATTGAAACGCCGCTGGCGAGAAAGATTCTTTCGGGCGAAGTGCGGGATGGCCAAACCATCTGGATTGACGCGCCGGGCGACGGCTCCGGCTTGTCGTTTCGGCCCGAGAGCACCGTCCAGGAAGCAACCCCTGTTTTGTAAAAAATTCCCCGTGTTAATCGAAACTGGGTTTTGAACGTCCAATGTTAGGAAAGCGGCCGGATTCTCCGTCGCGCCGCAGTAAAGAAAGGATTTAAGGAACATGGCAAACGTGGTCCAATTTCGCCGTTCAACGGCAATTTTAACGCTGGTAGCGGCTTCCATCGGCGGCGGTCTAATCGCGGCGCTCTCGGTGGCTTCGCGCTCTCACGAGCCGGTTGCGGTCACGGCGCGAGCCGATACCAACCCCAGCAACCAGCGGGTCAATCAACTTTCAAATTCGTTCGCCGACATCATCGAAAAGGCTTCTCCGGCCGTGGTCAAAATCAGCATGACGCGCGTCATCAAGGCGTCCGAGCAGCAGACTAACAACCCCATGATGTCCGATCCGTTCTTCCGCCAGTTCTTCGGCGGCAATGGCGGAAATGCTAAGCCGCGCGATCAGCGTGAACAGGGCCTCGGCTCGGGTGTGCTCGTCACTTCGTCGGGCTACATCCTCACGAACAATCACGTCATCGATAAGGCCACTTCATTGAAAGTCACCCTTTCCGACGGTCGTGACTTTACCGCCAAGGTGGTAGGCGGCGATCCACAGACCGATGTGGCCGTCGTAAAGATTCCTTCCGAAAGTCTCCCCACCCTGACCTTCGGCAATTCGGAAAACGCACGGGTCGGTGACCTCTGTTTCGCCATCGGCAATCCTTTTGGTCAGGACCATACCGTAACCATGGGCATCGTCAGCGCCAAGGGCCGCAGCTTGGAGCGGATGACGCGTATTCAGAATTTCATTCAGACGGACGCGTCCATTAATCCCGGCAACTCCGGCGGCGCCTTGATCAACGCGCGCGGTGAGCTCATCGGCATGAACACCATGATCCTTACCGGCGGCGGCGGTGGGGGCAGCCCCTTCGGCGGCGGCGAGGGCGGAAACGTGGGCATCGGCTTTGCCGTTCCCTCCAACATGGCCAAGCAGGTGATGGACCAGATCATAAAGACCGGTAAGGTTTCGCGTGGCTACATGGGCGTGACTTTACAGAGCATCAGTCCCGAATTGGCGTCTCAATTCGGTATTAAGGACGGCCACGGAGCGATCGTTGGCGATGTGACCGAAGGTGCTCCTGGAAAGAAAGCCGGATTGCAGTCTGGTGACGTAATTACGGCCATCAACGGAACCAAGGTAACCGGGTCTGACGACCTGACCATGAACGTCATTTCGCATCAACCTGGCGAAGTGGTGACTCTCGACATCATCCGTGACAGCAAACCCACGTCCATCAAAGTCACTCTCGGACAGCGCCCGACCGGCGTCGATTGGGATAAGAACAAGGGTGGCGGCGACGATAACAACAAGGACGACGATGACAATGGCCCGGGCAGCGATGTTTCCGTGCGCGGCATCACGGTCCAAACCCTTACTTCGGACCTGGCGCAGCAGGTCGGCGTGCCACCTACCACCAAGGGCGTAGTGGTCAGCGCCGTTGATGCCGACAGTCCGGCGGCGGACTCGGTCGGCCGCGGCAGCATCATTATCGCGGTGGACCGCAAGCCCGTTGCCAATGTGCAGGATTTCAAGCGTCTAGTGAATCAGGCACAAGGCAAATCTATCTTGTTGACCGTAAATAACGGCGGCTCTACTGGTTTTGTTGTAATTCAGCCGAAATAAGCAGTAGGTAGTCGCATCCAAAGCGCCCGGGGTGAAGCGATTCTTCCCCCGGGTTTTTTTGTAAGTAAAAGAGTTGAGTCTGTTCGACGCAAGGAATCGCACCTTTCGGGTGTATGCCTGCATCGAACCGAGTAAGAAGGACGAAATGCCAAATAACGAGTTTCATATTCTGCCAGCATTGCCTTTAAAAAATACGATCCTGTTTCCCGGGTTGCTATTGCCGCTCTCAGTCGGTCGCGAAAATTCGCTAAGCGCGGTGCAAGCAGCGCTGAACACTGAGGAGAAAGAGATTATCCTCATCGCGCAGCGCGACCCGCAGATCGAGTCGCCGCAGCAGGATGACCTTTATACCATCGGGACCAAGGCGGTCATTCGCAAATCATCGCGTCCCGCCAACGGCATCATGGAAATTCTGGTGCTGGGCGTCGAGCGAGTAGTCCTGGTCAAGCTGGAATCCAGCGAGCCCTACTTGAGTGCCAAGTACCGGGTGCTGCCGGTGCCCGAAGATGGCGGCTCGGAGATAGAAGCCCTGTCAGGCGCATTGCTTGATCTGGCGGCCAAGGCGATTGCACTGGCGCAGCCCCAGTCGGCGAACGAGCTGACGCGCATGCTCGCCGGTAGCGAAGATCCGCTGCGCATGGCCTATTTGCTGGCGAGTATTTTCAGCCTCGATGTGGCTCGCGAACAGAAGTTGCTCGAAGCGGATAGTTGGGTCGACGCTTTACGCTTGATCCACTCTTATCTCGCTCATGAGCTCCATGTTTTGGAGCTCCGCCAGAAAATCGCCAGCAATGCGCGCGACGAAATGAGTAAGGAGCAGCGTGACTATCTGCTGCGCCAGCAGCTCCGCGCCATACAAACCGAACTCGGCGACAAAGATGCTGACAAGGCCGAAGTCGAATTGCTGCGCGAGCGCTTTGAAAAGGCCAATCTGCCTGAAGAAGCCAAGAAGGAATGCGAACGCGAGCTGGCCAGGCTCGAGCGCTTGTCCACAGGCGCGCCCGACTATCAGGTAACGCGTACGTATTTGGAGTTCGTCCTCGATCTGCCCTGGAATACCACCACGGAAGACAAGCTGGACATTCCCAACGCCCGTACGGTCTTAGATGAGGACCATTTCGGATTGAACGAAGTGAAGGAACGAATCCTCGAGCACCTCAGTGTCCTGAAGCGGAACCCGGACGCGAAAGCGCCTATTCTCTGCTTGGTGGGTGCTCCCGGCGTCGGCAAAACGTCGCTGGGCCAGTCCATTGCGCGGGCCCTGGGGCGGAAGTTTGAACGCTTCAGCTTAGGCGGCTTGCACGATGAAGCCGAATTGCGCGGACATCGTAGGACTTACATCGGCGCAATGGCCGGAAGGCTCTTGCAGGCGATGCGGCGCGCGGGTGCTTCTAACCCCGTCCTGTTGCTGGACGAAGTGGATAAGCTGGGCCGCGACTTCCGTGGGGATCCGGCGGCCGCGCTGCTGGAAGTTTTGGATCCGGAACAGAACAAGACGTTCCGCGATAATTATTTGGATTTGGCGTTCGATTTGTCACGCGTGCTTTTCGTCACGACGGCGAATTCGCTCGATTCCATTCCGCAGCCTTTGCTGGACCGCATGGAAATTCTGCGGCTCTCCGGTTATAGCGAAGAGGAGAAAGAACAGATTGCTCGACGCTACCTGATCCCCAAGCAGTTGAAGGCTGCCGGGCTCACGGACGACCTGATCGAATTCACGGACGACGGCCTGCGCGCCACCATTCGCGGCTACACTCGCGAGGCGGGTCTGCGGCGACTGGAGCGGGCGATTGCGCGAGTCGCGCGCAAAGTAACCCTGCGCTTTGCCGAAGGGCAGTCGGAGAAGGTGACGGTAAACCGCGAGATTCTCGAAGACTTGCTTGGGCCGGAGATCTTCCTGCCGGAGCAGATGCGCAAGACGGTTCCAGCCGGCGTCGTGACCGGCTTGGCTTGGACTGAGTCGGGCGGCGATGTTCTTTATATCGAGAGCAGCTTACTGCCAAACGGCAAGGGCTTGACGCTGACCGGCCAGCTTGGCGAAGTCATGCAGGAATCGGCCAAGATTGCCCAGAGTTACATCTGGGCGCACGCGGCGGATTTAGGCGTGGACCCCGAGGTGATCAAGAACAGCGGAGTGCACGTACACGTCCCGGCCGGCGCCATTCCCAAGGATGGCCCATCGGCGGGCGTGACCATGACGAGCGCCATGGCTTCGCTCTACACGGGTCTTCCCGCGCGTAGCGACATCGCTATGACCGGCGACGTAACGCTGGCCGGCTTGGTA
>DATHIZ010000641.1:0-2960 GCA_035316385.1 Bryobacteraceae bacterium | reverse complement strand
CGACCAAGGTGTCGGCGACAAACCACCCAGCGTCAGCGAGATTATCAAATGCAAACGAACACGATTTCTGAACATTGTCGTTGTACACATAACAGGAGGGCGTTGTCGCGTGTTCGCCCTGGGGAGCAATTGAAGATGTCGAGGTCAGTCTGTAACTGGTTGCGCGGGTCTGCCATGTTCCCGAAATCATCGATGAAAGAGTTGCATACAGCGTTTGCGTCTGACTGCTGTTAGGTATGCCTACAGTGGCGCTACGAGTGATTCCCGTATTTGCAGAATAGTAATTTGAACTGCCCGGCGTTGAACCCCATGCGAACTGATATTGCGAAACACCGGATCCCGAATCCCAGGAGAATGTCGCCGTACTTCCCGTCAGAATGTTACCCTCTGCGGGACTGATTATATTTGCCGGAGCAGGCTGCGTTACGGTCAAGACCACTATGG
Organism: Bryobacteraceae bacterium; assembly: GCA_035316385.1. Classification (GTDB taxonomy): domain Bacteria; phylum Acidobacteriota; class Terriglobia; order Bryobacterales; family Bryobacteraceae; genus Bog-105. The sequence continues at coordinate 2,516 of DATHIZ010000641.1, read as the reverse complement.
AGACCTTGGTCACTGAACCGCTGGTGGCCCTTATGGTGATTGGGAACGTGCCCACGGGCGAGGGGTGTGCGACATAAAAGTTAAGTTTAAGCAGCGCGGCGCGACTCCCAATAGTCCTCGAAGCGGCCATTGAGGTGGCAGCAGCGCAAGGCGATGATGGCGTTGGCCCCTCGAACAGTCCAGAACATTCCGGACTGTTTGAGCCGTGAACCGATGACGGTCTTGCAACCGGCCTCGATGACGCCCGAGCCGACGAAGAGATGCTGGCAGCGAAACTTGGGGTAGCGCATGCGCTCGGCATTTTTCTCAAAGTAGTCCGCCTCGATACGAATCTTCCCGATGACTTCCGGATTGGTGGAGTCGATCGACCGAAGGGAGAGAACCAGTTTTTCGATTTTCCCCTTGTCGAGTAGCTTTTTCTGGTGGAGCTTGATCCACGCTTTCTGGTTGGCTTCGTCATTGGGATGCAGCTTGCGGGCAACATCCCACAGGTGTTGGCGAGCGTGATACAGATCGACGATCTGAATCGCGCCCGGAAAGTGCAAGTCGGCAAGGTTCCAGATCCATTCGGCGCCATCGCCGATGACGACTTTCTTTTCCGCGCGGTTCCAGCCGCGATTCCAGGCTTCCAGGTAGATTCGTTTGCCAAATTCTTCAGCGTTCTCGATTGCGCCGGTATAGGTGGTGGAAGCCGGATCGCGGATGGGGTAGCCCTCTTGGTCCCACGTGGTCTGGGTGAAGGCGCATCCGAACTTGACTTCCCGGGTATGGGCAGGCCTCCCTTCCGTCTTGCCTTGCCGGCCCACCGTCTCCTTCTTCACCACCGGTATCCCCGTCCCATCCATTTGGATATACAGGATCGGAATCGATTCTCCCACGATCATCGGCAGATTCAACTGCACGGCTCGCTGAACCGCTTCCCGCTCGCCCTGCGCGATATCGGCTCCGATTGCTTCCGCCGTGCGCTCCACGGCTTTGGCTGTCACCTCCAGCCCGGCCAGCAGTTCGATCTGACGTCGTCCGTGGTCGAACGGCGCTTCCGAACCAATCAGCGCCAGCATGCGGCGCACGCCCGGCGATTGACCAGTCTTCTCAATATCCAGAGCGGCATCGGCGGGACACTGCCCGTTCTGGCATTGCGGGCACAGATACCAGGCGCGCAGGAACTCAATCTCGCCCACGGCGGTGAGCACGTGGCGCGAACGCATCCCGCGGTAACGGGCTTTCTGGCCGCAGGGGCAATCTACCTCGCGCTCTTCCGGGCCGGGAGGATTGCTCCGCAGCAACTGGCTCAATGCGGTCGCTCCGGCATGATGCATGCCTGCCCGCATGGCCATCTCGACCGCTTCCAGATCGAGTCTGCCGGTCTTGCGTTGCTCCTGAAAGATGAGCCGAAGTATCACCTCTACTTCCCGGGCGATTTCCTGCTGGACCGTTTCCGCCGTTTTTTTTCCTGGGGAGTCAGAATGTCCTCGATAGGCCGCACCCGGCAGATCTCTTCGTTGACCTTAACCAGATTCTGGCTCAGTTCCCGGAAGCGCTGAAACTCCGCCACTTCCTGCTGCGCCTTGCGCAAAGCGACCGGGGTAGCGAAGGTCTCGGTGACAGTCTTGCCCTCGATCTTGCGCGTCAGCCGGTAAAACGGACCGTGTCCGGGATCGCCATCTTTCCGGCAATGACAACCGGGGTTTCCACAGCGGCCGCCCGTTGTCGTAATTGAACCAGAGCGCATATCGCCCAGTTGGCCGATTTTGCGCTGAATCTCGGAGCGTTGTGTTTCCAGTGTGGGTAATGAAGCAGTCATGTGAGCCATCCTCATACCTAGCGTATACATACGCTAGGTTTAGGGCAACAAAAAAAGAAAACTCAATTGGGCTCACTTTCATGTCGCACACCCAATGATCTGGGCCAACGCGGTACCGTCATCCGGTTCCCCTTAAACTAAAGAGTTGGACCCCTTCCATCCTCTCCTCCGCAATCCACACCTGCTCACCATAGCCGGGAATTTCGCCGTTCGCCGCTTGGACGAGAAGCGTTTCCCAATCCAATCGAAGTTCTACTCGACAGAGCCCGACGTGCAGGTCCTGGTCCACACCCAGCGCCCGGACACCGAAGCCCGGGGCGAGATCGTCATGGTCCATGGCCTCGAAGGCAGCAGCGATGCCGGCTACATGCGCAGCATGTCCCAACTCGCGCTTGAGAATGGATACGCCGTCCACCGCGCCAACATGCGCAGTTGCGGCGGCACTGAGGCGCTAGCCAAAACCATGTACCACGCCGGCATGACCGGCGACACGCTATCGGTCCTCCGCCAGATCCGCGCCGAACATGCAGCACCTATCTTCCTATTCGGCTACTCCCTGGGCGGCAACGTGGCGCTGAAACTAACCGGCGAACTCGGCGAAGACGCACAAGGCCTGCTGAAAGGCGTCTGCGCCGTCTCCACCCCGCTCGACCTCGCAGCCTGCGTCCGCAAGACCGGCGAGCGAGAAAACCGGATCTACTCCTGGCGTTTC
>DATHIZ010000640.1:0-2630 GCA_035316385.1 Bryobacteraceae bacterium | reverse complement strand
CCATCCTCGACGACCGCTAATTTCGGTTGCGTCGCATTCATGGTTCCCGGACAATCGGTTTACGCCCAAAAAGGGCCGCACGGTATCGATCAATTCCTGAACCCTGCGGCGTTCGCGCAACCACCGGCCGCCACGACTATCGGACAAACCGACTACACGCCTCTTGGCGGTAAAGCAGGCCAGTTCCATGGGCCCAGCTTTAACAATCTTGACTTTTCTCTCTTCAAGTCGTTTCCGATCACGGAACGAACCCACCTGGAATTCAGGGGTGAACTGTTTAATATTTTCAATCACCCGAATTTCAAAAACAGCTTCGTCACGCTGGACTTCACAAACGGCGCCTTTGGTCAGATCAATGATACGACTGGCAATCCGCGCGTGGTCCAACTAGCCATGAAACTGTACTGGTAGGCGGGTGACGAGAAGGAACGCCGCGACTGCCCCGGATACCGTACACTGGTGTACGGAAAGCGTGCAGCCAATACTGAGTGCCCGGTTTCCTGCGTTGCCAGCCCTAGCGGTCCGAATGGCCACAACCCTGCGCTAGCAATTGCTTGGCCGGGCAATTCCTGAATCCGATCATGAAAAGATTTCCCAGGATCGTGGCCGCCCAGCGCCTTCAGACGTTATTGCTGGTCACGGCGCTGGTAGCGGTCGTTTTGGGCTGCCTGTTGATGTCGGATCTGGTGCGAAACTTCCGGTCGGTTGTGGTCGCGGACGCAACTAAGAGTCTTTCAAATGCTCTTCGCGAGCTTACTCAGGCTGAAAAGGACTGGTCGAAGAAGTACGGCGGCGGTCCGAAACTGTCCGGCGAAAAGTTGGATGTCGCGCTCCGCTCGGTCTCCTATGACGTGCTGAGTTCCTATCCGGACGTTGAAGGTGGCTATTTTTTGGGTGACCAAGCGATCGGCCATAGCTTTCCAACCTATACGGAACTGGGAAGTGGATTGAGACAACCCCCGATTGAGAGAAATGCGGTCCTCGCGTGCCTGGCTGAGAACCGCACGACGGGCCACGTCGCACGGCGCGTGTTCAGAGACGGCCAAGATCTGGTCGTCGTATCGGCGCTTGTAACACCAGAAAGGCCGCTTGCCTCATGGGGGTTGAAACGATACCTCAACTTCAACGATTCCAGCCATTTGGCCCATCAGCTCGTCCTTGCCGGCTTGATGCTGGTTTCGCTCGCCAGCATTGGGGGCGTGCTGAAGCTGAGTTTCAGCATGCAACAGGGATTCGCCGAAATCCAGAACGGTCTGGCCCGGCTGCGGACTGATCTAGGCTACCGGCTGCCTGACCAACACCACGAGCTAAGCGCCATCGTCGCGGCCATCAACGAGATGGCGGCGAGCCGGCAGAAGCTCGAAGCCGATTTGCGGCGCGAAGACCGGTTACGTGTGATGGGGCGGGTTGTAGCGGGCATTGCGCATGAAATTCGAAATCCTCTCAACAGCATCCGTCTGACGATCAAGGTGTTGGAACGCCGGCTCCGCAGACACAATATCGGCGAGGAGGAAGCGCAGTTGGTGATGACTGAGACCGACCGTCTGGATAAGCTCCTGAATAGCGTCCTGGTATTCGGCGCCGACGAGCCTGGGCGGCTCCATCGTCAATTAATCCTCCCGGTTCTAGAGCGGACGATGGCGCTTGTTAAGCCGCAGATGGAAGACCGCGGAATTGTGACGAATCTCACCGCGTCGCCAGAACTGGAGGCGACTGTCGATGGCGATCATCTGCAACAGGCGATGATGAACCTCCTTTTGAATGCGATCGACGCGGCGGGACGCGGCGGATACATTCAAGTGACGATGCAACGGAACAATGGCCACGTCGAGATTGATGTCGAGGATTCGGGGCCCGGGTTAAGCGAGGAGCAACAAGAGCGTCTATTCGAGGTGTTCTATACAACCAAGTCTTCGGGAACGGGAATGGGTCTTGCCATTACGCGCACCTTGCTCGAGAAGATGGGAGCGACTGTCCACTATGTTGAGTCCTGTCCCGGAGCACATTTCCGGATTCTGCTACCAACGCGAATGAGGCACGATGGCTAAGATTTTGATTGTCGAAGATGAGTGCGCGGCCTTGAACTCGTTGGCGATCCTGCTGAAGGACGAAGGCTACGAAGTACTGAAAGCCGGAGATGGCGAACGCGGTTTGACACGAGCGCTCAATGAGGAGCCGGACCTGATCCTGCTTGACATCCGCCTCCCGAAAATGGACGGACTGACGGTTCTTCAACGGCTCCGTCATGGATACAACGATGCCGCGGTCTTAATCATGACGGCGGACACCACCAGCAGCAACGCGATTAAGGCGACACAGTATGGGGCATTTGATTACATCACGAAACCCATCAACCTAGATCATCTTCTGCTGCTTGTCAAGCGCGCGCTGGAGTATCGCGATCTGGAGCGGGAGGTTCGCAGTCTGCGCTCGGGCCAAGCCGCCGCGGCAAGTTTTCCTGCCATGGTCGGGCATAGCCCGGCAATGCAGGAAGTGTACAAACTAATTGGCCGGGTTGCCTGTTCCGATGCGACCGTGTGTGTCGCCGGTGAATCGGGTACCGGGAAAGAACTGGTGGTGAACGCGATTCATGAACACAGCCTCAGAACACAAGCGCCATTGGTCAAAGT
>DATHIZ010000639.1:0-27581 GCA_035316385.1 Bryobacteraceae bacterium | reverse complement strand
ACTCGCGGCGCTGGAAGGGTTGGCGCTGATCGTTCTTCCTTCTTCCTTGGGAAGCGGTGGAAGCAAGAACGTCGCAGACGAGTTCTCCATGTATGTTCGCGACTATCGCGCCGGAGCCGACACCGAGCATGGCTATGGAGTTACTCGCGTGGCGCCTAAGCCACAATCACCGGCACGGCGTTATGCCGAACAATTGAGAGCGCTGCCGTCACCGCTAACTCCGGCCGGCGTACAGCAAGCGCTTGCCCAGGCCGGTGTGAAGGAACTCCCGCGCCTACCGGACGGGAAGAACGTGATAGTGGATCTCATGACTTTCTATTTTCGAAGTGGCGAAGCCAATGATCTGTGTTATCGCGCGGCGATTGAGCGAAATAAGTGCCGGGGACTTGCCGGTTCCGATCATCCACCGGCGGCGTTGCAGGAACCATTCTAATGGCTGTTCTCGAAAGCGATATCTGTATCATCGGCGGTGGAATTTCGGCGGCGATGCTTGCCCAGAAGCTGTTGGAGCTCCGGCCCAGCGCTTCCATCAACGTTGTAGAAGCAGGCAGCCGGCTTTTTGATCTTGAGCACCGTATGGAATATCGCAGGCGCAGCCTTATTTATGGTGAAAACGCCTGGCCGGGTGATTTCATTGAGGATCAAAAAGCCGCTGGCGTTATCTCCCGCACCATGGCTGTTGGCGGCTCGGCGCTGCACTGGGGTGGTACGTGCAACCGCTTCTCGGAGGAAGACCTGCGGCTTAAGTCAAAGTATGGTCTCTATGTCGATTGGCCCATTGAATGGAAGGAACTCGAGCACTTCTATTGTGAGGCGGAACGGCGGCTGGGTGTTTCCGGGGAACCAAGTCCGCTACCGGAGGATTGGCGTTCCGAGCCATATCCCATGTCCGCGATGGTGCTTACGCACAACCTGATTGAGCTGAAGAAATGGGGTGAAAAGACCGGTATCCCGTTTTGGAGTACGCCTCAGGCCAAGAACACTAGACCGTACGATGGCAGAGCTCAGTGCATCCGGTGCAACACCTGCGCCATTTGCCCGACCGGAGCGCGCTATTCCCCGGACTTTACTTACAAGCAGCTTTTAACTCACAAGAATTTTCAACTATATGACCGGACGCTGGTCAGGCAGTTAGTGTTGGACCAGAATAAAACAAGAGTTGCAGTGGCACGCGCGGTGCATAGGGACCGGCCAGAGGAAACTATAGAGTTTCGCGCCCCGCTGTTTGTTGTGGCGGCAGGCTATACCTGGAGTTCTCATCTACTGCTGCTTTCACGCAACACAGATTTTCCCAACGGCTTGGCAAATCGATCGGGACTGGTGGGCCGTTACATGTGCGGCCACGCATTTACCACCGCGCAGATTGAGTTAGACGCGAAGATCTATCCGGGTATGAACGAGACGCATGCCCTGATTTCCCGTCAGTTCTTCCGGTGCAAACCGGGAGACCCGTACATCCGGCATGATCTGCGCATCTGGGAGAGTGCCGCAGGTCGGGAACCGCGACTGCGAAACAAAGATGGCGAGATCTTGCTCGGTGACGATTTGCTCGGCGACTGGCGCAAGAGAAGTCAGCGTGGCGCCGCCCGCGTGCGTGGCTACTACGATGTGCATCCAGATCGGGACAGTGCTTTGACACTGGATGAAAGTACCCGCAACAAATGGGGAGACCCGCTGCCCAAGATTGAGCACAAACTGGACGCTGCCACGCTGAGCCGCCAGGCCGGCACGCGGCAGCACTTCCATGATTTGTTCGAGCGCCTGGCCAAAAATGATAACGGCAAAGTTCTGAATATCAGCGAGGGAAACTATCTGGATCATCCTGCCGGAGGATGCCGAATGGGAAATGACCCCACCGCTAGCGTGTGTGACAGCTTTGGCAGAACACATGATCACGAAAATCTTTTTGTGGTGGGTTCTCCGACGCTTCCTAACGCCGGATGCACCAACGGTACGTTAACGTTTGTCGCGCTTACGCTACGTTCGGCGGAAAAGATTGCGGCGGAAGTCCGGAAAGCATGAACAAGAGCGTTAGGATTTGTCTAGCAATTGCCTGGCTTGTAGCTCTTTTGCGCGGCGCCGCTTTAAGAACGGACTGGCCATATTACGGCGGAGACCAAGCAGGTTCCAAATATTCCGAACTTTCGCAGATCAATCGTGAAAACGTAAAGACTTTGCGGCTCGCGTGGGAGTGGCGCGCGGATGAGAAGGCCATGGCGACGTATGGCACGCGACCTGGCATGTTCGAAGTAACTCCGCTGGAAGTGGACAATGTGCTGTACCTCTCCACGCCCTATAATCGCGTCGTGGCACTGGATTGTGTTAGCGGGAAGGAGTTGTGGTCGTACGATCCGAAAGCCTACCAACTAGGGCAGGCGCCTAACGGTACTGGGTTCGTGCACCGCGGAGTCGCCTATTGGTACGACCGGCAAAACAAGCGTGGGCGGATTCTGATGAACAGCCGCGGACAACTTATGGAACTGGACGCAACTACCGGCAAACTGGTCAACGAATTTGGAGATAACGGCATCGTGAACCTGTTGACAGGTTTCCGGTGGAGTGTAGATCCGAAGCAATATACCAATACGTCGCCGGCGGTTATCTATAACAATCTTGTGATTGTCGGAAATGGCGTGGCGGATAAGCTAGCGTACAAAAACGATCCGCCTGGCGATGTGCGAGCGTTTGACGCGCATACCGGCAAGCTGGTGTGGAGTTTTCATACAGTACCGCACGCCGGTGAATTCGGGAGCGAGACCTGGGAGGACGGCGCTAATCAGTTCACCGGACACACGAACGTCTGGGCTCCGATGACGCTTGATCAAACGCGCGGCTTGCTGTATCTGCCTGTCAGTACACCTAGTGATGACTTCTATGGCGGCCGCCGCCGGGGAAAAGATTTGTTTGCGGAGGCATTGGTTTGCCTGGACGCGAATACAGGACTGCGTAAGTGGCATTATCAACTTGTTCACCACGGACTCTGGGACTATGATCTGCCTTCTCCGCCAAGTCTAGTGACAATTCATGTGAATGGCAAGCCGCTTGACGCGGTAGTGCAACTCACTAAGCAGGGATTTGCATTTGTGTTTGATCGCGTTACCGGCTCCCCGGTTTGGCCAATTACGGAACAGCCAGCGCCTGGCAGCGATGTTCCCGGAGAACATGCATGGCCTACTCAGCCGGTTCCGTCAAAGCCCCCCGCCATTTCGCCGCAGGGGGTGACGCTAGACGACGCGTTTGATCTCAGCCCGGAGCTGAAGAAAGAGGCGCAGGGTGAAATGGCCAAGTTGCGCTACGGTCCGCTGTTTACTCCTCCCAGCTTTCAAGGCACGCTCATGCTTCCCGGTATTATTGGCGGAGCGAATTGGGGCGGCGGCGCTTTTGACCCTGAAACAGAGACGTTGTACGTGAAGACAACGAATTTGGCCGCGGTAGCCAGGCTCATGAAGCCCGAACGGTCCGCCGGCACTCCCCAGGCATCGGAGACAGATGGAGATTACGTTCGCGAGGGCCAGACCAATGCGACATTTCATGACGGCATCCCACTATTGAAGCCGCCGTACGGGCACCTAGTAGCGATTGATCTGGATCACGGCACGATCAGATGGCGCGTGCCGTTCGGAGATGATGCCCGTTTGCGCGCTCATCCGGCGCTGAAAGGTCTTACGCTGCCGACGAAACTCGGCGCGCCGGGAGTGCAAGGGGCTATTGTCACGAAAGGGGGCGTGATTTTTGCCGGGGGAGGTGATGCTGCGTTCCATGCTGTGGACAAGTCCTCCGGCCAAGATCTATGGGAGTATCCGCTGAAGGAGCGGACCTCCGGAACACCGATGACCTACAGCTCCAATGGCCGTCAATACGTTGTGATCGCAGCAGGTTCAGGCGCCGGGGCTCGCCTTCTTTGCTTTGCTCTTCCTTGAATTGATTTTTATGCATACAAGCCGTCTATTCATCTCGCTCTTATTGCTAGGTACCTTGCCGCGTGTTGGAATTTCCCAATCTCTCTCGCCGGAGAAGGAAAAGATCGTTGCATCCGTTAACGCCGACCAGGCGAGCTCAGTGTCCCTTCTTAAGCAGTTGGTGGATATAAACAGCGGTACGCTGAATCCGGCGGGCGTCCACAAAGTTGCCGATGTATTGCGTCCGAAATTCGAATCTCTTGGTTTCGCCTGCCGCTGGATTCCGATGGAGGAGGTTCATCGAGCCGGGCATCTGGTTTGTACGCGGGAAGGCAACAAGGGCAAGCGCGTTTTGTTGATCGGGCACATGGATACGGTGTTTGAAGCCGACAGCCCGTTTCAACATTTCGAACAGACGGCCGGGAAAACGACGGGCCCCGGGGCAGCGGACATGAAGGGCGGGTTAGTGATCATGCTGAGTGCCTTGAAAGCTCTGAATGAGAATCACCTGCTGGACGGGGGAAAAATCACCGTGTTCTTGACGGGTGATGAAGAGCGGCCGGGCGAGCCGCTGTCGATTGCACGCCGGGATTTGATTGAGGCCGGTAAAGCTAGCGACGCCGCGCTTGAGTTCGAAGGCGGAGTTCAAAACGGAGGACACGACGCGGCCAGCATCGCACGGCGCAGTGCGTATCAATGGGTTTTGACGACCACCGGGAAGACCGCGCATTCGAGTGGAATTTTTAACAAGGGTGTAGGTGATGGCGCGATTTACGAGCTTTCAAGAATTCTGTATCACTTCGACCAGGATCTGCGCGAGCCCGGATTGACTTACAATGTTGGCTTAGTAGTTGGCGGAACGCAAGCTTCTTACGACATAGCAACGGCCACGGGAACGGCGGCGGGTAAGGTGAACGTTGTTCCGGCAAAGGCACAAGCGGTAGGCGATCTCCGAACGGTGACGGACGTTCAGTACAAAGGTGTTCAGGAGAAGATGCGGCAGATTATCAGCCAGCATTTGCCGGGGACTTCGGCGGAAATCGAGTTTAAGGACGGGTATCCATCCATGCCGGAGACCGACGGGAACAAAGAACTGCTGAAAGAGTTGAACAACGTGAACCGGGAATTGGGAATGGATGTCATGGAGCCGCTTGATCCTAGCAGGCGCGGCGCGGGAGATTTGTCGTTTGTCGCTCCATATGTCGCTAGTATTTCCGGCTTGGGCTCATATGGCGGAGGCGCCCACGCGCCCGGAGAGACTATCAATCTGAAGCGGCAGCCGGAACAGACACGGCGCGTGGCGCTCTATCTTTACGACTTGACGCGTCCTTAAGTCAGGTGCTTACGAAGTAGTTTTGAAACCGGCCCGTTCAAGGCCTTTTTGGGCCTCGCGGTTTCTCATGAAAGTGTCCCAGACGTAACCGGTACGCAGATTTTCGGCCATCATCATGGTGATACCCGTGTCGATGCCCACTACATCCGTGTCATACCAATTCTTCACTGGATTGAAGGCGTTCACGAAACCGTAGCGGCACCAGCAGTGGTCGCCGTATTTATTCTTCATGTTCTTTAAAACGCGTAAAGTTGCCTGCGGCATAAAGGGTAGTGATCCGGCCGCAGCGCTCGGCACTACCGTTCCGTCAATAGGCCCCATCTGGGGTGGACCGCCCCACACAACATACCCGTGTTCGGAATCAGAAGCACTAATACCCCAAAGGTCATCGCTGTAATCCGGAAACTGCTTTGCCAGTTCCAGACACCAGCGGCGATGAGCTTCCGTGGCGGTTATTGAGTTTTGGAAGTAATCTGCGTACTTATCCCGCTTGTTACGAAGGTCGAACCAAGCCTGTGAGTACTGATGGACAAACAAAGGCGCAAAGGCGCCGATATAGCGAAGTCCGTCATATTCAAAGGTGATGCGCTTCCAGGCGTTCCACGCTTCGGCGGGAAGCGGATGAGAAGAAGATCCCAGACCGAGAAGATACATCATCATTAACTCGCTGTAGTAATCCCACCGGTAAGGCAGAAATCCTGCTTCGGGCGCCCATCCATGCTGCAGCAAGGCGGTGTCTTCGGCGAGCCATGTCCATTCAACGCGATTAAAAATTTGGTAAGCCAGGCGAGTGATTTCAGCGTGCTTGAAATGCTGGCGGCAGGTGAGCACGCCGCAAAGCAGCATTGCGGTGTCGATAGAGGAAACTTCGGAATCCCAGATCCTCTCGCCGGTCTTTATGTTGGCGAAGTGATAAAAAAATCCGCGATGATTCGGCATCGATTTCCATAGAAAGCGCAGTGTTGCGAGCACTCGATTGCGTGCATCCTGGAACGAAACATAGCCGCGTTTTTGTCCAATGCAGAGTGCGGTCAAGCCAAAACCCGTCGACGCGATGCTCGCTACGATGCTATTGTCGACGGCGCGTACGTGGCACCGGTCCTTGACCAGGCCGCTTTGCGGGTCAGCCTGGTCCCAGAAGAATTGAAAGTTTGCTTTCTCAATTTCGTCAAGAAATGCGTCATCTTCGGGGGAGAGAACCGGTGAAGCTCCCGCTCCGACCCTTGGAAGAGCGGCGGTGGCCGCCATGAGCCGCAAAAGTTTGCGGCGTGAAAATCGAGCTGGTTCGAAGTTTTCGCCGTCCACCGAAGCCAGTCTAGCAATCGTGGATCATAGAATTTCAAGTGGGAGCAGCGAATGACTGGAAAACGGAAGATTTTGAGTTGGATTCTGGCAATTGTGATTGTTTGCGCCGCGGCGATATCGCTGCGCGTGTTCCGCTCCTGGCCCCGGCAATCTTCTCTTGCGCAGGTTTCCCTGACCGGTGCGGTTCTCAGACGGGACAGTGATCCTCAAAAGCAATCGCCCATCGCGAATGTGCGCATCACCGCAACTGGCGGCCTGTCTAGTGTGGATGGATTATCGGATTCCTCCGGTTTTTTCAATTTGACGCTGCGGCCTGGCGTTCTGCCGGGCCAGCCGGTCACACTAACATTCGAGCATGCGCAATACGAGCCACTGGAAACTACCGCGGTTCCGCAGGGCCAGTTACACGTCGTGAGGATGAAGCCGGTCGAGAGCGAACCCGTTACAAAGTTGGATCAGCTGCAAAAGCCGGCGAAAGTGGTCGAGGTCAAGAATGTCCGCGTGCGCTATTCTTCTAAAAATCAAACGACCATCAACGTGGGCAGCTTTGGAAAGCAGTTTGAAGTGGTGAATACGGGCAACGTACGTTGCGGCGGTCATCCACCCTGCTCGCCTGACGGTAAGTATAAGGCGGCTACTGGCTCGCTTTCTATTGACGCGCAGGAGGGCAATCTGTTTCGCAATGTGCGTGTCTCCTGTATCGGCGGCCCTTGTCCGTTCACCAAAATTGAGCCTGACGATCTTACGATTCCCGCGCGCAAGATGAAAATATCAGTTCTCAACTGGTCAGATACGGCTGCTTTCCTGATTGAAGCGGAGGTCACGCGGACCATGGTGACAAACATGGTCCAGCTATCTTATCCGTTCACAGTGGGCCAAACGATGACGTTCGCGCTGCCGGCCGACGCGGAGGGAACAAGCATTCAGGCCGATTTGAACGGAGAACAGATCATTTTCCCGCTTGGGCCGAAGCTGGTTCTATCCTGGGCTACTTGTAGTGTCGAACTTGCTCCGGGCCACAACAAAATCTACCGCTGTGAGCTCAAGCCCGGCTACCAATTTCAGCAGTAGGCGGTATCAATTCGCGTTACGTTGTGAGACTTTTATGACTCTAGTCTGCAGGGACCGGCTCTCACATGACACTAACAGCGAGCGAAGTGATCGTGGATACGTTAATCCGTTGGGACGTGGACACAATTTTCGGAATTCCAGGTGACGGCATCAACGGAATTATGGAGGCTTTGCGGAAGAAAAAAGACAAGGTTCGCTTTATCCAGGTTCGTCACGAAGAATCCGCGGCTTTCATGGCCTGCGGCTACGCAAAGTTTACGGGAAAGTTGGGTGTTTGTCTGGCCACATCCGGGCCTGGCGGCCTTCATTTGCTTAATGGCCTATACGATGCAAAGTTGGACGGGCAGCCGGTCCTGGCCATTACGGGTCTGCAGTTTCATGATCTTATCGGTACACACACCCAACAGGATGTCGCGCTCGACCGTGTGTTCATGGATGTTGCGGTCTATAACGAAAGAGTCATGGGCGCGGCGCAGGCTCAGAACATCACGGAACTGGCGTGCCGCACTGCTCTTTCGCGGCGCGGCGTGGCGCATATCACCATCCCGGTCGATATCCAAGATCAGCCCGTGAGCAAAGACCTGCGCTCCCCGCGCAACAAACCCGAACATGTTTCCGAAGTGTTCTGCAGCGGATATCGCAAACCGGAAGCCAAAGCTCTCAAGGCTGCCGCAGATGTCCTCAACGCCGGAAAGCGTGTGGCCATTTTGGCGGGCCAGGGAGCACTCAAGGCCGGTGACCTGCTCGAGCAGGTGGCAGAAGTCTTAGGGGCGCCCATTATCAAAGCGCTGCTTGGAAAATCGTGCGTGCCGGATGACAGCCCCTATACAACCGGTGGCTTAGGACTCCTGGGTACGCTGCCGTCGCAGGAAGCGATGGAAGATTGCGACACGCTGCTGATTGTGGGCTCTACGCTGCCCTACATAGAATTTTATCCGGAGATCGGGCAGGCGCACTGCGTGCAAGTGGATCTTGATCCAGCCCGGATCAGTCTGCGCTACCCGGCTGATGTGGCGCTGGTGGGCGACAGCCGCGCAACTTTGGCGGAATTGATTCCACTCCTCAAGCAGAAGAATAAAAGCTTCCTGCAGAAAGCACAGAAGGGCATGGAGGCTTGGAATAAAGTGTTGGCGGAGCGTGGACAGGCCACGGATTTCCCCATGAAGCCTCAGGTAGTCGCTTATGAATTGGGGAAACGCCTTACGCCGGATGCTCTTGTGACCAGTGACTCCGGCACCAACACTACTTGGTGGGCACGCTATATTCCCTCTCTCAAGGGGCAACAGCATACTTGCTCGGGAAATCTGGCCACCATGGCCTGTGGCTTTCCATACGCCATCGCGGCGCAGTTGGCTTTTCCCGAGCGAATGGTGATTGCTTTCGTCGGCGATGGCGGATTCACTATGTTGATGGGGGAGCTGGCCACGTGTGTGAAGTACAAGCTGCCATTGAAGCTCTTTGTTGTGAAGAACAATACGCTAGGCCAAATCAAGTGGGAGCAAATGGTCTTCTTAGGAAATCCCGAATATCAGTGTGAACTTCAGCCGATCGACTTTGCGGCGGCGGCGCGGGCGTTCGGTGTTACTGCCTTCACCATTCATTCACGGGGCGAAGCTGCGTCCGTGATTGAAAGCGCACTGGCCACCGAAGGCCCCGTACTGGTCGAAGCCGTTGTCGACGCGAACGAGCCGCCCATGCCCGCTAAGGTCAACTCTAAACAGGCCCTTCACTTTGCTGAATCGATCGCCAGGGGCACTAAAGACTGGCAAAAAATCGCATCCACGATTGCGAAAGAAAAAGTGCGGGAATTGATTTAGAATTCACGCCGGTAACAGAATCATCCCATATGCATCGACTAGTCAGGAGGACAATATGGGATTGTTTACGAACACCGAATTTCATTCACTTGAGGACCTTCTGGTCGACCAATTAAAAGATCTGTATGACGCCGAAAACAGATTAGTTGAGGCCCTGCCGAAGATGGCCGAGGCAGCATATACGCCCAAACTACGCGAGGCATTCTCATCCCACCTGGCGGAGACGAGGAATCACGTGGCGCGCCTGGATCAGGCATTTACCGCGCTTGGTGTTCCGCCGGAACGTGAGACTTGTGCGGCCATGAAGGGGCTGATTAGCGAAGGCTCTCAAGTCATTGATGCAAAAGGTGATTTGGTTGTACGGGATGCGGCCTTAATTGCAGCTGCACAACGGGTGGAGCATTACGAGATGGCTGGATATGGGTCAGCGCGTACATTCGCGCAGCAACTGGGCCTTCGGGAGATTGCCGCTCTTCTTCAAAGCACGCTGAATGAAGAAGGCGGCGCGGACAAGAAGTTAACCGAGTTAGCAGTCACCCAGATTAACGTTGAGGCCTTGAGAAGCAAGACGGCTTCAGTGTAAAGTGTAATGCGATGCACTGGCTCGACGTGGTCATCAACGCCATAGTCAGGCCAGTGCGTCTGACGCTTCCAATGTTTGGGCATTTACTTCCGGTACCTCATCAGTGGTAACCGTAAACTGCATCAGGTCCGCTCTCCCGAATGATGTGGTTAGAGCGACATCCGCGGCATCCTGTCCAGTCGCCATCAACACACGTCCCACGCGCGGCTGGTTATGGCGTGCGTCAAAAGTCCACCAGCGATCTTCCAGATAGACCTCAAACCACGCGCTAAAATCCATCGGGGACGGCGAACGAACCACATCGATGTCGCCCAAGTATCCGGTTGCATAGCGGGCGGGAATGTTTACGCAGCGGCACAGCGCTATTGCTAAATGTTGAAAATCGCGGCAGACGCCCTGACTCTCATTCATTACTTCGAGCGCCGTTTTCGTCGGCCTGGCGTAGTTATAACCGAATATCACTTTGTTGTGGACCCAATCCACGATGGCTTGCACACGTTCCCACGCGGGTTTGATGTGGCCGAACAGCTGCGCAGCCGTATTCGAAAGCAGATCCGACTCACAATAACGGCTGGGCAGAAGAAATCTGAGCGTCTCGGTCGGCAACTCTTCAACGGGAACTTCGCGGGCTTCGGGATTTATCGCGTCGGCTGTACGCGGATCTTCGATCAAGCTCGAGCTGAAGAGGCGCAAGTTCCCGGGGGGAGCCACGAAGCGCGCGCAATGATTACCGAAGCTGTCTGTATAGTGTTCCACCGGTGTGCCCGGTTCGATGATTAGATCGTCGGGCTCCCGCAGATCTCGTTCGCGCGATGGGTGCACATGCAAGAGCGTAATCACAGGCGTACGCAATGGGAAGTAGAAGCGGATGTCATAACCGAGGCGCATGATCATGATGGTTCGAGTGTCCTATCTCCTACAAAGCCAGGTGGAATCGGCGTCAGAATTCGTCGGTTAGACCACCTTTTTGTGGCAAATGTTCCACACTTTTCCGCCAGTCAAAAATGGACCCTTATAGCGGTAGTTATTGCTGGTGTATCTGGCTGCATGAGGATGCGCTTGAAACCATTGGCAGCCACATCACTTCCCCTGCTTCTAGTCCGCTTGCAGGCAAAATTACTCTGTTCGGTGTGTGCGGCGTGTATTCTTTCCCCAGTTAAATTCAGGGATCCTCTCACCTGATTCTTGGATGGCGCCGGTGCGGCAGCCGAGATATGTCATGTAAATACAAGTTGTTAGTCGGCTATTCAATGACCCGTCACGTGCTGGATCCAGGGTTAGGCCATCGTCGTGCTCCTGTTTGTGTTTGAGGGAAAGCAATGAACACAAATTACGCCTCCGCGCTGCCCGTGCTCGCTTTGGCGACTGCTTTGTTTTTGCCAGCTTCTGCACAAGCCGTTCAAGATCGCCAGCCTGATAACAGTGCTGTTAACAAGCGCGATACGAATTCGCCGAATGCCGATAAGGCCAAAAATAACGCATCCGATCGGGACATCATGAAGAATATTAGGCGCGACGTGGTAAAGGACAAGTCCCTGTCCACGTACGGCCATAATGTCAAAATCATCGCTGCTCACGGAAAAGTGACGCTCAAGGGTCCTGTGCACTCCGATGACGAGCGAAAGGCGATCGAGGAGCATGCCCGAAAGTATGCGGGCGATGGCAACGTGGATAACCAACTTACGGTCAAGACCGACACGGCCAAGGCCGACCAGAAGTAGTCTCATATAACAGAAGAGGAGAATAGAATGGCAGGAAAGAATACGGCAGTTTATGGAATTTTCGCGGATCGCGCGCTGGCTAGCGACGCGGTTGACGGCTTAATCGCGGCGGGTTTCCGCAGCGAAGACATTTCAGTCTTGTTGCAGGACAACGTGGGTACGAAAGACTTCGCTCATGAGAAGCAGACGAAAGCGCCAGAAGGCGCCACCACTGGTGTTGTAGCGGGTGGAGCGCTGGGAGGAACGCTTGGATTGCTTGTCGGCATTGGCGCCTTAGCTATTCCAGGTTTGGGACCTTTCATTGCCGCCGGTCCGATTATGGCCACACTGGCCGGTATTGGTTCTGGTGGGCTCCTGGGTGGAATTGTCGGCGCCCTGGTTGGCATGGGGATTCCCGAGTACGAAGCAAAGCGCTATGAAGGCCGCATCAAAGAGGGAGGAATTCTCCTTTCCGTTCACTGCGACAACGGAGATTGGGTCAGCAAAGCAAAAGACGCCCTTAAACACTATGGTGGTGAAGACATATCGTCCACAAGCGAGGCTTCGGCTGATTACGCCAAAAGCGATAAACCGGTCGCTCGCGGCACAACTGTTGGTTAGGCTCAAGTTTCTGTAAGCCAGGTCGAGCTGGCAACCACCGCTGCACCGCCCTAGAGTAATTCATGCACCTCATCCTGAGGATGAAGTGCCGGGCCCTTGCGGCTCTGTTCGCCGAAACAGAGCCGTAAGGGCCTTTCGCGTTTCTGCCGTGGCGGTAACCAAGATACCTTTCGCTGTTCAGGATGCTCTAACAGTTTGGCGCAAGCGCGCTACTTGAGCCATAAGAAGTACGAACATGAAAAAACAAAAATCGCATCATTCTGAACCGGTGACCTCGCCGGGAGGTGAGACCCATCAGCAGGCCTCCGCTCATTCGACCGTCCTGACAACTAATCAGGGGTTGACGATTGCTGACAATCAAAATTCGCTGAAAGGTGGAGGCCGTGGACCAACCCTTTTAGAGGATTTCATTCTGCGTGAAAAAATCACGCATTTCGATCATGAACGCATTCCGGAGCGCATCGTCCATGCCAGGGGATCCGGCGCGCACGGCTACTTCCAGCCATATAAGTCCATGAATCATCTGACGTCCGCTGCGTTCCTGGCGGACCCTGCCGTGAAAACTCCGGTCTTTGCCCGGTTCTCGACCGTCGCCGGGGGCGCCGGCTCAGTGGATCTCCCCCGGGACGTGCGTGGTTTTGCGGTCAAGTTTTATACTTCAGAAGGGAATTTTGACTTAGTCGGGAATAACATTCCGGTGTTCTTCATACAGGATGCAATTAAGTTTCCAGATGTTATTCACTCAGTCAAAATGGAAGCCGATCGAGGGTATCCGCAGGCGGCATCGGCGCACGACACCTTTTGGGATTTTGTTTCCCTAATGCCTGAATCGCTGCACATGATCATGTGGGTCATGTCAGACCGCGCCATTCCCCGTTCTTACCGTATGATGGAAGGCTTTGGCGTCAACACTTTCCGCTTGGTGACTGAAGGCGGCGCCACCAAGTTCGTTAAGTTCCATTGGCGACCGGTGTTGGGAACCGCCGCTGTCCTGTGGGACGAGGCAGTAAAAATTAGCGGCGCCGATCCCGATTTCCATCGCCGCGACCTGTATGAATCCATCGAGAAAGGCACCTATCCGGAATTCGAGCTTGGCCTTCAAGTCCTGGATCAAGAGACCGCTGACGGACTTGCGTTCGATATTTTGGACGCCACGAAATTGATTCCCGAGGAAATTGTACCTATCGAGATGGTGGGCAAGATGGTGCTCGACCGCAATCCCGATAATTTCTTTGCCGAAACGGAGCAGGTAGCATTCTGTCCGAGCCACATTGTTCCCGGTATTGATTTCAGTGAAGACCCGCTGCTTCAGGGCAGGCTGTTTTCCTACCTCGATACCCAATTGAGCCGTCTGGGATCGCCGAATTTCCACGAACTTCCTATTAACCGCCCGAAGTGCCCGTTTGCGAATCTCCAACGCGACGGCCACATGCAAATGTTAGTGCCAAAGGGAAGAGGCAACTACGAGCCCAACACGCTTGATCCGGATGGCCCACGGGAGTCTCCTAGCGGCCTGCAAACGGCTCCGGTTCCAGTACAAGGGCCAAAGGTGCGTTTGCGCGCGGAATCGTTCGCGGACCATTATTCGCAAGCGCGCCTATTTTTCCGGTCTGTCACGCCGCAGGAGCAAAGGCACATTATTAAAGCCTTAACTTTCGAACTCAGCAAGGTAGATATTATTGCTATCCGCAGGCGCATGCTCGGTCATCTGGATATCATCGACGAATCGCTGGGTAGCCAAGTGGCCGAGGAACTCGGCATGACAGGGGAAGCAGATAAAATCGCCCCTGGCGTGCCGCCGGTTGATCTCGAATCCAGTCCCGCGCTGCGTTTATATGGCAAGTACAAGCCCACTCTGAAAGGACGCAAGATAGGCCTGCTTCTTGCGCCCGGCTTCGACGCCGTGCTGAAAGACGCAGTGGTTTCGGCAATTGAAAAGGAAGAAGCAACGGCGGCAATTGTCGCCCCGAAAGTAGGTGGTGTCCAGGATTCCACCGGCGGGAAGCACCTGGCGGCGATGGCGCTTTCCGGATCACCATCGGTACTGTTCGACGCCGTAATTGTTCTCGCGGGCGCGGCGGGAGATACTGCTTTGGCCGCAAATCCCGACGCCGTCAGCTTCTTGATGGATGCGCTCCGCCATCTGAAAGCTATAGCGCTTGCGGGAGCGCCCAACCTAGCTGGAAAGGCCGGCGTGGATGGAGCCATGGGCGTGACGGAACTAGGCGAAACCAAGGATCTGGGAGCTTTCATCAAGTTCGCTCGCGGCGGAAGGGTCTGGGAACGAGAGTCCGCCTGACGGAATTTTTGTTCGCTCGGTGAAAGCGCTGTAAACATGGGTCTGAGGGTCCTCACGGTATCCTGCAAGATGGATCATTGACCGGCGTCGCCCTCGGAAAATCGCTCGCTCCTCGGGTGGTCAGGTTATGACAACTACGAAGGAATGAGTACCCAAAGCGCTATCATCTCCCGGCGCGGAGAGCGGCTCCTGTTGCTTTCCGCGCTCCTGCTTGTCCTACTGATCGCCATTCTTTCGTACCGCGGCTGGCTCGCTTTCAAGCAACAGAGCGACCAGCTTGCGGCTACAAGACAGATCGTCGATGGTACCAACGAATTTCTGGCGTCACTCAAGGATGCGGAAACGGGGCAACGCGGCTTTCTGCTGACCGGACGGAACCGTTACCTCGAACCATACGCCAAGGCTCTCCGCGATCTTCCCAATCGTTTGGACGATCTGGCAAGCGCGATGCGGACCCGCCCCGATGAGGCAAAGCGTCTCGAAGCATTGAGACCGCTAATTAATAACAAACTGGACGAACTTCGGCGGACAATTGACCTTAGGCGCCAGCAAGGGCCCGAAGCCGCTCTGGCGGTCGTTCTCACCGACCGTGGGAAGGATCTCATGGAGCAAGTTCGTCAATTTTGCGCCGACATTCAGCGCGCCGCGTATGCCCGGTTGGCCGATCAATCAGCGAAAGCTCGATCCAGCGCGAATCAGATCGGCTTCATCAGTACGCTCGGAAGCTCAGCTCTCTTTGTATTGCTTTTTATCTCATCGATGACCCTTCAACGTGCCAGCCGGCAGCGTGAAACGCTGATTCACCGTCTTGAGGAGAGCCAGGCGAGGACTCGTGAAGCGCGGGACTGGCTGCAGACGACCATAAGCAGCATTGGCGATGCCGTGATCGCGACGGATCCAGCGGGCAGAGTAACTCTCATGAATGGGATCGCCCAGTCGTTGACGGGGTGGACGCAGGAGCAGGCCCTGGGCCGCTCTCTCGAGGAAGTCTTTGTCATCACAAATGAGGAAACGGGAACAATTGTGGAAAACCCTGTCACGAAAGCTCTAAGGGAGGGCTGCGTTGTCGGTTTGGCCAATCACACTCATCTGACGGCCAAAGACGGCCGGAAAATCGCCATCGACGATAGCGCCGCCCCGATTCGTGACGGCGCACAAAACATCACCGGCGTGGTGCTGGTATTCCGTGACATTTCCCATCGGCGAGGCGAGGAACGCGTGGAAAAAGAGGCGGCCCTAGCGTCGGCGCGCCTTGCGGCCATCATTGCGTATTCCGACGACGCCATAATCGGCAAGGATTTGAATGGCATTGTCACCAGTTGGAACCGCGGGGCGGAGCGAGTCTTCGGCTACACCAGCGAGGAGATGATTGGCCGGCCTATTTCGATCATTGCCTCCAGCCAAGCGCCCGATGAGATGCCGGTGATCTTGGAGCGGATCAGGAAAGGAGAGCATATCGATCATTTCGAAACTGTCCGCCGCACCAAGAGCGGGCGTGACATACATATCGCGCTGACGGTCTCGCCGATTCGCGATGCTGACGACGTGATCGTCGGAGCATCGAAGGTGGCGCGCGACATTACAGATCGCGTCGAAGCTGAGAAAGAGCGGCGGCATCATGCTGAACTCATCGAGCGATCGAATGCCGAGTTGCAGCACTTTGCCTATGCCGCCTCGCATGACCTTCGCGAACCTCTACGAACGATAACCGCCCACAGCCAGCTTCTCCAGCTTCGCGCTGGACCACGCCTAGATGAACAGACTAATGCGTCGCTAGGATTCATCGTATCCGGTACCGCACGCATGGGCCAACTCATTGATGCCCTGCTGGAATATGCTAAGGTGGGCGAAATTGCCGGTTCTCCGGCTGGCGAGGTTCCGATGGGGGACATCGTCTCCGCTTCCTTGGAAAACCTGCAAAGAGCCATTCAAGATTCGAACGCCCTGATCACGCATGATCCTTTACCAGCAGTCCTGGGAAACGAGCTTCATCTTATTCGGTTGCTTCAAAATCTGATTGGAAACGCCCTCAAATACCGCCGCGACGAAGCGCCGGCGATCCATATTTCAGCGAAGCGTGTTGATGAACAATGGCTGTTTTCGGTATCGGACAACGGGCAGGGCATTCCCCTGGAATACCATTCGCAGGTTTTTCAAATCTTCAAGCGCCTTCACGGCCAGGATTATTCAGGAGCGGGAATCGGCCTGGCCACCTGCAAGAAAATTGTCGAGCGCCTTGGAGGCCGCATTTGGGTCGAGTCGGAAACCGGTAAAGGCTCGACCTTCTTCTTTACCATGCCGGCTACGATGGTTCCGCACTAATTGATTCATTTGAGAAAACCAGAAAAATTGTTGGCGCGGCTCCTGTAGATGGCGGAGCGCTCCACAGCCGCATGTACCAGGACCTGCAAAACGCATTTACATCCGATCCGGTTGAAAGACCGTAGATTATCGAGGTAACATTATGCGTGGGAACACGCATGAGGCGAGCACTGTGGCTGTTATGGCTACTCTGCGCCTTATTGTTAGTAGCGGCCGCCGATCCTTTGCCGGATCCGCCCGCGACCGTGTCCCGGGGCATCGCCGCGCGCTCTTTTACCGGCGGATCTCACCACGACAGCGCTCACACCGTACAGAGAATCGCGCTTCCGTTGTTCAGTACGTCTCTTCAGATGCCGTTAGCGATGCAGCTGAATTTTTTAGCAAGCCTTCCGGTTTGCTTGGTTGATCTGGCGCATCAGGGTTCAGATCCCTCTCCTCCCTACGCGCGCCTGTAGCATCTCTGCCATTCTTATCGCCAAACTCGACAGGTCTGCCGGCGAGTTTACGGCGAAATCGCGCTGGCCCCCCCAAGCCCGGTGACTGCTTTATTTGCAATCGAAGAAATGAACGAAGACAACTATGACAACGGACTCCTTATCTAGCTTGAAAGAATCTTTCCAAGATCTTTCGGAAGAAAGACTGATCGAAGTCGCGGAACTGCCGACATTTTGCAGTGCTGAAGGCATCGGCCGGGAGATGCTTGATCTTATTGCCGACCTTTATCCGATCTGTCGAAGCATCACAGGCAATGGGGTACGTCAGACTCTCTCGCTGATCGAGAGATTGATACCGCTGCAGAGACACGAAATACCGAGCGGCACGGCCGTGCTCGATTGGACCGTACCCAAGGAGTGGAACATCCGCGACGCATATGTGAAGAACGCGCGTGGAGAACGTGTGATTGATTTCCAAAAGTCGTGTCTGCATGTCGTCGGGTACAGCATTCCGGTGAGAGGCCGCTTCCAATTAAGTGAGCTGAAAGAGCATCTGTTTACGATTCCCGAACATCCGGATTGGATCCCGTTCCGCTACTCTTATTACGACGAAAACTGGGGCTTTTGTTTAGCCCATCATGACTTCGAAAAGCTCGAAGACGGCGAGTACGAAGTGGTAATCGATTCTTCGCTCGAAAACGGCCATCTAACCTACGGAGAGTACTATCTCCGCGGCTCTGTTGAAGATGAGCTACTCATCTCCGTTCATGTGGACCACCCGGCTATGTGCAACGACAATCTTTCCGGTGTCGCCGTTGCAACGCTTCTGGCTGCATGCTTGACCCGCGTAAAAAATCGACACTTATCCTACCGGTTCGTTTTCATTCCAACAACGATTGGATCTATCACTTGGTTGAGTCGCAATGCGGCGAATGTAGGAAAAATAAAAGGCGGCTTCTCAATGACATGCATTGGGGATTCCGGCGGATTTACCTGGAAGGAAACACGCCGGGGAGACACAGAAATCGACCGCGCCGTTAAGTGCGCCCTCCGGGAGAGCGGGGAGGAATACAAGCTCTGGGAATTTACGCCGTTCGGCTTCGATGAGCGCCAGTTCTGCTCGCCGGGATTTAATTTGCCCTTTGGCTGCCTCTTCAGAACGTATTCTCATCATTACGCTGAAAATCACACCTCCGCGGATACTCCGGACCTTATACGGCCGGAAAAGCTCGCTGGCGCTCTGGTGCTTTGCGCAAAGATTGTCTTGATTCTCGAGGGTAACGGCAAATATCTTAACACTAATCCCAAGGGTGAACCACAGCTCGGCAAGCGTGGGATTTATCGCAAAATTGGCGGCCCGATACCTCAGGCGCACTTGATTCACCTGTTTTGGATTTTGAACTATTCCGATGGCGAACACTCCCTGCTCGATATCGCTGAAAAATCAAAATTCCCGTTTGAGGAACTCTGGAAGGCAGCCGGTGTTCTCAGGGAAACCGGCCTGCTCATTCCGCTGGAAGGAACATAGGCGCAGCGTCCGGTCGCGATGCCGTTGCGGCCGCTGGCGGCGTTCAATATCCTCCGTAGACCGGTAAGGCCGCGCCATGGATCACCTTGGCATCGTCGCTGCACAAAAACAGAATTACCCGCGCGATCTCGAGGGGCTTTGGCCACTTTGCAAAATCGGATTTGGGCATGGCTTTCCGGTTGGCTTCCGTGTCGATGATGCTGGGGAGAATCGAGTTCACTCGCACGGCGGTGCCCTTTAAGTCCTCGGCCAGCGAATCCATCAGCGCCAATGCGGCTGCTTTGGAGGCAGCATAGGCGCCTGCACCGGAAGCGTGATCAAGCGCTGCTTTTGACGCAACATTCACAATCGCGCCAGATCCATTTTTCAGCCGCATTCACCATGGCATCCAGCCAGCCCTACCCGGTGAGAACTTCGTCGACGAGTTGCTTTACCGCAGTTTCATTTGTGACGTCAACCCGGCGCCCCTTCGAGGGCCGAGCCATTCGCTCCTGCCGCGCTTTTTAGAGCAGCGGTTTATTTGCCGTTATTGCGGGTCTGCGCCGTGGAACCAGGGGCCTCTTTTCCGGATGATAAGTTTGCCTCCCAGTTCCTCATCTCTTGTAGCACGGTGGCATAGATGCGCCTTAGGGTTTCCGGGGGAAGGGGGCCTTCGCGGCCCACTTGAATAATGTGATCCAGAACCTGACGCTCGCGGGCCGGAACTGTGACCGGAAGATTGGCTTCTTTTTTGATGCTGCCGACCCGTGCGACGATCTTAGCGCGCTGATTGAGTAAATTAACGATTTGCCGATCGGTCTGGTCGATTTGTTTGCGGCATTCCGCCAGCTTCGCTTCAACCGACTGCGGCGCGGCAAGTGCGGTTCCAGCACATAGGGCCGCCGCAAGAAGGAAAAGGTGAGGCCTGATCATAAATCTCCTGATCCCATTTTCAACGATGCGGGGCTAGTGAGTTTAGATCAGGCCCGTCAAAAGGCGGCTTCCGATCAGGCGGCCGCTCGCCCATATGGCGATGCCCGGCGTGCCTCCCGTAAGGCAGTTGCCCACCACTTCAACTCTTCAAGCATCTTCGCCATGTCCCGATGCGCCCTACTGGACTCCGCCAGTCTCCCCTTGTCGTCGAATTGAGACCACGCATTTGCAAAGCTCACGCCACTTCGAACTGTTACGGTGTGCAGTTCGGCGAACACCAGGCGGAGATGCTCGACGGCGCGCAGTCCTCCCGATACGCCACCGTAGGAAACAAAACTCACCGGCTTTGCCTGCCACTCGCTGTAGACGGAGTCGATCAGAAACTTTAAAGCGGCAGGATAGCTGTGGTTATACTCAGGCGTCACGACCACGAAGGCATCCGCGCGCGCAACGCGCTCCCGAAGCAGTTCGAGATCCGAACTCTGTTGCCGCCTGTGCTGGTCCGGCAAAGCGAGCGCCGCGGGATCAATCACGTCCAACGTGAATTCTACGCGCGCATCGATCTCACCGGCTGCCCAGGTTCCGACCTTGTCGCAAAACCGTCCTTCGCGGGTACTGCCATAAATCAATGCAACCGGAATACTTGTACTCTGCCGTGTGTCATCATTCATGGAAACAGAATAGAACCTCAAGTACACTTGAGGTCAAGAGGCAAATGCAGCAATCCGACCGTGGTCTCAGCGTTGGGGAAGTGGCCAAGCGAAGCGGAGTCGCTGTGTCCGCGCTCCATTTCTACGAATCGAAGGGCTTGATCAAGAGCCGGCGCAATGCGGGGAACCAGCGCCGGTACGCGCGCGACGTTCTACGGCAGGTTTCCATTATTAGAGTGGCCCAGCGGCTTGGGATCCCACTGGCGACTATTCACGAAGCGTTCTCCGCACTGCCGCAGGGCCGAACGCCCACGACCGAGGACTGGAGTCAGTTGTCAGCGCGCTGGCGAGCTATCCTGGACGACCGAATTGAACGGCTTACCCGTTTGCGCGACCAGCTAAACGGCTGCATAGGCTGCGGTTGCCTTTCTCTGGGCGCTTGTCCTCTTCGCAATCCCTACGACAGACTCTCCAAGGAAGGGCCGGGCGCGCGTTTGCTGGATCCGCTTTGACGACAGTCCCTGTACGGTACGCACGTTGATTGCGGCGGTGGCCCGTTTGCTGTAGACTCGGCTCAGTCCGATGAGGAATCAGGCATGCGGCAATCCCTGCGCGCCATCCGCGCAAATGACTTAACCGCGCTTCCAAGCTGGTAAGCATCAGATGAACGGCCGATCAATGCTTTCGTGAGAATTTCCGGTGCAGGTCCGGCCAGAATTCTTTTAGAAGATTGGACGCCGCGTCCACACCGAGTTGGCTGGTCAGTTTTATAACCGCGTCTGAAGCATCCCGATTATTCGAGTAATACGCAATTGAAATTGCCACGGCAGTGGAGTTTCCAATGATTTCGGAGTAGTTAAAGGCGACCTTCCCCGAGTCGTTGTGTGTTAGCAGAATCTGACCGACCGCATAAGTGAGGCGCGACCAACCGGATCCCTCCCCCTTGCGAAAATATCTTGGATCCTGGTGAAACAGAGTGGGATAAATGCCCTCGGTCATGAAATCACCAATGACGTAATCGGCGTAGGCCGTCCCAAAATAGCGCCCGTATCCGGCTGCCCCTTGGCCGAAATCCCGATTGGAATTGGTCAGCTGCCCCTCGCCGGCAAACGCCGCGGCAAGTACGACCGTGCCCCGGTCGAAAGCGTCCTGACTTGCGACCTTGAACTTCTCTTTTGACGAGATCGGCACATAAGGATTGAGGCTGGGAGATGTACGGTAATTCGGGACAATTCCCAAAATGCGCTTGCTTTCAGATTGCTGCGCACGTCCGCCGGCAGGGGTCGTTTGGGAGTCGTCCAGAACACCCGGCTGCCTAGGAGCATCTGTCGCCGGAGTACTTTGGCCGAACAGTTGACCGGGAGAAGACGCGAGCAGCAGCAGCCCGGTACAGAGCATGCCGCAACGCAGGCAGGCGGGGCGAGCCCGATTGAAAACAGCTGACATTCTGTTTGGATGTTCCGCCCTAAAGAGAAGGTTCCAAAAGGTTCGCCAGCCGCCAGCACGTGTTTCGAGATCTGTCTGCTTCTCTCAGTTGCTTCTTACCGGATTCGCTGCGAGTACAACGAGTACAATATGTTGCTAGGCGCTGCGTGATCCGCCGCCTCCAGGTTTTAGATTAGTTTCCTCCTTGCGCCCCGTCCGCGAAGACCAAAAAATCTCAGTGGAGAAATTTGATGAATATGCGAGTAATTCGTTCGTTCCTAGGGGCTCAGGGGCCAAGGTTTTTGAAGCCGCTGGTAGTACTTTTGGTGGCTGCGGGATCCTTGCTGCCGGCGGCATACAATCCCGGCGTCTTTGATTCTTTGAAATGGCGCAACATCGGACCGGACCGCGGAGGCCGTTCTCTCACGTGCGCCGGAAGTCCTTCACGGCCGCTCGAATATTACTTCGGCGCAGTGGGCGGCGGCTTATGGAAGACCACGGATGGTGGCACGACCTGGAAGCCGGTAACGGATGGCCAGATATCGAGTTCCTCGGTGGGAGCGGTTGCCGTTTCCGAATCCAATCCGGATGTCGTCTACCTCGGTATGGGCGAAACAGAGTTGCGCGGCAACATCATGCAAGGCGATGGGGTTTACAAGTCTGTTGATGCCGGTAAGACGTGGAAGAAAGCGGGGCTTGCCAATACGCAGGCGATCGCACGTATTCGCATCGACCCAAAAAATCCGGACATCGTGTACGCGGCCGCGCTAGGGCATCCCTACGGGCCCAGCGAAGATCGCGGCGTTTTCCGGTCGACCGACGGCGGTCAGTCGTGGAAGAAGATTCTCTACCGCGATAATCGCTCGGGCGCTATCGATCTCGCGATGGATCCCGCAAACTCGAAGGTTTTGTTTGCCGCCTTGTGGGATGTCTACCGGACGCCTTGGTTGTTGAACGATGGAGGCCCCGGCAGCGGGTTATTTAAATCGACCGATGGAGGAGACACGTGGACGGAGATCAGCCGGAATCCAGGGCTTCCTGTCGGCATTCTCGGTAAGATCGGTGTCACCGTCTCGGGAGCGGATTCGCGTCGGATTTACGCCATTGTCGAAGCCGATGACGGCGGCGTTTATATGTCCGACGATGCCGGGACGAACTGGACGCGCATCAGCCAGGACCGGCGCGCCCGGCAGCGCGCCTTTTATTATTCGCGACTCTACGCGGATCCGAAAGAGAAGGACACATTTTATATCGTGAATGTGGCTTTTCTGAAATCCACGAATGCCGGCAAGAGCTTCACGCTGCTGCGTCCGCCGCATGGCGACCATCACGATCTTTGGATCGCGCCAAACGACAATCACCGCATGATTGAAAGTAACGATGGCGGCGGCAACGTGTCGTTCAACACTGGCGCGACATGGACCGCACAGAGCTACCCAACGGCTCAGCTCTATCATGTGTCTGTCACGAAGGACATTCCGTATCACGTTTGCGGCGCGCAACAGGATAACTCCACGGTCTGCGTGCCCAGCGATGCGGCAGTGAATCACCGCGATCCCCGCTCGCCGGTGGGTAGTTGGATGTATGCGGTGGCCGGCGGCGAGAGCGGATACGTTACTCCCGATCCCAAGAACGCTGATATTTTTTACGGCGGCAGCCAGGGAGCCTTGCTCACCAAATACAATCGCGCTAGTGGAGCAGTCCGCGATATTCAGGTTTATCCGCTGTTCTTCTCCGGGCAGGCAGCCTCCACGCTGAAGGAACGCTGGCAATGGACGTTTCCGATTGTTTTTTCGCCGCTGGATTCGAACGTGCTGTACACGTCTTCGCAGCATCTCTGGCGCACGGCTAACGATGGTCAGAGTTGGGAACAGATCAGCCCGGACTTAACACGTGCCGACCCCAAAACCCTAGGCGACTCCGGCGGTCCCATTACCAAGGACCAAAATGGGCCAGAGATCTACGGCACTATTTTCACCATCGCGCCCTCTCGGAAAGAGCCTGGCACGATCTGGACAGGCTCCGACGATGGCGTGGTGTACATCACCCGGGACGGAGGCAAGAAGTGGACCAAGATCACGCCGCCCGATCTTCCCGAGTTCAGCCGCGTGAGCATGATCGAGGCTTCGCCCAGCGACGCCGCGACCGCCTATCTTGCAGCGAAGCGCTACCAGCTTGACGATCGCAAGCCGTACATCTTTAAGACCCACGATTACGGCAAGACATGGACCAAGATCACTAACGGTATTCCGGAGCATGACTATGCCCACGTGACGCGCGAAGATCCGAAGCGTCCCGGTCTGCTTTATACGGGAACCGAGCACGGCATCTACGTTTCTTTCGACGATGGCGCCAACTGGCAATCGCTCGCCTTGAATCTTCCGGACACGCAGGTTCCGGATCTGGTTGTTCAAGGGGACGATCTTGTCATCGCCACGCATGGCCGGTCGTTCTACGTGCTTGACCACATTGGCTTGTTGCGGCAACTGGAGCCGTCCGTCGCGGCGGCGCCGCTGCACGTGTTCGAGCCGGGCGAGGCGTTCCGGTCGTTCCGGCCTGCCGCTATCGATTACTATCTGGCAAAGCCGGCAGACAAGGTAACCGTCGATATATTGGACGCCAAAGGCGCAGTGGTGCGGACCTTCACTGGCTCAGAGGCGGACGATAAGGCAAAGAAGGAAAACGCCGAGGAGGAAGAGGAAGGCCCGCGTGCAAGAACTCCGCCGCCGTCGAGGAAAACGGGAACCAACCGGTTCACGTGGGACTTGCATTATCCGGGCGCGAAAGTGTTTGAGGGAATGGTCTTGTGGGGCGCCCGGGCCGAGAGCGGGCCCCTGGCTCTCCCCGGAGAGTACCAGATTCGTGTTACGGCGAATGGACAGACGCAAACGCAAAAGCTAACCGTCAAACTGGATCCGCGCGAGACGGTTACGCAAGCGCAGCTCGAAGCGCAATTTAAGCTGGCGTCCGACATTCGAGATGAGGTGAGCGCGGCGAATGAGATCGTAATCAAGATTCGCGAGCTGAAGAAGCAGGCGAAGGCGCGGGCTGACGATAGTAAGAATTCGGCGGTTGTGGAAGCCGGCGCTTCTTTACGGGATCGACTATCGACAATAGAGGAGCAGATCTACCAGGTCCGCAATAGCGCTAACGAAGACCCGCTGAACTTTCCGATTAAGTTGAATAATTTGATCGCCGCTTTGGCGCGTAGTGTTGAGACAGGAGATGCGCCGCCTACTGACCAGACGTATGTGGTGCATCGTGAGCTTAGCGCGCAGCTTTCCGCGATTCAGACGAAGTTCAATGACTCCTTGAAGATGGATTTAAATCGCTTCAACGGCGTGCTTGCCGAACATAAATTGGACAAGATCCAGTAAGCGAGCAGAGGAAACGAAGCATTTCACTACACCAAAAGACACATATTAATATAAGGCGGCATCAAGCAGCAGCATGTTTCATGCCTCATGCGCGGCCAGTCGGGGATGTTTTCCGTTGAGCGTCTCATAGAGTTTTTGACGGTACTCGGCCACGATATCGAAGTTGCTGTTACATCCTCGCGCAGCAAGCACGGCGAAATGTCTGTAACGCTTCAATAAAGTTCCTTCAGGCTTGGTGTCCACGCCACACGCTATCATGCGGCATGGGACAAGCAAATATGACGAGCTCGCAGGCGCAAACCGCCTCTGAGAAACGGGCTTCCGCGCTTCGTTTTATCGTCTGCCTGGGTATCGTGAGCCTGTTCGCCGACATGGCCTATGAGGGCGCACACAGCATCATCGGGCCTTACCTGAAGGATCTGGGGGCCACCGCGCTGCAGGTCGCGGTGATCGCCGGCGTGGGCGAAATGCTGGCTGCCAGCCTGCGCTTCTTTTCGGGGCGCTTCGCGGATCGTACGCATGCCTATTGGACCATTACCTTCTGCGGCTACGCGATGAATGTGGTTGCGGTGCCGGCACTGGCGTTCGCGCAGAACTGGCAAACGGCGGCGATCCTGATTATCGCCGAACGTACAGGAAAGGCACTGCGTGGCCCCGCGCGCGATGTGCTGCTGTCGGGAGCAACGCAGGATGTGGGGCATGGCTGGGGATTCGGGCTGCACTCGATCATGGATCAGACCGGTGCTGTGATTGGGCCTTTGCTGATGGTGGCGGCGGTGGCCCGGTCGCACCACTTCGGACCTCCGTTTCTTTGGCTCACGTTTCCGGCAGTAGGAACTTTGGTGGCTTTGCTGGTGGCGCGCGTGCTGAATCCGGACCGGTTGCGGACGGTGAAGACGCAGGCTACGCAGGTTTTGCCGCGAGTTTTCTGGATGTACGTGGCGGCGGCCGGGCTGCTCGCCTTCGGGTTTGTGGACTTTCCATTATTGGCTTATCACTTCCAGAGTGCGAAACTCTCTACGCCGGTGGCGATTCCTCTTCTCTATGCCGGCGCGATGGCGATAAACGGGTTAACGGCGCTGCTTTTCGGGAGACTCTTCGACCGGATCGGCTTGAACGCCCTGGTGTTCGGAATCGTCCTTTCGTTACTCGCCCTGCCGCTTGGATTTTTAGGTGGACCGGCGGGCGCCATCGCGAGCGTCGCGTGCTGGGCGACCGGGCTGGGTGCGCAAGACGGGTGCCTGCGTTCCGGTATCGCGACGGTGGTGTCGATGAATAAACGAGGCAGCGCGTTTGGCGCGTTCAACGGGGTTTATGGCGTGATGTGGTTCCTTGGCAGCGTCATGATGGGGCTGCTTTATTCGCGATCCCTGGTGGGCCTGGTTGTGTTCGGGATTGTGGCGCAGTTGGGAGCGGCGGTGCTGTTTTTCCGGTTACGCGGAATGCTGGCGGTTAAGGAGGCGTAACCGTCTACGCGTGGCCTTCGGTTAGAGTTTCCAGGACCGACAATATCCCCAGTACAAGGAGCGCGCTGACGCCGACGTAACGTACGGCTTTGGGCGGAATCCGCGTGGCAATCCACTGGCGGACTCCGGCTCCGATGGAGGCGGCAAGTGCTCCCTTGGTAGCCATGGCGGCTACAGCTCCGAGCCAGACGAGCAGGGGTGCTCCAAAGCGGGCAGCCATGGTAGCAGCGGTGATCTGCCCTACGTCTCCCCATTCCGAGAAGAAGATGGCCGCAAACGAAACCATTGCCGCCCGTGAGGCGCGATTGTCCTTCTCGAACGACGCACGTTCCACGGGTTTGCGCCAGAGCGTGATCGCCAGGCCAATGAAGCTCGCGCTCGTGACTGCGGCAACGAACAGCGGCGGCAGTTTCGAGATAGCGTTTCCTACCGCGACAGCCACCGCCATCTTCGCCATGAACGCAATCAGCATGCCGATCATGATCGGTACGGTGCGATAGCGTGTGGCCAGAACTCCCGTGGTGTAGAGCAGTTTGTCGCCGACGATCTCGGCGACAAATACGGCTCCGTAGGTTGCGAAAAGGATCGGGATCATAGAGCCACTATTGTTTTGGGGCGCCCTTGAGCGTGGACCACTTGGCCATCAGGGTGATGTAGGCAGACTCCTCTTTTTTGCAAGCCTCGAGTTCCACCGCGGTGGGCGGCATTTCGGAGCCCTGCATGCTCATCACCGAAGCAATCAACTGTGCGCCGATATTGGTCAGAGCCGGCGCAGCGGGAGCGTCCGGGGCTTTCTCGGGCGCGAGTTCTTCCAACTTCTTGACGAGTGCATCCGTGCT
>DATHIZ010000638.1:0-7417 GCA_035316385.1 Bryobacteraceae bacterium | reverse complement strand
ATATTCAGCGGGACCATAGATCTTCAGGAAGGTCTGCGTACCTTCGAGCCGGTACGGCCTTGTGCTGATTCCGCGCACGGCATCGGCAAAGCTTTCCGGCAGGATTGAGTCATCAAATACAACGATTGCGCCAGCGGCGCGCAGGCCTTCGATGGCTTTCATGAACACCGCGCGCGTTTCCGGCCGCAGGCTGCCGCGCCCCTCCGCAGTATTTTTGATAATGAACGCGGGGACACCAAAACGTTTGCCCCGCAGCGCGTCCGCCTTTAGATACTGCGTGTAAGGTCCAGGCTGTGCCTTGGCAACGGATCCGGTAGTACGAAAGTCCAGCGGATCTTCGCCGGCCATCACGCCGAGTCCAATAGCCGCGTCCGTCACGCTGCGTGCAATGGGCCCTGTATTGTCCGACAGCCAGTCGAGCGGGGCGATTCCGGCAATACTGACCAGACCGCGCGTCGGTAGAAAACCGATCACGGCACTTGTGGCCGCGGGCATCCGGATGGAATTGGCAGTATCTGTCCCGGTTCCCAGAACCGCAAAGTTTGAAGTGATCGCGGTAACGGTTCCTCCGGAGGAACCACCGGGGCTGAAGCGGACATCGTAGGCATTGCCGGTGCGCCCGAAGGCAGTACTCCGGTTGGTGTCGCTTGCCGCGAAGTCGGGCATGTTGCTCTGCCCAAGGATGACTGCGCCGGCCGCACGCAGTTTCATGACTACCATCGCGTCTTTGGGGGCGGTGAGCTGATGTCCGGGAATCTGGTAGCCTTGCCAACCATCGGTAGTAATCAAGCCTTGGATGCTGGTGTTGGCCTTGATCACGATGGGTACGCCCCACATCGGACCGCGTTGAAAGCCACGGCCGCCGGTCCTTGCGGCTGAATCCTCGGCGGCAGCGGCAGCAAGCGCACCAGCCCGGTCTATATTCTGGACGGCTCGATAGACGCCGTTATATTTGTCGATTCGCGCGATGTACCACCGCACTACTTCCGTGACGGTGTATTTGTGAGCAGCGTACAGCGTTTCGAGCTTCGGTATGGTGACTTCAATTAGATCTTTGTCCATTGCAGCCTGGCGCCGTTTGTTCAGCGGCGCCGGCTGCATACTGCTCGCCTGTAGGAGCAATGCTACGAATAACCACAATCGAAACATCAATGCTGATAGGAAGGAGACTGGGACACATCCGGCTGCGCCGAATCCGGCTGTTCCGAATCCGGCTGTTCCGAATCCGGCTGTTCCGAATCCGGCTCGTCCCCGTCCATATCCGAGTCAGTCGGCAGGGCTGCGCCTGGCTTGTCCAGGAACGGAATACCATGTTCCATCCAGTCTGGCTTGGGCGCGCCCTTCAGATAGTAATCGAAGAACTCCTGCAGCCGGATCGCATAATCTTTTTGATCGGGGCGGCTGCGCAGGCCATGCGGCTGGCCGTTGTAGGAGAACATATATGCTTCTTTGTCTAACCGCCGCAGCGCCAGAAAATACTCGATGCCCTGGTACCACGGCACCGCGTCGTCAGCATCGTTGTGGATCATCAGCAGCGGCGTGGTCACGCGGTCAGCCATGAAGATCGGCGAATTCTCGATGTAGCGTAAGGGATACTGCCAAGGCGTGCCGCCGATGCGGCTTTGTGTGTGCTCGTATTGAAATTGACGCGGAATACCGGGACCCCAGCGGATCCCGTCGTAGGCGCTGATCATGTTGGCGACCGGCGCTCCGGCGGCGGCGGCGCGGAAACGGTTCGTGCGAGTGACCATATAGGCGATCTGGTAGCCGCCCCAACTATGGCCCTGAATGCCAATTGCCTTTTCATCCACGAAGCCCTGATTCACTACGGACTGAATGGCCGGCAGGACGCAATTGAGCGCGCTCTGGCCCGGGTAACCGATAACATACGCAATATCCGGCTCCAGCACCAGGTAGCCGTTGCTCACGTAATAACTCACGTTGATGGTGTGCTGCGGCCGCGGTTCGATGAAGTTATACACGCCTTGCGACAGGCGCTCGTAGATATAGACGATCATCGGGTACTTCTTTTTAGGGTCGAAATTCTCGGGCTTATACAGAGTGCCCGAAAGCTTCACGCCGTCGACGTTTTCAAAGTGAATCAGTTCAGAAGTGCCCCACGAGATGCCGGCCATTTGCGGATTCGCATTTGTCACTTTCTTGAAATCGCGAAAGGTGTGGTCGGTAATGAGCAGATCGGGATACTGGCTAAAGGTGGATTCGGCTGTGACGTAGACGTCCGCGTCGCGCGCGCTGACCGGCACGGCGAAAGACTTGGGCAGCATCATCATCTTTTCCGGCGGCGTGGTGGCGCTCACGGTGGTCTTGTAGAAGCCGGTCTCGCGCGTCTCTTCATTTTCAGCGCGCAGAACGAGCGTCTTCGCGGGATCAATCCAGCGCGGAGCATGATCGCCGCGATCGAACCGGACTACGCGGAACGCCAACTGTTCTTTGCGGCCCAAGCCTTGCGTGAGGTTCACGGCCGACGATCCGTCCGGACGGACTTGCCAAATATCGAAGCGGTCATAGAGCAGCACGTACTGGCTATCTTTCGTCCAACCCGCCAAGCCATAGGAAGGCGGCCTAGAGGGGGAATCGTAGTCTTCGCGGCCGAATTTCAGAACCAGCTTCGCGGTTAAGTTAACCGGCTCTCCACCCGGCGTCGCTACGGAAATCCAGTCTTTGCCGTCGTAGTAAACGGCATATTTGGAGTCGGGCGACCAGTCCATGCGGCCCACATATTTCTTGGCTACCAGCTTTCTCTCGCCGGTGGCAGTGTTCACGAGGTAGGAATCCTGATAGCGTGCGTCGTATTCCTGCATGCGGCGGTAAGCGCGGTCGTCCTCACCCATAGCAAAGGAGCCATCCCTGCTGGGAACGAGTTCATACATGTCGGAAGTAGCAAGTTGAATAAACTTCCCAGTTCCAACGTCGAACATCGCGCGGTAGGAACGCGCGCGTTCCACACCGGCGCGTACTTTCTGCATTGGTTGAATATAGTCGTCTTTCCACGACCATAGATCGACCGAAACACGTTCATCGGCAGGCGTGTTGTCGGGGGCTTTCTCGGCCGGAGGAGCGGGCGCGGCGCCGAAGAAGATGCGGTTGCCGCCTTCGGCTACGGTAATCGAGGACCTTGGCGAAATCACCCATCCCGGATGGAAACCGGGAGTTTCGGTAGAGACCAGTTCACTGGCGGCGGGGGCTTTGCGGTCCCAGGCATATAGCTTGTAGCGGGGCCGGTGCGCCGCCGCGGCGTCGTCCTTGTCACTTACAAACGCGAGACGGGTTTGCTCCATGTCCCAGGAAAGCTTACTGTATCTGCCTTTTCCCGAGAGCAAGGCGGCCGGCGCGGCGGAATCGCCGGGTTTGACCGTGTAAACGCCGCTGGTATCGGCGTCCGTTTCCGCGGCATACACCAGTGTCTTGGCGTCCTTGGTTAGCGTGTATTCCGTCACGCCGGCAAATTTGCGCTCGCTGCCGTCGGTGAGGCTACGCAGGACGAGCTCGCCGGGTTCAACCCTCTTCGGTTTTTCCGAGGCGGCTCTCTCAGGCAGCTGCAGATACGCGACCCAGCCGTTCCCCTCGGTAGGCAGTTGAAAATCCTTCGTGTGCGGTGCACGAAAGACTGCGCCCGAAGTGAGGTTCATCATCACCACGTCGCCCTTGGGCATGTCCGCCGGTTTGCGTTTTTCGCGCTTCGCCTTCTCCACATCCTCGCGCGCGGCAAAGGTGGCGAACACCAAAGAATGGCTGTCGGCGGAAAACTTTACCGCGATGCCAGTGACCGGGGGCGGCCCATCCTCCTGCTGCGGATTGGCGAAATTCACGGGCGGGGGCGGTGGCAGTTGGCCAATGGGCTGGCGCTGTTCCTTACCCGTTTTCAGATCCCGGACAATCAGTTCGCCATTGCCTTCCTGCGGGAACAACGCATAGGCCAGATAATGTCCATCGTTGGAAAGCTGCTGGTTTTGGATGTGCCGCCAACTGTCGTAATCGGCATGCGTAAGCGGCCGTTTACCGGCTGCAAACATCAAATCCAGGAAATTAAGAGAGAGGAGTAAACAAAGCGCAGAACGTCGCCGCATGTTGCATTCTAGCGCAAATGTGGCGGGCTGATGTAACTAACTAGAAGAAGTTAGCTAGCGCACTCTATCTTCGAGCCGTCCGGGTTGGGCCTGCGCCGATCCGGCCAGTTGCTTTACGTCTTCGAGCTCTTTTTTGAGGCGTGCCCCGCGGCGCGCCAAGCTAATTACATATCCCACGACAATCAGCCAAGCGGCCAGAAAGCCGTAAAACATGAAAACGAAATTGCGTTGGTCCATATATCTTCCTACTATGCGGAGGCGTTCGCCAAGCGCCGCAACGAATCGATTTCCCGAGCCATATCATCCTGCCGCGTGCGCACCAGCACCAGCGCGATACCTAGCAGCAGCAGCGCCAAAAGGTTCCAGTAAAGCACGTGCTCCATGGACGGGTCCATCGTCCCCCCGCCGGTGCGAAAAGTTAATACCGGACCCGGATGGTTATTGCGGAACCACTCGATCGATTTCCAAACGATCACCACATCCACACAGCCAAAGATGCAGAGCGCGGCGGACAGGCGGGCGCGCTGCGTTGGTTCGTCGATGGCGCGGCGCATCATCAAGTAACCGGCAAAAATCAGAATGCAAACCAATTGAGAGGTAAGCCGGTAATCCCAAACCCACCAGACGCCCCAAATGATGCGCGCCCAAATGCTACCGGTGACGATATTCACCGTGGCAAAAATGACCGAAACTTCTATGATGGAGGCCGCCAGCGCATCATAGCGGAGATGTCCGCTTGAAAGATAAAGCACGCTCATGGTGAGGGCCACGAAAAAACCGATCATGCCAATCATGGCCGCCGGGACGTGAAAGAACATGATCCGGTAGATGGCGCCTTGCAGCACCTCATCCGAGAGCACCATGAACATCTGATACAGCGTGTAGGTGAGCAGCAGTGCCGATGCCGTCCCTAAACCGATCGCTACTTTCTCGCGCATAAATCTATTGTGTCTTAATTCACCAGTATAGTGTCGGCCAGGAACACAGCGAGGGCTGTAAAAACAATGTCAAAAACCACAAGCATCTTACCCCAGGCGAATTCGGTGGCGCCCACGGGCTGAATACTGAGCAGCGTGTTCGTGATTTCAATCGCGGCAATCAGCAAAGGGACCAAAACCGGATAAATGATCACCGGCAGCATTAACTCGCGTAGGCGCAAATTTACCGTCAGGGCTCCGAAGACGGCGCCCAGGAGCGAAATCCCCCAGGTCGCCAGGAGGAACAAAATGGCCAGAAACAGCGGATGGGTCGTCCAATGCACATTGAAAAAGATGCCGAACACCACCAGCGAGACAAGCTCCACGACCAGCAGCATTGCTAAATTGGCCAGTGCTTTACCAATGACGAGACTGGCGGCTGAGAGCGGCGAGGCGAGCAACGCATCCAGGCACTCGTTCGGCAACTCCCGCGCAAACCCGCGATTGAAGACCAGCGCTCCCGCAAAGGCGACGACCAGCCACAGCAGGCCTGCCGCGAAATTGACGGTATCCTGTAAGACCGCATCGAACGCGAAACTAAACAACAGCAAAATGGAAATTGCAAAAGCGATGGAAGCGTTTAAAGATTCTTTGGTCCGAAGTTCGATGGAAAGGTCTTTGCGCGCGACGGAGAGCGCCTGCCGGAGCATCTACGCGGCTCCCAGTTCGGTATGCAGACGATAGAGCAGGCCGGTGTCATCCAGCATCTCCTGGGTGCGCTCGCCTGTATAGCGAAGGCGGCCGTTTTCGACGAGCGCCACGTGTGACGCGATCGCCAGCGCTTCGCGCAGTTGGTGCGTGGAAAGAACGATGGTCGCACCACGTTGCCGTGATTCAATCAACAACTCGCTCAGCATCGCGATGGCGCGGTCGTCTAGTGAAGTAAAGGGCTCGTCCAGGAGCAGCACTTTGGGCGCATGCAGAAACGCGCGAGCGAGCGCCAGGCGCTGCCGCATGCCTCGCGAAAACTGGCGGACGGGCATCCCTGCCACCCGTTCCAACCCCACGCGCTGCAGCCAGGAAGTGGCCACCGCGCGCGGTTGGGCGACACCGGAAATTCCGGCAAAGAAATCCAGATTTTCGCGTGCTGAAAGATCTTCGTAAACCCCGATGCCATGGCCCAAAAAGCCAACTTGCCGCCGCGCCTTATCGCTGCGCGGCTTCTCACCGAACAGTTTCACGCTGCCTTGTTGATAGGGCGACAGGCCAGCCAGAATCCGTAGCAGAGTCGTCTTCCCCGCCCCATTGCGCCCTAACAGAGCACAGCAGGAACCTTCATAAATCGTGAGCGTGCAGTCGCGCAAAGCCGCATAATCGCCGTGGTACTTCCACAGCCGCTCGATTTCTATGATTCCGGTCATTTAGCGTAGGGCGAGCGGACCGGCGAATTGCGGAACAGGAAAATCAGACCGACGGCCAGGATGGAGAGCGTGCAAGCCAGCAGCCAGGGCAGGTGACGGTAAATCTGGGGCGGCCCTTCCACTACCTGGGGAGCGTCGCTATTGTCGGCGGCGGGTCCACCGGCGGGAGTACGCAAGGAGCCTACACCGGAGACATCCACCGAAAAGGCGTCCGGCGCGATCACGGTGTAAATGGTCGCTTGCGTTTTGGGCTCGGTCCCGGCGTTCTGCACATCGTTACCGGCTAGCGCAACGCCCGGGGGAACGATGAGATGCAGCGGCCCCGAGGGCATGCCTTTCACGCCAGGAAGCCGGCCGCGCAGAGTGAACGGCGAACCGGCGGGAAGCACATAGGTCGCTTCAAATTGCGTCTCGCCGGGCTTCACCGGGAAGTTCACCTTGTAGACGTCGGTTTGGTCCGTCTTCTCGGCGGCGCGCGGCAAAGGCATGCCCTGCGGGCCCTGGGCATTGATGCGGACCTGTCCGTTGGCGGCGGGAGGCACGTAGAAACGCATGCCGCCCGTCTCTTCGTTATTAAAAGTGGTCTTCGAATCGTTGCGCACGATCACGGTTTCAGTGACGGCAATCTGACTGGCGTTCGGCTCAATCAGCATCATCTGCTGCTCAATGCGCGCCACGGATGCCGTCTTGGTGGCTTCGTATACTTCCAGTTGGACGTTGGAAGTAGGAATGTTGGGCGTCATCAACTTGTTGTAGTTAACGCCTTTATAGACTGCCTGCAGAAGCTGGGGACCGCCGCCAGGCTGATCTTTTTCGAAGACGAAATGGCCGGCGGCATCGCTCACAGTCGTGCCCAAGGTCTGCATGCCTTGCTGGCCCGGTTTGACGAGGGAAAGGCTGACGCCGGCCTCCGGTTTGCCGGTGGTACGGTTGACTACCGTGCCGTCTATAGAAGCAAACAGGCCACTGGCAGCCGTCAAGAGCAGCGATG
>DATHIZ010000637.1:0-6116 GCA_035316385.1 Bryobacteraceae bacterium | reverse complement strand
CGCACGGTTTCCATGTTGTGGTTGAAGACATGCGGACCGGCATCGAGAACGCGGGCGACGGCATCCAGATCACCGCAAAAATCGGGTGTCAGAACCTCCACGCGGGCGTCGGGCAAGGCCGCTTTGACTTGACGAACCGTCTCCGCGAAATGCGTCGAGCCGCCGTCCGGAAGATCATCGCGATTCACCGCCGTGATGACGATATAGCGAAGACGCATCTGCGCGGCCATCTCGGCGACGTTGCGCGGCTCTTCGGCGTCCAAGGTGAATTCCTTCTTGGCGGCAGAGCCTTTCGGAACCGAGCAGAACCCGCAGCCGCGCGTGCACAGGTTACCCAAAATCATGAAGGTGGCCGCGCCACGATGAAAGCACTCGTGGATGTTGGGGCAGCGGGCCGATTCGCAAACGGTGTGCAACCGGCGCTGGCGCAACTCCGTCTTCAGCAAATGGACGGATTGGAAGTGCGTCCGCCCTTTACGGAGCCAAGCTGGAAGCGAGGGACGGGTGAGCCCTTCTATTTGGACTAGGGGCGGCTGGACTTGAGACTCTTGCGCGAGAGGATCGAGAATCACAAATTGCATTGTTGCATTGCGCGGCGCGGGGGTGGTTTCCACCGGATACTCGAATGAAGCTAAGCACTTATGTTTGTTGATGATAGCGAAATGTGGCCGGGTTGACATATGTTTTGACGGCTGCTAAAGTCGTGGACAGTTGCGGTAATTTTTCACGAATTCATGGCGAAGAACATTTTAAAGGCCGAATTGGTGAGTTTCCGGCCGCCTCCCCGTCCTCCCTATTCAGATGCCATTTGGCAGCGGAGAGGAGCTATAGGCGCCTTTGTAGCCACCTCCCTTTTTGTGACCTACCTCGCGTGTTCGGCCATGACGCCGATCTATGAGGCGACCGCAAAGATTGATGTAGACCGCCGGCTTTCCAAGAGCACCGACGCGTTCATGGGCGCGCAGATGCAGCTCATTCACTCCGACTCCGTGCTGCGGCCGGTGGCGGAACACTACGACCTGCAGCGCCAGGAAAATCCGTCCGGCGCGCGCGACAAAACAGGCGCTCCCGTCCATTTGAGACAGCTAAAAGTAAGCCGCTTTGCGCATACGTCTCTTCTGGAGGTTCGCTACCGGTCTCCCGATCCGCAACTGGCGGCCGATGTCGCGAACGCAATTGCTCAGTCATATGTGGAGCAAACGTTCAACCTCCATCCGAAAAACACGGGGCCTCCCAGTTTTATGGAGAAGCAATTGGAGGAGCTCAGGACGAAGATGGACGGCTCCAGCCTGGCTTTGACGCAGTATGAGCAAGAATTAGAAACGGGCGGCCGGCTGCAGCAGCGGGCTGCGGCGCTCCCAAACCAGGGCGAACTCACCAAGCTTGAAGATCGCGTAGATGAAGCCAAACAGCGGTTAGCGGACGTATCCAGCGGCAAGAACGACGACGAGCGCAGAAAAGCAGCGAATGACCTCGCGC
This sequence comes from Bryobacteraceae bacterium, assembly GCA_035316385.1. GTDB lineage: Bacteria > Acidobacteriota > Terriglobia > Bryobacterales > Bryobacteraceae > Bog-105. The sequence goes on along the minus strand of DATHIZ010000637.1, from coordinate 4,637 downwards.
AGGCGCAGCGCCAGTTTGACGAAGCGAGCAGCAACGCAGTGCGGCAGGCGGAGAGCCGCCAACGCAGGCTGCAGGGAGCCGGTGACGACGATCTCAACGCAGGGTCCGCGGAATATCAACGATTGAAGCGAATGGCAGACGCGGATAAAACGCTCTACGACGATCTGGAACGGCGCATGCAGGACGCTGGAATCGAAACCGGATTCCGGAACAGCTCGATCCGCATTGTAGATCCCGCGAAGCCGCCGGAATCGCCGGTACTTCCTAGAACCAACTTGAGCTTAGTGGTGGCGTTCCTCGCTTCGACGGCCGCAGCGATCGGCGCAGCCGCCTTGGGCCATTTTCTAAAGCACTCGACTCGCGAACCCAAAGGAGTAGTTCGTGTGACAGCAAGCCGCATCATCTAGCGTTTCGCCAGGCTGGCCAAATACTTTTGCCAACCGGCTTTCGCACCCGTCGCGAAGCTCTGCAACTGCGAATAATCGTCGACGTAAGTGGTGTACATCATGCCGGTGATGCCGGGTATACCGGCCGCCTGCTTCCATTCCTTCAGCGCTTCGGGCTCTCCTACGCCTTTGTCGTAAAAGCCGGCAATCATCTGACGATGGGCAACAGACTGCTTGGGATCGAGGCCGGAGAACCAGGTCAGCGACTTGGTGAGATGGTCGAGGTTCCAATTCATGATGGAGACGCCGGCCGGCAAACCTTTCCATGAGCCGGCGAGATCGCCTTCGACATAGTAATAGTCGTCGTGCGCGTTGTGGTGCGGATCGAACATATCGCTCCAGACGAACAGCGGAGTTTCCGGCAGGACCGATTGATAGATATGGGTTGACTTTGCGATGCTCCAGGCCAGCAACTGGCCGGCTGTCAGGTTCCGCGACCGGCAGGCATAGCAGGAGTTGGCCTGGCGAATTTCATCGTAGCCGAGCAGGATGCCACTGTCAGGGGGCAGCACCCGCTTGACGGCTTTCGCATTTTCACCCATCCATTTATAGAAGCCCGGCTCGGTGAGACACACCGAAGTTTCCGTGGACATGGTCATCGGAAATACGGCGTAGAAATCGGCGGCCACGACTTGTCCCGGCTTTAGCGAAGTGCCCGCGGGCAGGGTCGCGGTAGGAGGCCAATGAAAGACGTTATGAAAGGCCGGCCGGGTGGGGGCATGCATATCGGGATCGAGTACCTGGTTGTAGTCTGCCCCCTGGCGATAGACGGTAGCGGGATTGGCCGGGTCATAGAGCTTGAACGGCGCGCCCGCACTATGCTCCAGGTAAACGAACGCTGTCTCTTCGAGCACCACGTCGTCGAAGGAAATGATGCCGGAACTACCGCCCCAGACACCCAGATACAGGTCGGCGGCCGTGGTGTCCTGGCTATTGAACAAATAGTCGAGCTGAGTCCAAGCGTGGTCCCCGTTGGCGGGAAGACTGGCGTTAAAGCGCATCTTTGCATTGTTGGAGTCGAGGACTTCCACCATGGGGCCACCCCGGAATTTGGCGGTCTTCATCCACAACGAAAGGTGATATTGACGCCACGGCTTCAGAGTAATTGTCTGGCGCAGGCGGCTGTTGGCTTTCGCATCCACCACGGTAGCGGCAAAACTCCCGCCGCGGCCGTTCTGCGTGGTGTTCACGTCGTGGTCGCCAGTATCCCAATTGGACTTACCGGCTTCAAAGCTGCTGTTGGCCAGCCCGGAGAAACTGTTATTGAGGTTCAGCTTCCGGCCTGAGGCATCGACGGTGAATTGAGCGCCGACAATACGCGATGCTTCCGCCCAGTTCGGATTGATGGACAGCAGATCATTCGACCAGCCCACGAAGCCGGTCAAAGCAACTGTTTTCAGATGCTTCTTCCGGGCGTACTTCATTACTTCCTTCATGCGGTCCTGGTTCTCGATGGGCCAGAAGGCATCGCCCATGAAGTCGAAGCTGGTGTCCCAGAACACGGCGCCGGTGTAGCCCGCGGCGGCGGCTTTGTCGATGAGAGCCTTGCTCTTTACAACAGCTTCGTCGTTGGTGAGATAGCTGTGATGGTAATACCAGAGGTCGAGCTGGTTCTGCTGGGGAACAGGCGCCTGCGCGGAACTCGCGCAGCTTATGGCAAACAGCGCTGCCAGGATGAGCGTTACGACGTAGCCCAAGGCTTTGCTTCTAGAATTCCCTTGTAGCCGTTCTTCTGACGTTCTTCGATAATGGCCCACACTTTAGGATCGCAACCCTTCCATTCGGCAACAGCGACATTGCCCAGATAAGGAAGATCACCCACACCCATTTTGCTCGAATAGAAACCGCTCACGGTCAGGCTGCGGAACTGGTTAAAGAATACGACCCAGTTATGGTCTTCCTTGGCGGCGCGCTTGGGGTAGGCGACGCGATCCAGAATTTGCTTCTGCTGCGCGACAGGGGCACTGGCGAATTCGGTCTGCGCCAGCTTGCGGCTCTCGCGATCGAGCCACATCAGGCCGCCCAAAATCTGCGCGCGCAAATTCTCATTGCCGTCTTCCTTAGTGCGGAAGGCGAGCCAATCGTCCAGGAACTCCGGCACTCCCGCTTGGGAGGCACTGCCGCTGTGGTCGTCAGCGGGAATGATGAGATCACAGAGAACCCGGACCGTCTTCCATTGACGCTCATCGAAGGTTTGCCGGACATAAGGCCCTTTGGCGGCGGGAGCGGCCTGGGCCTTATGCGCCGTGTGCGCGTGGCCATCCACGGGCCGAGCAGCAGCAGTCCCGGCGGTTACTGCCGCGAGCACCGGAACAGAGCCGATGATATTGAACATGTCGCGGCGGCTGACGCTGGGGCCGACGGGTTCCGGTTGTTTTTTATCTGCCATAGTAAATGCTCAAAACCTTCCAATCAAAAGCTTCCAATCAAACCTTCACGTTGAATTTCTTGACCTGATCGACGATGTAGTCGGATGTGCGCCAGCCCAAAGCGGAAATCGTCAGGGTTGGATTCTTGTCCGCATTGCTGGCGAACGGCGCCGCATCGGTAATAAACAGATTCTTACAGCTCCAAGACTGAGCGTACTGGTTCAGCACGGAAGTCTTTGCATCCGCACCCATTTTGGTCGCGCCCACTTCGTGAATGATCTCTCCGCCGCGCTTAATGCCCCAATTCTGGTCCTCGCCGTAGGTGTTCGTGACGATGCCACCCATGGCATGGATGATTTCCTGGAACGTTTCCTGCATGTGTTTGGCTTGCAGGATTTCATCCTGGCTCCATTTGAAATGGAAGCGTAAGACGGGAATGCCCCACTGGTCGACCACATTGGGATCGATTTCGCAATAGCTGTCTTCGTTGGGGATCATTTCGCCGCGGCCGGAGAAATGCACATCACAACCGTACAGCCTGCGCAAATTCTTCTTCATCTCGACGCCGTAGCCGCCGCCGAGCCATTGGGTGGGGTAGCCGCTCAGCGCGCCGGGGCCGGGGATTCCACGTCCGCCGCCGAGCTCGATGTGATAGCCGCGGGCAAACGGCATCTTGTTGGCTAGCTGCTGTTTGTAGTTCCACCAGGGCATGTACATGTGCATGCCGCCCACGCCATCTTCATTTTGCGGGGGCAGATCTTGCAGGATAGGCAGAAATCCACCCGTTTCGGCGCCGACCGTATCCATAATGTAACGGCCCACCAGGCCAGTTTCATTAGCGAGTCCATTGGGATACTGGCTGCTTTTGGAATTGAGCAGGATGCGGGCGGTTTCGCAACAACTGGCGGCCAGGACCACGATCTTGCCGCGCACTTCCATTTCGGTCCGGGTCTTCTTGTCCACGTAGGAGACGCCAGCGGCCATGCCATCCGGGCCGACCAAGACCTCCCGCGCCATGGCGCCGGTCAGCAAGGTCAGGTTGCCCGTCTTCATGGCCGGGAAAATATGAACGCCGGGCGAATTGAAGTTGGCATTGACGCCACAGGAACGGCCGCACTGGGCGCAATAATGGCACGCCGGACGGCCATTCAAGGGCTGGGTGAGAATCGCCAGGCGCGACGGAACACAGGGGATATTCAGCTTGTCACAGCCTGCTTTGATGAGGCGTTCGTAGCCGCGCGGAGCGGGAGCGGGCTGGAATTTACCGTCGGGCGTGTTCTCCAGGCCTTCGTGCGTCCCAAATACGCCAATCAGTTCTTCGGCCTTGTCGTAGTAGGGGGCCAGATCGTCGTAGGTGATAGGCCAGTCAAAACCCTTGCCATCGCGGCTGTAAGGCTTGAAGTCATAAGGCCCCATGCGGAGCGAGATGCGGCCGTAGTGATTGGTGCGGCCGCCCAGCATGCGAGCGCGCCACCAGGTCCATTCCGAGCCGGGAGCATTGACGTAGGGCTCGCCGGGCACTTGCCAGCCGCCGACGGTCGTGGCGTCAAACGCGCCCCAAGACTTCTCGTGCGTACCGGCGCCGCGGTGGGGCACCTGGTAGGGCCATTGGAACATCTTCGTATCTTTTCTGCAGTCGAACATTTCACCGGCTTCGACGATGCAGACTTTCGCGCCAGCGTTCGCAAGCACGTGAGCCGCGACGCCTCCTCCTGCGCCGGAGCCGACAATTACGACGTCGTATGTCTTGGGAGTGGCTTTTACTTGTGCCATGTCTTATCTATGTTTAACACTTCCTACGAGTATAAGAAAAAGGCTCCCG
>DATHIZ010000636.1:0-7164 GCA_035316385.1 Bryobacteraceae bacterium | reverse complement strand
TGCGCTAAAGAAAAGGGATGCGATGCCAAGCAGGGACGCTTGCAACCGTTTGGTGGAAATAAAGGTGAAATGCATCGAGTAGTTATCCTCGCTTCGATGGTAAATTTTTGGCCGAGGCTAGCGTGTTGAAGGAGTGTAAACAATGTGTAAACTGTCATACACACCCGGCGCGGGCCTGTGCGTGACGTGCGCACACGTGAAAGTAATGACTTCCGATAAGGGATCTGTTTTTTATAGATGCTTGCTTTCGGAAACAAACCCGGCCTTCCCTAAATATCCGCGCTTGCCGGTCTTGCGCTGCAGCGGCTGGCAGCGCAAAGAACCGTCCTGAGCCCTGTTAGCGCAAGGGTGGAGTGGCTGCGGGCGGGCGGCGATGCTGAGTGGCCTGTTCGTAAGCATAGGCATATTTGAGAAGGGCCGTTTCAGACCAAGCCCGGCCGTAGATGGTTATGCCCGCGGGTAGCGTACCGCCGCGTGTGAAGCCCATGGGGACGTTGATGGCGGGGAAGCCGGTAGTGGGCGAATAGAACTGGCTGTTGTCACCTGCGGGCGAATTGAGGTCGCCGATGAGGCGCGGAGGATTACTCCAGGTCGGGTAGACGAAGGCGTCCAGTTTTAATTTTTCCATAGTATGTAGAACGGCCTCGCGAACCTTTTCCCGGTAGGCAGTTTCGGCCTGGCAGGCGGGCGTATCGGGACCGTTTTCAGGGCCTTTCTCGGCTTGCTCGAGACGGCGCTGGGCGGAAGGGTGGAAGCCGCCGGACTTGATGATTTCGGTTAGACTCTTCATGGCCACGCGGTCGCCCTGTGCGGCTAGATAGCGGTTGATGTCGTATTTGAAACCCATGCAAGGGCCGAGATCGCGCGGGCGTTTGATGGAATCGAGCCCGTCGACTGTGGCGGGATCGATGATAGTTGCTCCAGCGCGGTGCAGATCGTCCACGGCAGAAAGGAAGATGCGGGTGATCTCCGGATCGGTGGTGTCGCGTTCATATGCCTGGCGCAGGACGCCGATGACGGCGCCGTGGAGAGCATCGCGATTGAGAGACGCGGCGTAGTTTGGCGGTGGATGCGCTTTTGCGGCGGCGGTGACGGGATCAGTCGGATCTTCACCGGCGATTACCTGAAAGACTTTGACGGCATCTTCGACGGTGCGCGCGATGGGGCCAGCGATATCGGCCAAGAGGCTGAGCGGTAGAACACCGGCCCGGCTGGTGAGGCCCATGGTGGAGCGTATGCCCACGAGAGCCTGATGCGACGAAGGGCCGCGGATGGAGTTTCCGGTATCGCTGCCGAGCCCGACTAAGCCAAGGCTGGCGGCGATGGCGGCGGCTGTTCCTCCACTGGAACCGGCGGTGACGCGGTCAAGCGCGTAGGGATTTTTGGTGTAGCCCGGCAGGATGGAACTGACGGTTTCGTACGGGCTGAAGGCCCACTCGGCCATGTTGGACTTGGCCAGCACCAGGGCGCCGGCCTCTTTCGCGCGCTTCACTTCGAAGGCATCTTTATCCGGGATATAACCGGCCAAGGCAAGCGCGCCGTCAGTGGTCCGCAAACCTTTGGTCTCAAAGTTATCTTTCACGATGAGCGGAACACAATGCAGCGGTCCGGTGAGGCCGGACTGCGAAAAGCGGCGGTCTAATTCCTCTGCCTGGTCTTTAACGGCGGGATTGATAAGAACGATGGCGTTGATGGCCGGACCGTTCTTGTCGTACGCGTCGATGCGTTTTAGATACTGATCGACAAGCGCCCGGCAGGTCAGACGGCCAGCCTGCATGGCGTCGTGCACCTGGGCGATGGTGGCTTCTTCTACTTCAAAGGGCGCGGGTGCCTGGGCGGGCAGCGAGAGCGCGGCGACGAGCAGGCAGAGAAGAGCGCGGATCATTTGATCAGGATAGGGGATCACTTATTCACAACGTTGGCGGTGAAGCTCACCCCATTTACAGAGACGGGCGAGAATCGGGCTTAGCGTTCGGCCGTAAGGCGTCAGCTTGTACTCGGTGCGTGGAGTTGCGCTGCCGGCGGATGTTCTTTGCACGATTCCCAATGCCTCCAGTTGGCGCAACTGTTCCGTGAGCACTTTGGGCGATGCCTCCGGAACACGCCGGCGAAGTTCGCCGTAGCGAAGAGTGCCGGACTTCAGTTCGTTGAGCAGCAGCGGCTTCCATTTGCCTCCGATGACGTGTAGCGCGACGGAGACTGGACAGTCTTTGAGAAGCATGATTGAGCGATCTCCCAGACTCTACTATGTGGGTGTTGTTCCCGCCATGCACTTTTTTGTGCCTACTTGCGACCCCCCTCGATCGAATGCTATACAGGCTATGGATGACGACAGCGGTTATTGGAGTTGGCAATATCGGGGGCGCGCTCGCCCGCCTGTGGACAATGCGAGGACATACGGTTTGGGCCGGGGTCCGCGATACGGGAAGCGAGCGTGCGCGCAAATTAAAAGAAGCGACAGGCGCACGGATCACCACCGTGGCCGACGCCGTCTCGAAGGCGGAGATTGTCGCTCTGTGCGTACCTTGGCCGGCGGCGCAGGAGAGTTTGCGCGAAGCCGGCGGATGCAGCGGCAAGATTATTATCGATGCAACCAACCCGGTGGGGAGTGATTTGCAAAGCCTCGAAGTAGGTACGACGACATCGGGCGGCGAGATGATTGCGAACTGGGCTCCACGGGCGCGCGTGGTGAAGGCATTCAATACCATAGGCGCTTACCTTTTCGGCAATGCCCAATTTGCCGGGTTACTTGCCGATGGCTATTTCTGCGGCGATGATGTCGACGCTAAAAGTGCTGTGCGGCCATTGATCGAGGCGGCCGGATTTGAGCCTGTCGATGTTGGTCCGCTGAGAAGCGCGCGCATGCTGGAGCCGCTGGCGCTGCTGTGGATTGATTTAAAACTCAAGCAGGGATTTGCGGGCGACTTCGGATTTAAATTGTTGCGGCGGTCGGCGGAGGGTGAGTCACTTACTCCATGACCTATTTCTATGACTTACTCCATGACCCAGCCGTGACTTACCATCAGAGATTGTCCGGTTAGAGCGAGGGTCTTCTGGGAGGTAAGGAAGACAGCCGCTTCGGCTAATTCATCGGTGGTGGCGAACTCGCCGTCTACAGTGTCTTTGAGCATGACCTTTTTCACTACGTCCTCTTCAGAGATGCCGAGTATCTGGGCTTGTTCCGGAATCTGTTTTTCGACGAGTGGAGTGCGAACGAAACTTGGACAAATTGTATTGGCTCTCACCTTATGGGGCGCTCCCTCTTTGGCTACAGCGCGGCACAATCCGACGATGCCGTGCTTCGCGGCGACGTAAGGGGCTTTCAGAACCGACGCCATTTTCGAATGGATTGACCCCATGTACAAGATGGAGCCACCATTGCCGGAAGCGTACATGTGGCGCAAACAGGCGCGCGTGGTGAGGAACGCACCGTCCAGATGAACGCTCATAATCTTTTTCCAGTCGCTGAATGGCAGTTTGTCGATGCTGGAGATGATTTGGTTTCCGGCGTTGCTGACCAATATGTCGACGCCGCCAAATTCGCGGATTATCCTTGCGACACCTGATTCGACGGACTCCTCGTCCGTGACGTCCATGGCCAGTCCCAGGGCTTGGCCACCCGTGACACTCGTGATTTCCACGGCTGTAGCTTCAGACAGACGGAGATCCAGATCGGCAATGACGACCTTGGCTCCTTCCGCCGCGAATTTGGAGGCGATTGCTTTGCCGATGCCGGACGCGGCGCCGGTAACCAGAGCGACTTTATCTTGTAAACGCATAAGTGTAAGTTAGTGGGCGGGCGAGGCCATGCACGTGAAGCTGGCGGCCTCATTCGTGCTGCCTGTTCCTTTATAACGGGCTATTTCAGGATACGGACATACGGGGCGCTGCAGCAGCACTGTCCGGGGCGGCTGATTGGCAGTGTACTTGGTCGCGATCAATTCGTTTGGAGCAGAACCTTGTTCCACCCACTTTACGACGGCGCTTAGCGGATCGAAGTTATCGGGTCCAGGGCCGCCGCTGCAGTGCGCCATGCCGGGAAGCATAAAAAGACGGTAGAAGTTACTCACTTGTTTGTTATAGCGGGAAGTTACGGCGGTGTAGTAATTCAAAGACTCGTCGGGCGCGACCAGCCAATCGGCCCAGCCATGATACATGAGGAACTTATGGCCTTTCGCGCGGAACCGATCCAGATCCGGGCTGTTGGCGTTGACATTGCCCGCTAGTTTTTGATTGAACAATGCGTTGCTGCGGTCGAAATTGAAAGTGCGCCAATCCCAGTTAGAGCCGAAGGCCCATTTGAAAATCGGTTCGAATGGTGGGATCGCTTGCGGCCCAGGCACTGCGCCCAGGGCTCCCCAACCGAATTCACTTCCGGGCGGAAGACCGGGATATATCTTTTGTCCCGTGCGCGGATTCTCCGGTCCGGCATAAAGCCGCTTCACCGTGTCTACTTGCGCCCGGGTGAAACACGTATCGCTGTCGTCGCTGCTGCACAGAAGCGAGGCTGGATCGAAAGAACATTTGCGCGGGTCGGCGATTAGTCCGTCTTTGACGCCGTCTGAGTTGTCGCAGGCGGCTACCACGGCCTTGGTCAAAGTGGAAAGTTTCGCGGCGGGAATATAGGCGCCAGGTTCCTTGCGCGTAGCCACGAAGTTCCAAAGGATGCTGACGTGTACGCCGGTACGATTTTGTGCAGCCGCGCCGCCCACAATGCCGTCATAGTCGTCCGGGAAGCGCTCGGCTTCCATGAGGGCCTGTTCCCCGCCGGTGGAGCAGCCGGAAAAGTAGGCGTGGTTCGCATCGCGCCCATAGTATGCCTTGACCACTTGCTTGGCGGCGACGGTCATTTCATGCGTGGCGCGGTACCCCCAATCCGCCCAGCGCTCGGGATGGTTCACGAAGATACTTGCGTCCGCGCCGGCGGGAGTGGCGAGGCCCATATCGGTATTGGTTACGGCGTAGCCGAGTTTGAGGCCGTTCGCCAGTGATCCATAGGCGATCTTACCGGCAAACCCGCCATTGCCGGTTCCTTCCAGACGGCCGTTCCAGGCGGATTGCGGCAGCCAAATTTCGATTCGAATATCGGAGTCGGGAGTAGGTTTTAGTGTGGCGGCAACGCGGCAGAAGGCGGGCAGGCCGGTGAGGAGATGTCCGGTGGGCGGAGCAAAGACTCCGCTGGTGACCACTTCCGAGCTGGTGATGACGGTGTTGGGGATGTGGAGCTTGGCGGCAAGATCGCAACTCTCGGCCCATGCGGGCGAAGCGAACAACAGAGCGAAGATTGTTTTCCTCAACATGTGGGTTTGCTTATTAGATCAAAGATGCCGGGACGTCATATGATGGGTGCGACTTACGAACATGCAGATAGACCGCCGGACTTTGTTGCTCGCTCTGGCCGCACCGCTGTATGCGGCTGCTCCGCTCAAAACGTTTTCGGTTACGGAAGCGGCTCTGGTCGAGGCCCTTTGTGAACGGATCATTCCCGCGGATGACGTAGCGGGCGCTAAAGAGGCAGGAGTCCTTTATTATCTGGATGCGCAGCTGGCCGGTCCGCTGAAACGCTTTGCGGCGGATTATCATGGCGGGCTGCCCGCGCTGCAAAACTTCTGCCGGCAACTGACGGGCGCAGATTTTCTAGAGCTTCCGGCGGAAGAGCGGACCAAGTGCCTGATGACTTTGGAAAAGACCGCGCCGCCGGAACTCCGCGCCTTCTTCCGGCTGGTGGTGGAGCAGACCATGCAAGGGTTCTATGGCAGTCCGGCACATGGCGGAAATCGCAACGACATCAGCTGGCGCATGTTGGGCGTGGAAGAAGTGATGGGAGGGCACGGCCATTGAAGCTGCCTGCGGTGGATGCGGTGGTGGTCGGCGCGGGCGCGGGTGGAGGCGTTGTTGCCGAACAATTGTCCTTGGCAGGCCATAACGTGGTCCTGCTGGAACGCGGCAGGCTGCAGACGTTCGCCGAGACCGGGCATGACGAACTGCGCAGCCAGCGTGTCACCGTGCTGGGTAATGCCTTCGGCCCGGACGATGAGCACTACGTCCGGCTGGTGCAGGTGGCTCCGGGTCAATATCGAAAGGTGCTGCCCAGCGAAGGAGTCTACAACAACGTAGCGGCGTGTGTTGGCGGCGGCACGATGAGCTACGGGGCCATGGCGTGGCGCTATATGGAGAAGGATTTCCGCATGCGGTCCACGTATGGAGCGCCTAACGGAAGTTCCATGGAGGACTGGCCCATTTCTTATCAGGATTTGGAACCTTTCTATACCAAAGCGGAATGGGAGATCGGTGTCTCGGGCAAAGCCGGTGCGAATACGTTCGAGCCGCCGAGGCAGAAACCGTATCCCATGCCGCCTTTGCCGCTGGGCGCGGAAGCGACGTTGTTATACGGAGCGGCGGGACGGCTAGGGTGGCATCCTTTCCCCATTCCAATGGCGATCAATTCGGTAGCCTATGGCGGACGTCCGGCTTGTGTCGCATGCCCGCACTGCGTCGGCTTCGCCTGCGAAGTGAATGCCAAAAGTTCCACCGCCGTGACAGTTATTCCGCGCGCCATTGCCACGCAGCACTGCCAGTTGAAGACAGGCGCTACCGCTAAGCGAATCGTGATGGAGAGCGGAAGCAAAGCGGCAGGCGTAGAGTATTACCAAAACGGCGTGCTGTATGAACAGCCTTGCCGCGTGGTGGTGGTTTGTTGCTCAGCGACCGAGACGCCGCGGCTCTTGTTTAATTCGGCAACTGCGTTGTTTCCCAAAGGCCTAGGCAACCATAACGACTGGGTGGGGAGGAATCTGCAAGGGCATGGTTATGCCGGGGCGTACGGTCTGCTGGAGCACGATGTCTTCGATGGGCTCGGGCCCGGCGCGCGGGTGGCGTGCTGCGATTTCAATCACGGGCTGCCCGGAGGGTTGAAAGGCGGCGCCATGATCGCGAACGAATTTGTGCGGCTGCCGTACCTTTATTCGCAAGGCGTGATTCCGCCGGATGTGCCGCGCTGGGGTCTGGAACACAAACGCCATATGCGGACTTATTTCAAGCGAACGATCGCGGCGCAAGGTCCGGTGCAGGAGATGCCGGTGTTTGAGAATCGCGTGGAACTGGCTCCCGAAGTGACCGATAGCTGGGGCATTCCCACGATTCGGATCCGCGGGCGGCGTCATC
>DATHIZ010000635.1:0-4091 GCA_035316385.1 Bryobacteraceae bacterium | reverse complement strand
CAACCTTGATGCCCTCGCGCTTGAAGGACGTTTGGCGATTATTGCTTCGCAAGGTGGAACAACGGCGCAGTTGGATATCGCTAAGTTAATGAAAAAACGGGCGCGTATTACCGGCTCAACCATGCGCGCCCGCACCGCCGCGGAAAAGGGAGACGTCGCCCGCCGCCTGCTTCTTGATATTTGGCCTTTGCTCCCGTCGAAGAAAACAATCCGGCCGGTTATCGATTCTACTTTCCCGCTGATTGAAGCTTCTCGCGCACACTTACGCCTGGAAAGTGGCGAACATATCGGGAAAATCGTTTTGGTAATCTAAGATTACTAACAAGTAGGAACTAGGGAAAACAAGTTTGGGGTGCGGACGCTCGGGGTCATTGGGGTTGAGCGTCCGCTTGGTGTTACGGGGATGTACTTTGATAACGATTACGAAGAGCCTGGGGTTACGCTTCTTCGCGAAATAAAATGTTTTCTCAAATATTATTCGAACAAGCCTTCAAATAAAGCCGAACTCAGATAACGTTCTCCACTATCGGGCAAGATTACTACTATTGTTTTGCCTTCCATCCCTGGTTCTTTGGCCACTCGGACGGCGGCCACCACCGCCGCGCCGCAGGAAATTCCGGACAAAATGCCCTCTTCGCGCGACAGCCGCCGCGCCATTTCAATGGATTCCTCGTTCGTGACCTGTTCGACCCTATCGACTTCCGTTAGATCCAGGTTTTGCGGAACAAAGCCTGCCCCGATCCCTTGAATTTTGTGCGGACCCGGCTTAACCTCTTGACCCTCGCGCGTTTGTGTAATCACCGGACTGTGCACAGGCTCGACGGCGACCGACAGCAGCGGATGCTTTTTCTCGTGCTTGATGTAGCGGGAAACCCCAGTGATCGTACCGCCGGTGCCCACGCCGGATATCAGAACATCCACTTGGCCGTCCGTGTCTTCCCAAATTTCCGGGCCGGTGGTGCGGAAATGAATGCGGGGATTGGCCGGGTTGTTAAATTGCTGCGGCAGAAAGTAGCGATCCGGATCTCCGGCGAGAATTTCTTCTGCTTTCGCAATTGCGCCTTTCATTCCCTTAGCGCCTTCGGTTAGCACCAATTCCGCTCCCAGAGCCTTCAGTACCTTGCGGCGCTCCAGCGACATGGTTTCAGGCATGGTCAAGGTGATGGGGTAGCCACGCGCCGCCGCTACAAACGCCAAAGCGATGCCCGTGTTGCCGCTAGTAGGTTCCACAATCGCGTGGCCCGGCTTGAGAACGCCACGCTCTTCGGCATCCCAAATCATAGCGGCGCCAATCCGGCATTTGACCGAATAGGCTGGATTCCGCCCTTCGATCTTCGCCAGAACCGTCGCCTTCGCTCCGTCCACAACGCGGTTTAACTTCACTAAGGGCGTTTTGCCGATACTGAATGAATTGTCTTGATAGAACACGTGTGATCTCTCTCTCCTCGATTTATATTTCCCAATTAGGAATGTACTTCGTGTTTTTTGCCTGATAATCGCGGGCAAGTTCGCCGAAGCTGGTTTGATCGAGCACGCTTGAAACCGCGTCATCCACGCGCGTCCAAATCTCCCCGAACGGATCGTCTTTCTGGCTTCGCCCCGAGCTCTTGACGTTTTCCACCGCGCGCAGCACTTCGCCCACTGTAATCGAGTCCGGTTTCCTGGCCAGCAGGTAACCGCCTTCGGTGCCTCGCCGCGAATCCACGAATCCGTTTTGCTTCAACCCAGCCAGAATCAACTCCAGGAACTTTTGTGGAATTTTCTGCCGTTTGGCGATTCCCGCAATCTTCACGGGGGCCATCGACGCGGACCCCGCGGGTGTTTTTAAGTATTGCGATGCTAAATCGAATACAGCCTTGAGCGCGTATTCGCTCTTGACCGAAATGTTCATCGTGAATCCCGTTTTGATTTTAAGCCTATTGACATTATGGGCAATCTTATGAGTAGCATAAGCGACAATACAACGATGCTTCTCAAATCTCTAGCTCTGTTGCTGGCCGCTTCCGCTGCACTGCACGCGGACTTTAATCCCGACTGGAACAAGCCTGTCCAACCATATCGTGTTGTTTCTAACATTTATTATGTCGGCACCAATTATCTGGCGTCGTTCCTGATTGTCACTCCCGGCGGAAACATTCTGATTAACCCGGACTTTGAAGAATCCGTGCCGCTGATCCGCGCCAGCGTGGAGAAGCTCGGCTACCGCTTCAGCGATATCAAAATCATCCTGATGAGCCACGCGCACGACGACCACGCGGCCGGCTCCGCCGCAGCCAAGAAACTGAGCGGCGGCAAATTGATGGTGATGGATGCCGACGTGGCCGAAGTCGAAGCGGGCGGCGCCGGCGACTTTCAGTACAATTCGCGTTGGGCTCCCACCAAAGTGGATCGCGTGCTGCACGACGGCGATCAGGTGACTTTGGGCGGCATTACTCTCACCGCACACCTTACTCCCGGCCACACGAAAGGCTGCACCACCTGGACCACCGACGTCGACGATCATGGCCATCCGCAGCATGTCGTCATTGTGGGCAGCCCGAATGTGAACGCCGGCTACAAACTCGTTGGCAATAAACAATATCCACAAATCGCCGCCGACTACGAAAAGACGTTTCGCGTCCTTGCCGCATTGCCCTGTGACTTGTTCCTGGGCGCTCATGGCGCCTATTACGGCATGGACGAAAAGCTAAAGAAGATGGCCGGCGCGACGCGGAACGTCTTCATCGATCCGGCCGGCTACCAGGCGTACATCAGCGACCGCGAGCAGGCTTTCCGCCGGGAACTGGCCAAGCAGCAAAGCGCCGCAAAACATGCTCCAATTTAAGTAGATGGAGATAAGGCCGGAGGACGCCGGCTTATCCGTGGCGAATCTTTCCGCAGTGAACGCGCCACTCACCGGCCTGCCAACACCGGAGCTTGCCGCCCTTCTCCAAAAAACACTCGCGCAGCGGGCTCTCCTGCAAGCGGGCCTCATTCAACCCGCCGATGTCAATGACGTGGTCACGCTGCTCGACGTGGCCGCCTCGGATTTAGTCCAGCTTGCCGAAATTCTGGAGCCACCGGGCTTGGACTACGCGCCGCTCAAATTGGACCAGGCCGGACAGGTCATTCGACAAGCACTCATCCTACGGCCCGCCAACCCGGATCCCGCGGTCGAACCGACGACCGCGGCGAAGCTGGATGCCGAGGTCAAATTGAACCAGGCTGAACAGACCATCGAGCAGGCTGGCGGCCGAAAACTGCCGCATTGGGAAACAGCGCCTGAAACGCTCCTCCAAATCGGCCACCGCCTGTACGACGCCGGCGGGTATTCGAATTACGTGCGGGCAGCCGAAGTGGCGACGGCCATCCAATCGGCCTATTGGGAAGCCAGTATAATCTACGAACAGACGGCCAGCGCCAAAAGCGCGCGACTCCAACAAGCGAACGGATGGGCTCGATACCCGTCTCGCGCCAAGTGGCTAAAGGTCTGGACCGCGTCGCGCAAGAACCTGCCCGAGCGGATTCGCGTGCTTTGGCGGCGCGCTCCGCTACTCGTTCTGTTCTTGACCTGGCTGGTAGTAGGCCTAATCGGTGGCGCCTTGGTCAGTCCCTTTGGATTTGAATTCTGGGCCGCCGGATTCCTGGCACTGGTCGGTTTAGGGTTCTACGCCAGAATTCGCAGCTAGTCCCTCACGGCCGGTGCGACGGGTTCAAGCACCTCCGGTTGTTCTTTTGGGGCCGGCCGCCTAACAGAACGGGTGCGACGCTGCGCCACTAATGCTCCGATAAATGCGCCGCCAAAGCCAGCCAACTGGGAGACGACCGGGCCAACATTTGCCCGGTCAACGCCGAGTGATACGGCGCAGAACCCGAACAGGCTCAGTCCAGCTACCTTGTAGATTCTCGAATTGGTGATCGCCACTACTTCAATTGTAGGCGGCGTCTCCTAATAGTCTCCTCGAAGAATATCGAAGTAGATATGCAACCCGGCGCGGAACTGGTCGAGCGGTATGTGTTCGCCATCGCTATGCATGGTGGCCATCGTGGCCGCATCCATCACCATAGGCATAAGGCCGTATCCAACCGCTCCTTTCAGGCGGAATTTCTGA
>DATHIZ010000634.1:0-3568 GCA_035316385.1 Bryobacteraceae bacterium | reverse complement strand
TAGATGGCCGGTATCGAACAGTATGTGCCGCTTATCGCGTTCCGGGGTACCGAGCAATTGGAACAGGGGTTTCTGAAGAGTCGCGTAGGGCGCGGCGAAGTCATAGCGCCCATTCAGCATCAGGACGGGTACCCGAACTCGCGGCGCAAAGTTGAAGACGTCAACCTCGGCGGGCGCTTTACCGGCGTCCAGGCCGCCGGCAGCCAGTATGGCGGTTTTGAGCCGCGGCTCCACCGCCAAAAAGATCGGCCCCCAGGTTCCACCTGTGCTGAGCCCGTAGTACGCCAGCCTGCCACTTTGAATGTCGGGACGGCTCTCCAGAAAATCGATAGACCGGGAAACATCCTTTGCAATCTGAATGAAGGTTTCGCGAAAGGCATTGGGCCCCAATACCCCGTACGGAAACGCGACGCCTCCCCGCTCAAACGTCCCCTGAAACACCGGATAGAGAACCGCTCGTCCGGTGCGCAGCAGGAAAGTGAAGTATTCCGTCCCCAGGCCGGTTTCGCTGTTGCGCACGAGCCAGGCGTACCCCCCGGGCACCCACAGCACAGTCTGGTACGGAGGCTTGGTGTTTTTGGGCAGGTATAAGTACGCTGGGATTTGCTCGCCGCCATAGGCTGCGCGATAGCTGACCTTCTCTTTCCGCCAGTACTCATTCGAGTCGTCGACGCTCTCCGTTTTAGCGTCGAGCGCCACCTTGTCGTGCGCATACATCCGGCGAAAGATCTCAAACGCGTCGCTACTAACCGGCTTCTCCGTCGAATAATCGCGTGAAGGCCGACTCAGTGCCGCTAACGCTGCGGGTGGGGCACCATTCGGGTAGCTAGCACACCGCAGTCCGTACGTGGAGGCGCGCGTGAACGGGTCCTGCGCGTCTTCATCGCGGTATGCGTAACTCGGGTCATTCCATCCTCCACCGAGAATGGCCCGCGCCGCTCCGGCTGCATTCTGGCACCACTCCTTCATGTTGCCCGCCATGTCGTAGGCGCCAAACGCGGAAATACCGGTGTGCGCACCTGCGCGCGCCGGACCCGTGCCGGCGAAGTTGCTGAAGAGAAGAATGTCGGAGAAGATGCCAAAACCGGCGGCCTTCCGCCAGTGATGAACCGTTGGCAGAGCCTTGCCCCGGTACGCACAGTATGCGCTGGCTTCGAACCAGCTCACGCCAGAGACGGGAAAGTCCGCCTGGTCCTTGGGATATGCGTCCAGCTCCCACGCGGCTGGTCCCGGCCGGCCGGTCGAGTCGCGGAAGGATGCGATCGCTTGCTCGAACGGAATTTCGTGGCCGTCCTTGCGGATTGGATCACGCCAGTACTTCCGGTCGCGGTAACCCCCTGCATTGACGAATTGTTGGAACTGCCGGTTGGTAACCTCGAACTTATCCAGGAAGTAATCGGGCAGTGGCATGACGCGGCTCACGCCAGCCCACGGCGCTTTCGCCGGAACGGCGACCATGCCGGCGGGTATCTTGCCGGCGCGGTATAGGAGTATGTTCCGGCCCTGCAGCTGGGCCATATGAACTGCGAATTCCAGCGGCTCCGAACCATCCTTCTCCACGCGTAATTGCATGTATGCGCTTGGAACGCCAGCATTTTCGAACGGCGTAATTCCCATGAGCCTCCACGCCGAACTCACATCGCCATAGGGTCTGTAGGAGATCTTGGCGCCGGCCGGCGTTGTGGTGAGAGTGATGGAGAGCGAGAGCTCCGACCAATACTGCTTCAGCGCCGGATCGTCCGGAACGTAGCGGAGAGCCGTGCGCGTGAGATCGAATGCGGCCGGATAATCGTTTTTCATCATCAGGGCCTCGATCTTCGGGAGCGCCTCGTTGCGGGTCCAGCGCGCACGCCAGTTCCAGTAGTAGAACCAACCGGACAAGCCAATGGTGGCGATGAGCGCCGCTGCGATGAGGATGCCCGTCCACCTGGTGAGAACGGCGCGTGCCGGACGGCGGCAAAGGAGCAATTCATCGGCAAGTTCTCTCCCGGACGCATACCGCGAGGCGGGATCTTTTTCGAGGCATCGACCGACGATCCGTTCGAGTGCCTGAGGCACTTCCGGCCTTAGCTCGCGAATTCGCGTTGGCGTCTCGCGGAAGACCTTGCTAAGAACCTGCAGAGTTGAGTCCCCATCAAACGCCTGGCTTCCGGTGAACATCTCATAAAACAGGGCGCCCGTGGAGAAGATATCCGAGCGGGCGTCCACCGCTTTGCCCTGTGCCTGTTCGGGCGACATGTAGGCCGCGGTACCCAGAATAGTGCCGGGACCGCTGGGTAAGGCCGTCTCACTGGCGAGTGCGTTTTGCTCCACCTTGGCGAGTCCAAAGTCGAGAATCTTAACAACACCGGCCTCGGTCACGATGATGTTTCCTGGTTTGATGTCACGGTGCACAATCCCGGCAGCGTGAGCAGCCGCCAGAGCCGACGCAATCTGATTCGCATATTCCAGCGCCTGGTCAAGGTTTAGGGGCGCGTCGCGAAGCAGTTCCGCCAAACTCCGTCCGGGCACGAACTCCATGACGATGAAGTCGTCGCCCGCCTCGGATTCCAAGCCGTAGACTTGAACGATATTGGGATGGTTCAGCGCGGCCACTGCCCGCGCCTCGCGCTTGAATCGCCCGGTGAAGCGGTGCCTGGAGATCTTGATGGCAACCGTGCGATTCAGACTTGTGTCCCGCGCGCGGAAAACCTCTCCCATCCCGCCGGCCCCCAGAAAGGCCTCAATTCGGTAGCGTCCCAACGGAGTTCCGGCGACAAAGTGCGCGGCGTTAGATTCCCAGACGGCGGATTCTCCATCTGGTTGCCAAACCGGACGAGAGAGCGGCTGGAGGAGAAAATCCTTCATGCGCTCGTCCCACTGGACGTAGCGCCAGACCTTCTCAAATAAGGCGGCATCCCCAGAACACGCCATGAGTGCGTACCGCTCGCCATCTTCCGAGGGGGGCCGGTTGAGCACCCGTTCGACCAAACCGATGACGAGATCGTCATCGTTGATGACGTCGCTAATGCGCGGCTCGGGAGGCATTCCTCGACTCCAATCGCTCGAAAAGCCATTGCCGGGCGTCGCGCCAGTTGCGTTGCAGCGTGCGGAGCATGATACCAAGGCCGTCGGCCGTTTCCTCGTCGGTCAGTCCGAGGAAATATTTGACTTCAACAAGCCGGCACCAATCGGGATGGATTTCCTCCAACTCGTCCTGCAGGCTGTTGATGGTGATGGCGAGATCCAGCTGGGAACTCGTGGCGGCCAGCAAATCATTATCGCCGAGCGCGGTCAACCTGACGCCGGGCTGGCCGCGCGCATGATCGATCAGGTATCTGCGCATAGCCCGGGCAGCTATGGCAAAGAAATGCTGCCGATTCTGCCAATCCTGGCTTCGCGCGGCGATTAGGCGTCCATAAATCTGATTGACGAGCTCAGTCGCCTGGAATGAGTGGCCCTTGCGCTCGTCCATCATGAGGTAACGGGCCAGACGGCAAAGGTCGGGCATGACCAGCGTGAACAGTTCGTTCTCAGCCTCTCGGCTGCCGGACCCCCAGTCACGCAAAAGACGCGTTATGTCCGGGCT
>DATHIZ010000633.1:0-6749 GCA_035316385.1 Bryobacteraceae bacterium | reverse complement strand
TGCCTGCTCCTGATTCAGATAAGGTTGTTTCTCTCGCTTCTGATCCCGGGGAATGGTTGCACCCTTGAGAGCAAATGGCTCGATCTCGTTCGAGAAGGCCTCAGCCACGCTTGCATACACGACGTCGCCTTCCCTGCGCTTCAAATGATGAAAAGAAATTCCTATGAAGCAGGTGTTCTTGGGAAGACCGGAGGGCCGCCACGGCTCTCGCCCCGCCTTGTAGAAGATTGATGTCGCCACATTCCATGCCCTGGTGGCGTTGCTGTGGCCTTCCCCGCTCGGCCGGAGGAACGTGTCGCGCCGCATGATCTGGATGGGAACCGCATTCGGCTGGCTTATGACTCTGGCCTTTAAAGCCCGATAGAAGGTCCTGAACAACAAATCTTCGGCCTGCGTGCGCAATTCCTCGGCTGCGGCGAGTTCCTCAGGGCTTGGCTGAAACAAAGAGTATTGCTGGCTTTCTTCCTCTTCTTGCAGGTGTTCCAGAACTTCGCGCTCCACCTCGGACAGTTTGGGATTGCTGATCCTTAGATCGGCGAGTTCATCCGCAAGGCAGACGATAATGCAATCCGGTCGGACGTCTCCGAAGAGGCTTTGAAGTCGACCATCGAACAGATCGAGAAGCTCTTCGAACCGTGCAACCTGTGCAGGATTTTGAAGCGCCAAGTCGAGACGAGTCTGATCAAGGGTGCGGACGAACCGTTCATCGACGGTGAATGTAACGCCGAAGGCCTGCTGCCCCCCGGGCCAGTCACGATAGCGTCGGCTGTTTTTCTCGTGGGCCGCTGACATCAGATTCAGATGGACCAGCCACTGCCTGGCCAGTTGAATCTCCGCGGACGCTCCGACGATGCCGAGGCGAATATCCTTGCCCGGCGACTTGTCGGCAGCGCCGTAGCGCATCATCATCGCACGCGGCTCGATTCCTGATTTGCCCGAAGCGAAAATCAATTCCGGCTCCGGGAGTACTTCGATCTGAATGTCAAGGCTCATTTGGACTCCGCTACCTCCAGTGTGAGAAACGCCGTGTCAACCAGCAGATCATCGCTGTGAATGTCGCCAAGATTCAATGTGGCCCCGCCTCGCCCCAGAAAAACGGACCAAAACGCCAGGTCGGTCTCGACGTTCTTGTTCTTGTCCCATTTCATCCGGCGCGTGGCTTTTGCCGTCCGCGTGAACGCCGGCAAAGGGGTCTGGGTATCTTGGCGCGTAAACATGTAAAAAGGCTTGATGCGAACGCCCCACTTGCCGCTCAGATAAACGATGTCATATCCGAATCCCTCATTTTCAAACCAGGGATGCTCTTCATTGCGGCACTTTACAACTTCACGCCGGTTGCCCCGCTTCTGGGGACTGTCCCAGACGACGAAGCGGCTCTTTCCCTCGTTGCCGACGAAAAAGGCACGATGGCTCTTGCTGCCTTCCAACCGAAGGCCGTCATCCTCGAAATCGCGGATATAGGCCTCGAAGTGCTTCCGCAAGAGCCAGGAGAGCACGCGCCGTTCATCAACATCCTGCTCGAGCGCCTGTCTCTCCAGAGGCTTGCTTCTCTCGACATCCGCGATCGGCGCCAGGTAATTGAGAAGTACCGGGAGGGGCGCGAAACTCCAGAGTTCGACCTTTTCTTGCGAACTCCGTTCGACGAAGACTCCGCAGTCATCGAGGATGACCGCATTAGGGCGGTTGCGCAGACGCACGTTCAAGCGGACCACCGCCAACTTGCCGGGCAACGCGCTAAACGGCAAGACATTCAAGATGTAAATGCCCGTCGGCCGTCCTGAATGAGCCACGATTCGCGAGCCCGCGGAGGAGGCAGCCTGACGAACGATCGCGGTAAAAGCGTGCTCTGCAGGATCACTAAAGAATTCGGATGAACCGCTTGACTCGGTCATGAGCTTGGTGACGTCCACCAGCCCGGTTCCTGCCCGCTCCATGGCTTTTATGCCAAAGAAGATGTCGCCGAGCGACACGTTCCGCAGGTCTGTCGCCTGATTTGAGACGACAATCCGGCCACTCTCCTCCACGACGACCAGTTTCTTCATGGCCGGTGTCAGTTCCCCGGGATTGGTAAAAGTTATGCGATCTCCCGGGCTTACATCAATGTTGGACGACTGTTCTACTCCATAGTCTCGATGCACCAGGAGATTGACGAGAAGCTCCACGAGAACGCGCGGTGGGTAGGCTAGTTGATCATCGTGGGACCTGCGCTTTTTGAGGGTAAGGATCGGATTAACGTCATCGGACTCCAACTTCTCCAAAAGGAGGCGGTGCTGGGTGATCAGGTTCCCATCGTAGATCTCCCTTCGCTTTCCCGCTTCCGTTACCGATACCACCGCTTGGGGAATGATCGCTTGGGTATTTTTTCCGAATAGAAGAATCGCCCCTTTGGTGACTTCGTCCCGTCCGGTGTGCGTTCCAACGAGAAGACCCTGCTCCCGCATAAGCGGTAGCAAGGCTTCCCTTGTCAGCGGCGCGCGGCCCAGTTTTTCGCAATAGACAGTCAGCGCTGAAAGCGCAAGGTCGAGATCGAGATCATCGATCGAGACTCCGGTTACAATCTGCTCATCGAAGAGCGGTGCGTGGGACCGGAAGCCCGCGCCTGATTGCCGGAAAACCTATCCCTGCCGATCAGCCCCTTCGAAACCTTTTGGAGAGCCTCGTCGAATCCGTCTATCTCCAGTAAGGTGAAATTGGAACGGAGCCGTTCGGCGAGACCCTGTACCCTTGGATGAATAGGCTGATTTGGCCGAACACACCAATAGACCCCGTTCCGAAAATCGAGCCGGCCAGCATCGCTCTGGCCAAACAATCCTTCCATTACGGAAGGCTCGGCGCCCCGGTATCCCATGACGATAATGGGTGACGCCCGCAGAAGGGGGCGGATCAACTGGAGAAGTTTTTCATCGAGTACGCTGATCTCCCCGGCAGCGTTCTTGTCAGAGTATTGTTCCGCCTTGCCGTGCAGCCATACGATCTGGCATTTGCTGAAGACATCGAATTCGTCGACGTCGCCGGGGCCGCGATTCACTTCGCCAATATGCTTGATATGGGGCTGACGGCTCCGTAAGGCATCCGGCAAGCACGGGTCAAAGTTTGTGGTAAGAATCGTCCTCGCCAAGCCCCGCATCACGAAATCAGCAAGTATGCCGTATCCGGCGGAGACGCCGTTCACCGGATTCATGATGTCGAGCAGGACCCGTTTTCTGAACTCGGCGGGAATGAGAAGGTTCTCGACGAGAGCAGGGAAATTCTCGGCAAGCCGGTCAGAATCCGCAATGAACCATTTTTGCTCCCGCAACCACGATTCCCACTCGGTCGGCCTGACGCGCTCGGGCGGTCTCGCGCCGAGGAGCTTGCGTTCCGAATACACGATCCTGGCAATCTGCTTTACCGCGTCGGCCGCCGTGGGAATTCCGGAGCGAAAAGACGCGCCCGCGCCAAGCAAGAACAGCGGCCAGCGATCATCTTCTCCCCGCAACAGCGTTGTCAGGACGGAAATTGCTTCGGCACCGCTCACGAGGGCCCTGTCCACGATCCACTCCTTTTGACGCGAAAGGTTTCACCATCAATCCTTGCTACTCTGAGGCCGGCCATTTGTTCAAACGTCAGGCTCTTTCTAGGTTTTCACATTCTCCTTTTGTTCGCATTTATTTGGGACAGAGCATTCGGGTTCGACCATTGAGTCAGATTTTGCTGCGTCCATCCTCGTATGATTGGCCGCCGCAAAGTTTGCAACGGAACCCTAAACACTACCGTTGGATCAATGCTCCATCATGGAATGCGTTTCACTTGCATGGCTCCCCGGTCATCGTGAAAGGAGTACTGGAGGTAGTCAGTGGTTCCCTTAAGACGCCCTGGGAAGACCACGAGGATTTTGTAATCAGGGAGTGTTGCCGAGAAGGAGATAAATCCCTGATGCTTGCCCAACGCAAATAGCATACTTCCTAGATCGTGAGTGGGTGGCGCTCCCGAGTGCGGTGTCGGTGGAACCGCGGGTGGAATCCTGGTAGCATAGCTTCGCCAGTCGCCGGTCAATTCCTGAGCATTCGTATCGATCTTTGCTGCTTCGGCGGGATCAGTCAGATCTGCGACCGCTATCAGAGAAACCATGACCGGTAACGTAACGAGGGGCCGATTCGGATGGGGAACGACTCCACCTGGCGTCGAAGGCGAGCCGAAAAGCGCCCGCGCCTCGAACATGGCGACCATTGGATTCTCAAGCAAGATAAAGAATTTCAAATGCAGGCGCTGTCAGCCGACCGGGCGAAAATCGGCTCGTCGTCGTCGGGGTGTGAACCGTCGAAAGCGCGTTTGCCAGGAACCTCGGATCAACAGCTCGATACCAGTTACCGCGAACAGAAGTCCGGGCCAAACCTCCGCAGTGTGTGTTGTTCACACGACGCCGACGTAAAGAATGGAATGAAGCAGATTCTGAACGGCTTCTAGGTCACCCGCCAGAATGCGTTCTTCTGGCGTGTCGCCTCCGAGGAGTTGGTGGGGTGTGATAAGCCAATCCTTGCCGTAAGGCAGGGTGCTATTGATCTCCCTCCTCAACGCTTCGGCTTGATCGTTCGGCAGGTGTCCCGCAGCCATTATGCTTAAAGAATACACCAATTCTCGTTTATTCGTCGGTCGCAGAATTTGGCTCCAAACTACTAGCTTAGAGCGGCATCTTGTGGGAAGCTCCCTCGCGAGCGGCGCGGCGCCGTTTGTCGTAAATCTGGGTAGTGGTCACATGGCGGTGGCCGAGCAGTTCCTTGACTTCCATGATGTCCACGCCGGAATCGAGCAGCAGCGTGGCCGCGGTGGCACGCAGCGAATGAGGTGTGTAAACGCATTCGATGGCTTTCTCGCCGGATGCCAATTCCCGTTCCCGGAGTGCATTCGGCACGTTACTCAGGTAACGCTTTAACACCACCCACATCGTTCGCGGGTGCATGGCCGTCGTCCCCAGTTCTTCGGGTATGAGAATGCAGCCGCGGCCGGAAGAGCGGCCCGCTGCTGAACCCGACTCGATGAACGTATTCCTGAATGGCCTGCGCGGCGGCATAGTGCAAACCGATGGTCCGGCGCTTGTCGCCTTTTTCGCGCAAGCGCAGCGTAGCCTCTTCGCCGTCCTGCCGAAAATCCTCCACTAAAAGATGACAGCCGGCCGCCAAGCGGATGCCGCTATAAAGGTAAAGTTTCACGATGGCCCGGTCCCGGCAGGCCAGCACCGAATCGCCGGTCGGCAGGTTCAGAAGCTGCCGCGCCCGCGCCGCCGGCAAAGAGAGGGTTTCTTCCCGCGGGTCGGAGGATTCCCGCGCGATGAACTGGCTGTGCGCCGGATTCGGGATGACAATCGGCAACCGCAGCTCGGCCGCCGAGAGGGCCAGGTACTTATAAAAGGAAGAGAGGGCCGAGACCCGATGATTAATGGTTTTGGGCGCGGCGCCGGCGGCTGCGAGTGCATCCCGGTATTCCTGAACCTCGGCGACCGACACCAGGAGGAGGCTCGACGCTTCCTGTGGCCAGACGGTTCCCCGGTACCGGACGAAAGACAGGACCCCTTCTTTATAAGAGCGCCGGGTGTGCTGGCTGCGCGGCCGGTTCACCCAGCGTTCGAAGATTGCATAGACGGAAGAGTAAAAGGATTCGACGCGAACGCGGATTTCGGGAGTCAGGGAGCCGAGCAAGACTGGAGGGAGGCTGACCGCCACTCGCGGCGGCGCCGGGAAGACAGCGGCGATCTCCGAAATTATTGGTTCGAACTCTGAGCCGGTGGGAAAATCCGCCGAATTTAGCGGTTCGCTACCGGAGCTGGTTGGAAAAGGGGCGGGTACGGCCTCTTCCCTGCCCTGCTCTGTCGGAAGCGGTTCCAAACAAAAGAATAGCAGATGGAATCAGATAACAGATTTTATCTGACTCTATTACAGCTAACTATTAAACTTATTGATTAACTGTTGCCACTCGGTGCAGCTCTTGGCAGCGAACAAAAACCGGAAAATCTTTTAGAATCAGCGCCTCAAATCCGGGTTTATAGTGCAGCGCGCCGAGCATTTGGTGGATCGTGGATTCCATCATCGGAAATTAGACAGCGATCAAGCAAAAGCATGAAAAGATCGCGGGTAGTCGGGAAGGGTCGAGCAATCCGGCAGCAACGCGCCAACGCTGATAGCCAAACACATCGAGATTTAGGAGGAGCAATGCGATGCGTATGACTTCAATGGCACTGAATCGGGCGCCGGCAACTCCAGTTCGGTCCTTTCTTACAGTTGGCGGTGAAGGGCTTCTGCTGTTGCTGATGGTACGGATCCTGTGCTGAAATGTGCCGCTTTGCAACAAGCGGCCGCTCATCGGTGCAAGTTTTTCTTACTGAGAGCCCGCTTAGTCGCCACAAGCTTATCAATTTCGGCTTGGTCTGTGTACTCTTGGCCACAATTCTTGCACTTGGCATAGTCATCGTATGCAAGGGGGCCTCCAACATAGGTGCCGAATTCAACAATAACGGTTGCGCCGCAATTCGCGCAGTCAAATGTTCGTTCTTGTTTGCCCATTCAAAAGCTCCTTGCGATGGCGTGGTGCAACCCCACCAGGATACTTCCGATGCCGCCAAACTGGAACATGCCGAGTATTTGAAAAGCATGCAACAGAGCCCCTAAAGCCATTGCCTAGCAGCAGTGCAGGTTGTTATTGCGATCATGCCGATCCGATCTTACTTCGACGCCGGAGAGCTTTGCTTCTCACTGCTTGGGGGCACGATCCCTTTT
>DATHIZ010000632.1:0-2748 GCA_035316385.1 Bryobacteraceae bacterium | reverse complement strand
TCTGTATTTCTGGCCGCATTCGCTGGCGGCCGCGTCACCCATTCTGGGCATCTGGTTTTCGTCGCCCGCTATTGCATGGTGGGTCAGCCGCAGAATCAGGCGCCGTGCGGCAAAGCTATCCTTTGGGCAGACTCTTTTTCTCCGAAAGCTCGCGAGAAAAACGTGGGCATTCTTCGAAGAGTTCGTGGGCCTTGAGGATAACTGGCTGCCCCCGGACAATTATCAGGAACACCCGGTAGCGGTGGTTGCGCATCGAACCTCCCCTACCAACATTGGCCTGTACCTTCTGTCGAATCTTACCGCTTACGACTTTGGCTACATTGCTTCCGCCGATTTGATTGAACGGACCGCCAACACGCTCCGCACGCTCGAATCCATGGAACGCCACCGGGGCCATTTCTATAACTGGTACGACACGCAAACGCTAAGACCGTTGGACCCCCGCTACATTTCCACGGTTGACAGCGGCAATCTCGCCGGGCATTTGCTGACTCTACGCCAGGGCCTTGCAGATCTCGCGGATCACAGAATCATCCGGCCGAGTTTTTATGAGGGAGTTTCCGACACGCTGAGGATTCTGGTGGGAACCACTGCGCGCAACGTTCCCGGTCAGGCGGCGGCAGCAGCGAAGTTCATCCAGTTGCAGGAGTATCTGGAAGGAATAGCCGATGCACAGCCGGCAACCCTGAACGCAGCGTGGATTTGCATGGACAGGCTGGCTACCGCAGCAACAGAACTGGTAGCCATTCTAGCGGCAGCAAATCCCGGCGCGAAGGACCGAGCCACCCAGGAACACCAGGTGAACTGGTGGGCGCGCGCGCTGGCCCGCCAGTGCCGCGGTGCAGTGGACGATCTCACATTTCTCACGCCATGGGTTTCCATGGGATTGTCCCCGCATCGCCTAAGTGTATTCGCGGCTCTTCGAGATATTCCTTCTTTGCGCGAGCTTGAAAGATTGGAAACGGAGTTGCTGCCGGCCGTTGAAGAACAACTGGGTGCGAATGCCACCCGCGAGGAGGAGAGCTGGTTTGTTGAGTTGCAGCGCCTGGTTACCCTGGCAAGCCAGCGGGCGGCTGCGAGAATCGCGGCGCTGGATGCAATCGAAACGCAAGCCGCCGAATTCTCCATCATGGAATATGGATTTCTCTTCGACAAGGTGCGAAATCTGCTGACGATCGGCTACAACGTAGGAGAGCGCCGGGCCGACCCAAGTTGCTACGATCTTCTGGCGTCGGAAGCGAGACTAAGCAGCTTCGTGGCGATTGCACAGGGCGAAGTGCCGCAGGAAAACTGGTTCGCTCTTGGACGCCTCTTAACCAGTTCTAACACCGGCCCGGTTCTGGTGTCCTGGAGCGGCTCGATGTTTGAGTACCTGATGCCGTTACTTGTAATGCCCACATACCAGAACACGCTGCTCGATCAAACCTACATGGCGGCCGTGAAGCGGCAGATAGAATACGGCGCACAGCGCGGAGTGCCATGGGGCATCTCCGAGTCAGCCTACAACATTACTGACGCCGAGATGAACTACCAGTACCGGGCGTTCGGCGTACCCGGCATGGGACTGAAACGCGGACTGGCGGAAGACCTGGTTGTGGCGCCGTACGCCACCGCGATGGCGTTGATGGTGGCTCCCGAACAAGCATGTCTCAATCTTGAGCGCCTGACTGCCGAAGGATTCGAGGGTAAGTACGGCTTCTATGAAGCCATCGACTATACGCCCTCCCGGGTGCCTCGCGGGCAAAACAGCGCCGTGGTCCGCTCTTTCATGGCCCACCACCAGGGCATGAGTTTTCTTTCGCTCTCCTACCTGCTGTTGAACCGGCCGATGCAACGGCGCTTCGAATCTGAGCCGTCATTCCAGGCGACAACCTTGTTGCTGCAGGAGCGGGCACTCAAGTCGGCTGTAGTCCCGCTGCACACCGCGGAGCTTTCCAACATTCAGCAACTCTCCACCGATTCGCAACCGGCAGTGCGTGTTCTGACCAGCCCGAACACGCCTGTTCCGGAAGTGCAGTTGCTTTCAAACGGCAACTATCACGTTATGGTAACCAGCGGAGGCGGTGGATACAGCCGCTGGAGAGATATCGCCGTCACCCGCTGGCGCGAGGACAGCACTCGCGATAACTGGGGAACGTTCTGTTACATCCGCGATGTAATTACCGGCGAGTTCTGGTCCACCGCATATCAACCGGCGTTGAAGCGCCCGAAGAAATACGAGGCGATTTTCTCCGAGGGCCGAGCCGAATTCCGGCGCTCGGATTTTGACATCGATACTTACACCGAGATCGCCGTCTCGCCGGAAGACGACATCGAACTCCGGCGCATTAGCATCACCAACTCATCGCGAGCCCGCAAGAGTGTCGATATTACCAGCTATGCCGAAGTGGTCATCAACCCGCCCGCCGCAGATGCTTCACATCCCGCGTTCGGAAATCTGTTCGTCCAGACCGAAATCATCCGGCATCGCCAGGCCATTTTGTGCACTCGCCGCCCGCGCTCGGCGACCGAATTTCCCCCGTGGATGCTGCACCTGGTGGCCGTGCACGGCGCCGTGGAAGTGGAAGACGCCTCGTACGAAACGGATCGATCGCAATTCATCGGCCGCGGGAATACCGTCGCCGAACCGGCTGCGATGAAGGATTCGGCGCCGCTCTCCGGCACACAGGGCTCGGTGCTCGATCCAATCGTCTCCATCCGCTGCCGCATTGCGCTGGAGCCGGGCCAGACCGCAACAGTCAACGTAGT
>DATHIZ010000631.1:0-16085 GCA_035316385.1 Bryobacteraceae bacterium | reverse complement strand
TCCGAACAGCGGGAAAGGATCAGTGACAGCGGGCAACGCTTCGCAGCTTTCTGACGGAGCGTCAGCGACATTACTTATGTCACGCCAGCGCGCGGACGAGCTCAATATTCCGTACAGGCTGATCTTCCGCGGCTTGGCGATAGCCGGTTGCGAGCCGGACGAGATGGGGATTGGACCGGTTTTCGCCGTGCCGAAACTGCTTGGGCGGCATGGGCTCTCCACTGGCGACATTGACCTTTGGGAATTAAATGAAGCGTTCGCCGTGCAAGTGATTTACTGCCGCGACCGGCTCGGCATCCCGATGGAAAAGCTAAATGTGAACGGCGGGTCGATTTCAATCGGACATCCGTTCGGTATGACTGGCTCGCGTATGGTGGGGACTTTGGCTAGCGAACTCGCGCGACGGCCAAAAGCGCGTTATGGGGTAGTCACGATGTGCATCGGAGGTGGCCAGGGCGCGGCGGGGTTGTTTGAGGCGGCGGCTCCAGAGAGCACCTAGCCACTAGCAGCCTTAACCGGGGGTCTGGGGAACCCGTTCTTCTTCACGGTCATAACGTGAACGTCCGCGCCGGTCGCGATTGCTGCCTGGCCACTCCAGGCGCAGATCCTGGCAGACTTCGTCCAGCATGGGCATCGTGGTGGTTTTTTGCTCCATCGCGAACGCGGTGACCAGCAAGTTATCGCAAATTAGGTTCATGACGCGCGGGATGCCGCGGGCGCGCTTGTAGGTCTCTTCCAGAATCTCCGGGGAAAATACAGTCTGATTGGGCATACCCGCCCTAGCCAGCCTGGTTTCGATATAGGCGGCTGCCTCATCAGGCTCCAGGGGATTCAGCGAACAACGCAACACGATTCGCTGCTTCAACTGGCGTAGGTTCGGTGCATCCAGTTTTCTGTCCAGCTCTGGTTGCCCGGCGAGTATGATCTGCAGGAGTTTGCCCTGCCGGTTTTCCAGATTTCCCAGCAGGCGAATTTCTTCCAGCACGTCCCACTCGAGATTGTGGGCTTCGTCCACCAGCAGGACGCAGGTGCGGTTCTTTTCGGCTTGGCGCAGCAACAGCGCGTTCAAAGCAAATAGAACTTCCGTCTTCGACTTGCGATTGCATTCCAGGCCGAAGTCGTAAGCCATCATTTCAAAAAACTGGTCGGGACTAAGACGTGAATTGAAAATAAATGCAAATTCTATGCGTTTACTATCCAAATGGTCGCGTAAACATTCCAGCATTGTGGTTTTTCCCGTACCCACTTCGCCGGTTAAAACGATAAAACCTTTGCGGCTGCCTACCCCATAAATCAGGTTAGCCAGAGCCTCTTCATGTTGCGGACTGCGATAGAGAAATTCGGGGTCGGGACTGATGTTGAACGGGTTTTCCGTAAAACCGAAGTACGGATTGTAGATCGCACTCTGCATCTAAGTTGGCCCCTGATCACGCCCAACTAAGGTCTGGGCCGGGAATTTGTCACACCCCATCATACTCATACCCATCGGCATTTTATGCGTCCGGAACTATAGGTAATTGGCTGAACCAAATACCTTAATCCCTCATTCCAGCCCGAGTTGGAGCTTAACCCATCCGGGAAGAGTGGCCGGCTGCCCCCCCGTAAAAACGATGCGCCGTGTCTTTGGAAAGACGATATTCTCCCGCACGGACCGGCCAATTGCCGGCACCGACCGAAGGATTTTTCGATAAGATTCCAGGCCGGTGTCATGAAAAGCCATTTTGCTGATGAACCCGCCGCCCCAACCTAAACAGAGCATGCAACTCAGGGGATCTTCTTGAGCTGAGGCCAGTTCGGCCCGAAGCTGCTCCACGGTCTGCTGGAGCGCCGGTAGCCCTGTCACCTTCGCGTAGTCGGCGTGAAGGTCCAGTTGAGCCGCCGCGTACTGGTTGGCCGCCGCTGCGATGACTGCGAGATCCGGAGTGGAACGCCACCCGAGCGATCGGGAGAAGTCCGGGTTTTTCAGAAACTTACGTTCTTCCCAGGTACCCGCGAACTCGGTTCCCGGCACGGCCATTTCAGCGAAGACAGGCGTGGCATCGGAGACACGCTGCGGCGAAACACTACCCCTGCCAGCGACTTTCCAGACCAGCTGGGGTTTGTCCGCCTGACGCATATCGAGCGAAGCTGTCCGGCTCAGAAAGATCTTAAATGTTGACGCCGGCACCGGATCGCTGTCGGCTACTGCCAACACCCGCATGCGGGAAGCGTCGGCGCTGGCTTCCGCGCTTTCGCCCAAGCGGCGGGGTGCCCGGTCACCCTCAAGTGACGCTGCCGCACGGTCAATCGTGCCGGCCGACCAGCGAGAGAAGACCAGTCCGGTCCGCAGCGCGCCCTTCAATGCGGAAGCAGGCAAATACGCGCCGCGATAGGTTGAGGCAAAAGTCGGGATGAACAAGGCTTCCGGCGGGGCGGCATTCCACATCGCCATGGAATCAGCGTGTTCGAAGGGAATGCGCCGCTGTGAAAAGTTCTGCGCGAAGCCACCCCAGGAAGCGAAATCGAGTTTGGTTGCCTTGCGCAACTGCGCCAGATAACCCTCCAGTCTGGGTCCGCGCGCCAGCAGTTTGAAGATGCGCGCCTGATCCAGGACATTCACCTGGTCTTTCCAGACCATGTAGTCGATTGGCGATAACTCGCGGCCATCACCGACCAACAGCGGGGTGAGAGTGGTGACCTTATATCTCATAATCCTGATTTTCCAACCGCTTCTCCGGCGGCAACTCCTGCTGGGGCGAGACCGACGCAGGTGGCTCGGTACCGGCTACGTCGGGCTGAGCCGGCTCCGGGACTGCTTCCTCTGCCACATTCGCGGGTGGCAATTCCGGCTCGGCAATCTCGGGCTGAACTGGTTCCGGCGCAGGTGGTTCGACCGGCTCCGGAATGGGTTCTTCCGCTGGTTCTTCCGCAGACGGCGGTTCAACGGATTCCTCCGGCGCTAGCGGCTCTGCCACATTTGCAGGCGGCAACTCCGGTTCGGCAATCTCGGGCTGAACTGGTTCCGGCGCAGGTGGTTCGACCGGCTCCGGAGCGGGCTCCTCTGCCAGTTCTGCCGCAGACGGCGTTTCCACGGGTTCCTCCGGCGCTAGCGGCTCTGCCACATTTACTGGTGGCGGCTCCTGCGGGGCTATCTCGGGCTGAACTGGTTCCGGCGCAGGTGGTTCGACCGGCTCCGGAATGGGCTCCTCCGCTGGTTCTTCGACGGGCGGCAGCGGCTCAACGGGTTCCTCCGGCGTCAGCGGCTCCTCGACTGGCTTTTCTTGTTCCACCGAGGCTCGCGCGAGAGGCAATTGCAGCGCCAACGCCAAGCCGGAACGATAAACGGGATGCGCGAAACCATCAGGCGCCACGTCCACGGCCGCGCCAACCGGTTCGGCGTCGGCGGACAGGACGCAGCCTTCGCAAATCATGCGAACCCGCTTTTTTAGAGCGCCCGAAGCAGACGTGCTCTCCACCCTACCGGCACGAACAATCAAACGATAGTCGCCGCCCGCCCAGTCGACCGCGTCGGTAGTGGAGGGCGAATAAAGCGAGAGCAACCAATACAAAGAACTCCCCGGCGCATCTCCGTTGCCGTTGCCGCCGTTCCGTTGGGCGCGGCCCAATTTGGGCAGCAGCAACCCGGGCCAAGTACCCTTTTGGAATTCGGGAGCTTGCGTCTGACCCCAACCCTTTGTGCGGCCACCACCGAATCCAGTGTCGGCCAGCAGCCGGAAAGCGCCCTGCACGCGTTGACTCCACGCAGATTCCGCAGCCGCATCCTGAAAGCGCGCCACGGTCCAAAGTCCGGATCCCGCCTCAAACTCGATGCCAGCGAGCGATTTAGCTTCGCCGCCGATCTTTGTCAGCCGGTCTACTGCGGCGCTGCTGCGGGCGACCGTACGAAACGGGCTGGAACTGGGACGGTCGCGACGCAGCAAACAAGCGCTTTCCGGGTCCGGAAACCACTGGTCGGCCAATAGCGTCTGTCCGTTCAGAAGCGAATCGATGGCGGTCACCGGGACGAAATGCGCGGCGCTCCAGCGAGTCTTGGTAAGAAAAACCGGGCTCGGGCTGGTCACCAGGTTTGCCGGCGGCGGCCACAATGTCGAGGGAGGCGTTGCGAACAAGGTGTCGCCCTGGAAAGGGAATAACGAGCCAAACACCACAGCTGGACTCGCCGCCCGCGCTGTAACATCCAGCCATTCCTCCAGAACACCGAGCCGTTGCATGGCAAGGGTGACGGCAGAAAAAAGCTGATCACTCCGGTAGAGCGTGTCTACCCGGTCGTGATTGCCATCCCCCGGACCGTAACGCCACGGTCCTAATGGCCGTAGGCGGATCAAAAGCGCCTGTTGCATCTACGCTAATTTCGCTGCAAAATCGTCGCTGGCCGCCAACTGCTGCAGTGACGCCAAGTCTGAGCCCGCCAGCAGGCTAGCTTCCGCGTCGCCTTTGGCGTAATATTCCTTGCCGCGCCAGGCCAGATTCAGCCCGCTGAAGGAAACACGTCCGCTGCCCCGGCTGCCGCCGCCGCCGAGAGCATCGTCTTCGAGCAAACGGAGCGCTTCCGCGACGCGGGCAAGCAGAGGTTTATCCTCTTCGCAGAGCACGTCCAACACCATGCGGAAGCGAAAACGCGCGCCTGCCGGAACCCGCTCCAATGTCCGCGGGTTGGCTTGCGAGGTGATACGGTCGACCGCGTTCTCGCTCTTCACCTCAGTCAATTCGTCATCGAGGTTTTCGCGCATCTGGGGCGTAATACTGTCCACCAAAAGGGGCGCGTCATAAACAGTCAGGCGCGCCGGGGTTGCGGTGGCGGTTTCAAACGCGTCGCCCGCTACTTTCTCCACACGTCCCGGATTGCGCCCGAAAAGAACGCCAATATCGTCATCCGGGCGATCGCTCTGGTGTATGCGCACTTCCTGGCCCCGGCGTTTCGACAGGTAAACCAACTCGCCGGTGACCGCTAAGCCGAGAGTCTGTTCCAGCAGAGAACGAAGACGGCCGCGCAAAGAACTGCCTGGGATGTAAGGAATGCCGAACGCGTCTTTTACAACCGGATTATCGGCGCCGCCAATTTCAAGAGAGCCTTTGCCCGCGCCAATGTGCAGGCCTGTATGGCAATGGATCTCGCCCTCCAAAATCAGCTTTCCTAGAAAAGTGAGCGCGGTTTCCGCGGTATGAGAACTCATGAGTGAATTTCCTGTGGTTTCGGCCCAATTGGGTGGGCGTTACTCGTTATAGGCAATGATGGCTTCGAACAGATCGCGGAAGCGCTCGTACCCGCGTATGTCATTTTTACGGGTGACCTGCAGCAGCAGCCGCTCCAGCGCATCCAGGCTTCGTAAAGAATGGCGCGCAATGGTGTAAGCCAGCCGCGCGCGGACCATCACGAACTCGTGTTGCCGTTCGGCTTCCGGTGCTCTGGTAGCCCGGCGCACGGCGTTATAGAGCCGCCGCAATTGGCTCTTGGTGCCGGAGTCCATATCGCGCATGCGGCTTACTACGACGTGAGCTTGATTGTCGAGATACAGGCTGTCGGCCATCAGCTTATCGAGTTCGATCTCCCCGGGGCCCTCGCCGCGACGGTCTCCAGGACCACCGCGCCCGCCACTCGGACCACCGCCCGGGCCGCCGCGATGCTCGCCACGACCACGATCTCCGCCACCCCGGTTGTCTGGACCCCGGCTATCACCGCCACGACTATCGCTACGCGGCGGCCCACCGCCACGGTTCTCCCGAGGAGGCCGGTTCTGGCCGGCCGGACGCTCTTCCAATTTCTTTTCTTCTACGTCTGCCATTTACTAATTCCTCTCCGCGGCTAGGCGGCGGTGTCCGACGGCCCGTCGCCAGCGGCCAGTCTAGCCCACTCCAGCCCGACGCGCGCTGAGGGCCGCAACTTCAATCCCGCCGTCTTTTTGCCAATCAGATTTGTTATCACCGCGTTGCGCACGTTATTCAATTCTTTGCCGCGCGCCTGCGGAATCACCTTCGAAAGCCGCATGTACGTCCGCCACGGTTTGTCGGCCCGGGCTGTTTTGCCACGCCGGACCGCTCGTGCCGAGTACGATTCACGATACACCGATGCCAGATCATGGATAAAATCCGCTGGAAACTTAAACTCACGCACCAGGCGCGTCAGGCTGCTCTTCAACTCTTCCGCATCGCTGAGGCGCTTCCATTCTAAAGTTCTACCGAACAGGTGGAAAGCTCCGGGTTCGGTTGCTTTCACCGCGCGCAATTGCAGCCCGGCGTCCTGAAAAACCGCGCCCGCCGGGGTCTCCGCATCGTCCGCGATCGCCAGCGCCATGCTGAGCGTGCGGCCCTCAAGGCCGGGGAACGAATGCAAGTTGTGCTCCGCGAATTTTTCAAACAAGCGCTCTATTTCGCGAGCCAGCAGAACCAGGGCATCCCAGGTACCGACTACCGCAAAATCGTCACCGCCCCGGTAGAGAATACTCACCTTCCGCCAGAAATCGGGCAAAGTGCACAGCACCGCCAACTCACCAGCGAAGAATTCTTTGAACAGCGCCGACAAATGAATGTGTTCTTCAATCGAGTTGACACGACGCAATTGCAGATCGAAATGGTCGACATCACCGCGTAAAATGCCCCATCTGGCTGCGCCGTCCGCGCGTTCGGCCAACTCTACCAGCGACCCGGGCCGGTCGCCAGCCTCATTCATGGCAAAACGCCGGGGAAATAGAATTCCATCGTCGTCGATACCCGACTGTTCCTTCAGAGCCCAGGAATATTCGCCGCCGTCCAATTGCAGCCGGGCAGGCTGTTCGCTGGTCCAGCCTACGCGCGTTGCTTCCGGCAGGCCCTTGGCAAAAGACTCAAAATACGAGTCGCCGCCGGGTTCCTCATCTGGGATAAAAGCCGAAAACACCTCCGGCAGGCCGGTAACCTGGGCCAGCGGCGCGGAGGTCAGCGCCAGCAACGCATCGTCCAAGCGCTTGCGGGCTACCGGCCATGTGCCCAGATTTTCCGTGCTGGCCCAAACCAACTGCAGCGCATTTCCGGAGAGCCGGGCAATTGCTTCGGCAGAACGTGTAAGGAAGTTGTTGGCATGCGGTATATCTTCTTCCGCGAGCACCAATAAGAACTGCTCCGCGCTGCTGGAACCGAGCAGCATCCGTGACAGCTTTAGCTCGGAAAGCAAAGCTCTTGGCAGCACCTCGCAAGCGAGAGTGAGCCATGCGCAACGGCCCAACAAATCCGCAGCGGCATCCTGGTACCCAGAGGATTGGGTGGCCAGGAACTCTTCAGATCCGGATAACTGAGCTTGCAAAAAAACTTGCAGCGACATTGGCAGAGGTCGTAGCGGCCCGCGCAATAAACAGGCGTGGCGTGTCTAGCGAGAACTCCCTCAGGCTAACACAGCACTGGGTTTTAACGTTCTTCCGTCATTTAGCAGGAATAGGGAAATTCTATCCTAGAGAGATGACTATTTTCGTGACCGGCGCCACGGCCGGCTTCGGACTTGCCACTGCGAAGAAATTCGCGCAAGAGGGCGCCAAGGTAATCGGCACGGGACGCCGCGCGAAACGCCTGGAGGAAATTGCCAAAGAGATCGGCGGCAATTTTCTACCGCTGATGTTTGACGTAGGCAAGCGCAAGGAGGCGGAACAAGCCATTGCCCAGCTTCCCGCCGGCTTTGCAGCGGTGGATGTTCTGGTGAACAATGCCGGTGGCGCGCTGGGACTCGACTTGGCGCCCGCCGCCGATCTGGACGATTGGGACGCCATGATCGACAGCAACATTAAAGGCCTGGTGTATTGCACCCGTCTGTTGCTGCCGGGAATGGTGCAACGGCGGCGCGGGCACATTGTCAATCTGGGCTCCATAGCCGCCGAGTTTCCCTATCCAGGGGGCAACGTCTACGGAGCAGCCAAAGCGTTCGTTCATCAGTTCAGCAACAACCTCAGAGCTGACCTGCTGGGTACTCCGGTCCGCGTCACCGACATTCAGCCGGGCATGTCGGGCGGCACGGAATTTTCGGAAGTTCGCTTTAAGGGCGACAAGGAGAAAGCCGCGAAAGTTTACGAAGGGGCGCAAGCGCTTACCGCCGAAGATGTGGCGGACGCCATTCACTGGGTAACCACCCGGCCTGCGCACGTGAACATAAACAGCGTGCAGATGATGCCGGTGTGCCAGGCTTATGGACCCTTGGCGGTGAAGCGCGGGAAATGATCCCGCGCCTCTAGAAGCCGCGCTGCGGGCGGTAGCCGGGCCGCGATCTCACTTTGAACTTTCGCATTGCCTCCGCAGTCAGGTCCACCCGGATTTTGCGGAAGCCTTCGTTCGGATTGGGCTGCGGATAATAGGTCACGGTGTAGCTATTTCCCAAATCTTCGCGGATGGATTCAAATGCTTCTACCTGCTTTTGCCAGGTCTTCGCGAAATAGCTTTTCCCGCCAGTGGTGGTGGAAATGCGCTTAAAAATGGAACTGGAAATCGGGTCTTTTGTCACCTCGCTCGTAGAGATGACATAGATCGGTATCCCCTCGTCTTCGGCCACTGCGCGCACGTCGTCCGGCGCGACCATGCTCGCGTTGTCCGGTCCGTTTGAAAACACGATCACTACTTTCCGGCCAGGCACTTTCGCGGCGTCGCGCAGCGTGAGCAGCAACGCATTATAGAGCGCCGAATCGTCACCCGCCACGGCCCTGCGCAAGCCATTGATCGCCAGCACGCGGTCGCGATTCAGCGGCACGGACCGGCTTAAGTTCCGGCTGTACGTGTAAACCGCTATGGAATCCGCGCGATCCAGGCCGCGGATGAAATCCGCGATGGCGTCCGAAGCATAGACAAACCCGCGATACATGTAATTGCTGGTGTCAAACAAAACGAAAATGTTGGTGCCCGTCGTTTCGGTTCGCAGATCCACAATGCCCGGGTCAGGAGCGCCGCCGGAGCCGGCTCCGGGAGCAGTTGCGGCGTGCAGCGGTCTCGTCTCGCCGCTGTCCAGTACCTGCTGCGGTGGACGGTCGCCCTCGGCGAAGGTCGCCAGCTTCTGCGGTAGCTCGTCTTCGTAAATCTTAAAGTCTTTCGGCTTTAAGCCATTTACGTATTTTCCTTTTGTGTCGGTTACCGTAAAGCCCAAGACCACCATGTCCACTTTCACGCGGAAGGTGGATCTGTCCGGATCTTGGGCGCGTAACCAGAAGCCGGCGGCCAACGTAGCCAGTAAACCTAAGGCAGAGGCCGGGAATGCGAAAGTGCGGAGAAGTTTGCTCACGGGTCCTTTCTAATTGCCTGAATTGCCTAGCATGGCCATGCCTTGCGTCCCACGTTGCCGGACGCTTGCACCCAGCGCGTCCAGCGAACGCAACAGCGCCGGCCAATCCTCCAGGTGCGTGGCAAAAATGTTTTCGATTGCCGAGCGATTCCACTCCGGCACATAAGCATCCAACTGCGCGACAGGCAATCCTGCTTCGTCAGCCAGCGCTGCGTAATACAGATTGTTCGATTCCCAACTCTCGGCCAATATGCGGCTCGAATATCCCATCAAAGCGGGAAATGTTCGCAAATACAGCAACCCCGGCTGGTAGGAATGCGTCAGGGTAGGCTTGGGAGTCCCAAACGCATTCGCGATGCCTACCATCGACAGCTTCGGGTCATTGCGCGCCTCCAATTCGGCAATAGCCAGCGAACTTGTGTCGGGAGCTACATCTTTCAATTCCCGATCCAAGGAAATAGCGGTCAACACCGAGGGAGGCACCTGCCGGGCCGTATTTGCAAAGGCGTTGCCATGCAGATGCCCTTCAATCCATTCCACGCGCGACGGCGGCAGATACCGCCGCAACGAATTCATTACTTTCGGTTCGACTGAGGAATCCAGGGCAGCCGTGGCTAACAAAATGCGCCCGCGCTGGATACGGAGCGACACCCAGCGCACTTGCTCAGGCGTGACGTTCCGCCAGCGGTTCACCGTGACGCCCGCTATCATCTGTGGCACCAGGTCGCCCCAAATCAAAGCCTGCTCCCGCTTAGGCGAGAGAAAGTTCTGCTCGGCCTCCGCTATGGCATAGGGAAGAGAAATCAAGGAACCGGACAGCCGTCCACCCGCGCTTTGTGGCCATCCGCTACCGGCCAATTCGGTCTGCCGCCAGGCGGCAGGCGAGCCCTCCTGCCCGATAAAATCGTGGTTTCGCACCAGCATGGGATTGGTGAGCAGCAACTGCGCGCCCGCCGGAGCATAGAAGCTATAGACCAAGCCGACGAGTGAGTCGCGTAAGAACGGAGCAAGCGCCGCCCGAGGATCTTTCTTGTTGTCCTGCCCTTTCAGCAGGCTTTCCAGGTTCATTTTGCGTTCCTGCTCCACATGCCGTTCGCTCCAGTAACCCATTGCCAGTGAATTTTTCTCTTCAGAGGAAAGAGATCCGTGCACGGGTTCTGTCTCAGCCAGCCGCTTTAATTGATCGTTAACGCCTTTCAGCGCTTTTATGTCAGTGGCGCCCTTTTCGATCCTGTCAACGGCAAAAAAGAGACTATCCAAGGTGACAAGCCGTTGCGCATCGAACACACGTAGAAAGTTGGCTGCCGGGGAAGGACTTCCGCCGCGCAACTTACCCACCAGTAACTCCACTAAACGCTCTTGCCGGGTACCCTCAGTCTTGGGTTCGGCGGTGGCCAGCAGCAAATTGACGCCGGCCCGCCCGGCGTCGAACAACTCGGCTGGCTGTTTCAATTGTCCGAAAGGCTCAATCAACTTGCTGAAACTTGCATCCCGCGCGTCTAGCGGAATCGACCCCTGACGGCAAAGCGCGCGCCATAACTCCACCAATGCCTGCAGCATGCCCTGCGTATCGGCCCGCAGCAAGTTGTCCCGCATTTTCATGGTTTCGCTGCACAGATCCAAATAGCGAATGATCGCGGCTTCGCTCAAGGTGGGAGAGTCGGCAAACAAAGCATACTGCGAATCGAAAGGCCGGAAGCTGGTGATCAGGCGCGCGGCGGTCTGCGCGGAAATCGGCTTGCTCCGGACTTTGTCGATGTCGTTTAACATCAGGAACATTCTGAGCGGCTCATTATCGACCGACTTGCGGCTCAATGCGAACAGCGCCTCGACCAAGTCGTCTTTCGCATGCCAGTTTACTGCTGATTTGGTCAGCTTGCCGTCGTATTTCCCGTGTGGATGCTTAAGAAAAAGCGTTTGCCAGACCGCAATGCTTCCGGGAATGTGCGGTTGGCCGTCGGCCTCCAATCGCAAACCGGTGGTCAGCAGCATCAACTCGGTGCTGGAGCGGAAAACCGGCCGCGCCGGTCCGGGCGTGGTGATTTTGCCGCGTAGGGCGTCATAGAAACGCTTCATCCGCTCCGGCTGCGTGAGGTACGCCTGGACCGGTCCTTCAATGCGCGAGAGCGAGTCGAAA
The DNA here is from genome assembly GCA_035316385.1 of Bryobacteraceae bacterium. Taxonomy (GTDB): domain Bacteria; phylum Acidobacteriota; class Terriglobia; order Bryobacterales; family Bryobacteraceae; genus Bog-105. The sequence continues at coordinate 4,722 of DATHIZ010000631.1, read as the reverse complement.
TAACTGGCCAGCCAGCCGTCATCCGTCGCCATCAATTTCTCAAAAAACGCTCCGGGGTTGCTTGGTGCAACGCCTACCATGGACGCCCATGACTTTGCGGAACCGGGAACGACCGCGGCCCCATTGCGGATCTGGAACATGCCGCCGAAGAAATCCATCACATGCGAGTAAATCTTCAGCTTGGACGCCGGAGCCTGCTTGCGCAGCGCCTCAGCGGTTGCTTGATCCAAATGCGAAAGCCCCAGGTACAAGCGGCACAAGGAAGGGTCCGATAGAAAGCCGTCGAGGAAATCGGATTGATTCGGGCGGCCCAGCGCCGCCTGCCAGTATTCGGATGTGTACAGAACGGGAACCTGCGTGGGAGCGTAGGGCAGCTCAAAGCGATGGTTCGCGCGCAAATCCTGCTCCAATTGCGTTAACGGAAAGCCCGAATCCACCGTCAGGAACGCGCGGGTGGGGTTCACCGTCTCCAGAATGATGTCGGCGCCGCACGATCCGCGCATGCGATAGCCGAGAACTTTTAGGAGAGCGCCAGTTTGCTCGCTGTCGCAGTTGGGAATAACGATTTGCCGCTCTTTGTTCGCCATCGCCTGCAAGTCGCGAGCTTGGCCGACATAGCGGATCAGCAGCCGCAGGTACTCGGTCTGCTGCAGCGATTCGTTCCCAGCGGCTTCATAACCGTTGGTCACTACGTTGCGAGCCAGCGCCGGCAACAAATCCTCGGCCGCCAGGTCGGGAGCAAGCGCCGCCATGCGGGCAAATGCGGAAAGAGGGCCGGGCACCGTGATGGTGGAGTACGATGCAGCAGCCTTGCGTTTGGCCGGAGGGCTAAAATCCGTTCCGCCGGCTGCCCGGTACAGCTCTAAGTCTTTGGTTAGGTCCTCTTCCCGGCCACCCATGTAATCCAGCAGGGCGATTTGCCGCAGGGCCAATTTCTTGCGAGTTGGATCCGTTTCGTCGGAGGCCCACTTTGCATAGGCGGTCCGGCAACCGGCATCTCCATGACGGCACAGGAAATCGGCTAGCGCTTGTTCGGCGGAGCTGTTTCCGCTGGTTTGCGCCTGCTGCAACAAGAGGGCGCGCGCGCCGGGCAAATCTCCGGCGGATTCCAGTTGGAAAACCGGATCCTGCGCGGCGGATGCGGCGCGCGCCTCTGCCGCGTGCCACGGGACCGACAACATAAATGCAATCGACGCCAGCGAAACCACGGTTCGCATGGCAGGAGCAGCTTCCCAGCGAATGAGCATCACGGTGCACTTCCCCAGAGTTAGTTTTTTACACTCTATCATCTATTGAACGACCCTCCTAGTGAACTCGTACTATCCAGGTTCTGCGCGAATTTACTCGTTTTGACCGATCAGTTACCATCTCTTACGGAATGTGGAAAACACTATTAAGCGCTCTCATCTGTTTACCGTTAGCTGCCCAGCAGCCACCCAGTTATAAAATTGCTGTCGTCGGCCTAGTTCATTCGCACGTCTGGGGCCATCTCAAGACGATGGTGGATGGCAAGACGGCCCAGCTGGTGGGCGTTGCCGAACCTAATCCCGAACTCATAGCCGAAGCCAAGAAGGCTGGCGTGGGGGACAACATCGTCTTCTCCGACTACACGAAAATGCTTGACCAGATGAAGCCCGATATCGTTTGGGCGTTTGTGGAAAACAACCGCCATCTGGAAATTGCCAAGGCGTGCGCCCCGCGCCATATCAATCTGATTTTTGAGAAGCCGGTCGCAAGCAACTATGAGGATGCCAAGCAAATCCGTGCGCTGGCGAACAAATACAACATACGAGTAATGACTAACTATCAGATGGCCTGGTGGCCGGCAAATTACGTTGCCAAGGCCGCTGTGGACCATGGGGATGTCGGAACCGTGTACCGTCTGCATGGCGTAGTCGGTCATGGCGGCCCAGGCTCGGAGGGCGTCCGCAGTAAGTACTTTTTCGAGTGGCTGACCGATCCGGTAAAGAACGGAGCCGGCGCATTAATGGATTTCGGCTGCTATAACGCGTTGTGGAGCATCTGGTATCTGGGCATGCCCCAGAGTGTCTACGCGAGTGTCCAGCATCTGCGGCCCAATGCTTTTCCAAAGGTGGAGGACAACGCCACTCTCGTGCTCAGTTATCCCAATGCTGTTGGGGTCTTCGAGGGAAGTTGGAATCTGCCGCGCAGTTTTCAGGATCTGGAAGTCTTCGGGCGTCCCGACTCCGGCAAGAAGCCAGGCAGCGTGTACATGGCGCACGCCGGAGTAGAGTTGAGCCAAGGCCGGGAGAAAAAGCAGCTCGCGCTCGATCCCTTGCCGGCTGACGAAGCGGAGCCTGTCGCCTATATGGTCTCTCGCATGCGCGCCAACAAGCCGATCGAAGGAATGACGGCCATGGACATTAACGTGGATGTGATCCACATTATCGATTTGGCGAAAGAATCGGTGAAAACGGGCCGCGCAGTAAGTGTAAAGTAGCGCACTTAGGAAATCAGGGCAGGCGGCTTATGCTGTCTGCCCGTGGAGATCTACGTGGAGATCTAGGCTTGCTTCACACTGAGGCGGTCGCCATTGGGCGCAATCCGCATTTGCGATCCGCGCAATAAAATTCCCACGCCTAACACAAACAATCCTGCCGCAAGCCATTGCGTGAGTGACAGCCCCGCGACGGTAGCTTGCTCGTGCACGCGGAAAAATTCGATCACAAAACGCAGTGCCGAATAGAGCGTCAGATATAGCCCGATGATCTGGCCAGGGCGATGGGCGCGGGTGGCCAAACGATACAGAAGCCCGAAAAGCAGAAAGTCCCCCACCGACTCGTACAACTGCACCGGATGCAGCGCCTTATCCAGCGGCACCGGAGCCGCAAAATCGGAGCGAAAATGTACGCCCCAAGGCAAATCGCATTCCTTTCCCCAGCAGCAGCCCGCCGCAAAGCAACCCAAGCGGCCGATCGCTTGTCCAATCGCGACGCCGGGCGCGAAAACGTCCATTGTTGCGAACGCCGCCAAGCGGTTCCGCCGCATGTAAAACAGCGCCATCAAGAAGGCCGCGATGAAGCCGCCATGAAACACCCCGGCTGCCTGCAAGGTTTCGAGCGTGAAAATGCGTCCAGGGTCGCGCAGGTAGTCGCCCAGGTCGAAAAGAAACATAAAGAGCTTGGCCCCAAGTATGCCGGCGATCGCGCAATACACAGCCAAGTTGGTGATCTGCTCGGCCGGCAGCCCGGCGCGCCGCGCAAGACGCAAGGTGATGCCAAGTCCCGTGAGGAATCCGAGCGCCACCAGCACTCCATAGGTCGGAATGTAAAACGATCCAATACTGAATAGCTTTGGAAGCATGATTTTTGTCAGGCGATTGTGACGCTGTGGCGTTTCCGCTCTGGTTTACGACCGGGCCGCAGCACTCCGAGAAGCAGCAAAATAGCACCTACCGTGATGGCGCTGTCCGCTACGTTAAACGCCGGGAAGCTCCAATCACCGTGGAATACCTCAATGAAATCCGTCACCGTGCCATGCGCGATGCGGTCATATAAATTCCCTAGAGCGCCGCCCAAAACCGAACCCAGGCCGAAGCGCGTCAATGGCGCCGCGTACGCAGGGCTCCGGATCAATAGCGCCGACCCTACTAAGATCAGCACCAGCGCGGAGACGCCAATCAGGACGATGCCGCGCAGGAACGGATTGCCCTCCGCGAACATGCCAAAAGCGGCGCCCGGATTTTCGTTATGCACGATACGCAGCCAGCCCGGAATCAGGGTCACCACATCCAGGCTGGTGAACTTCTGCTGAATATGAAGTTTCGTCACCCGGTCACCCATCACGATGAGTAGCGACATCACTAGCGGCACATAGCGGATTATCCAGGCGCGTAGCTTTTCCATGGTCAAAAATATTCCCGCAGCACCTTGGCGCAAGCCGCGCAGACCGTTGGGAAGTCAGCGTCGCTGCCCACATCGGTCGTGAATTTCCAGCAGCGTTCGCATTTGTCTCCCCTGGCCCGTTCGACGCGCACGGTCATCGTCTCGGCCGCCACCGGCTTCAACTCCACCTGAGAAACAATAAACAGCCCAGGCAGTTCCGCGGCGAATTTTTCCAATAAAGCAAAGGTGTCGCCGCCGGCTTCCAGAATCACCGCCGCTTGGAGCGCCGAACCAATCACCTTATCGTCGCGCGCCACATCCAGCGCTTTTAGTACCGGCTCGCGCAACTCGACCAAGCGGTCCCATTCCACAGCCTGTCGGCGCTGGGCGGCCGTGATGCCGTGGCTCAAATCTTCCGGTTTCGGGAAGAGGTCCATGTGCACGCTGTCCGCCGTGCCCGCTGGCAGTTTTGTGTAACTCCATGTCTCTTCGCAAGTAAAAGAGAGAATCGGAGCCAGCAGGCGAGTCAGCGCCATGTTCAGGCGGTGCAACGCGGTTTGTCCGCTGCGCCGCGTATGCGATGAGGGGCCGCTAGTATACAAGCGGTCCTTTGAAACGTCGAAATACACCGCGCTCAAGTCATTCCCGGCAAACTCGTATACGGCGCGATAGACCTTGTGAAAGGCGTACTCGCTATACCAACCTAAACACTTGGTAACCAACTCTTCCGCGCGCAGCAGAATCCAGGCATCGATACCCTCGAGGTCCGCGCCTGCCACAGCCTGCGTGGTGGGATCGAAATCGCCCACATTGCCCAGCATGTAGCGGAACGTGTTGCGCAGCTTCCGGTATGCTTCCGAAAGCCGGGTCAGGATGG
>DATHIZ010000630.1:0-2171 GCA_035316385.1 Bryobacteraceae bacterium | reverse complement strand
CCCGCCGCATGCCTTCCACAGTGCTGGTATGCACGGCCACCGGGACGCCCGCGTTTCGGGCAGTCTCGACAGCGAGTTTCATTTCATCCAGTGAAAACGTAGGCTGCGAACCGGGATGCGGTCCCCAGTGGTAATCGCCGTATAACTTGATCCAGTCCGCGCCATGGCCGATCTGATCGCGCACGGTGCGAATCAGGCTATCGACGCCATCGGCTTCTTCGGCGCCCTGCGGCACGCGCCATTCGAGGGCAAAACCTTTAGGGCCGTAGGCTCCCGTAGCCACGATGGCGCGAGTAGAAACCAGCATGCGCGGGCCGGGAATGATGCCCTGTTCCACCGCCTGCTTCAGTTCGACGTCGGCATAGGCAGCGCCTTCCGTGCCCAGGTCACGGATGGTGGTGAAGCCGGCCATTAGCGTTACGCGCAGATGATTGGTAGCGCGGGCCACGCGCAGAGCAAGCCCTTCGTGCGCAACCTGATCATTCCACGATGTCTCACTGTAAGCATGCAAGAGGACGTGCGAATGCCCATCAACGAGGCCGGGCAGCAGCGTTGTGCCCGGAAGGTCGAGGACCTTTGCAGCGGTGGCATCGATAGAGGCGGCGGGACCAGCGGCTTCGATCCGCTCGCCTTTGATTCTTACGGCCCAGCCCTCATGCAGCGCTTCGCCATCGAACGTGAGGGCCGGCTTGAGCACGAAGGTGGTATCGGGTTGAGCGGAGGGTCTTTGTGCAAACAGGGCACCTTGGAACAAGAGGAGTAGAAGAAATAGAATCGCTCGCGGGCGATGGGTTTGCATTCCGCAATTATAGATACAACGAGCATCGATGTTGCGGATAAGTGGAGTAAGTGCGCTAGGATTCGTAATACCGTGAAACTGCTTCTTCTTCTCTTACCGGTCATTTGCCTGCGTGCCGCCGACACCGAATGGCCTGTTAACGGCGGCCCAAACAACATCCGGTACTCGACGCTGACACAGATAGACCGGGACAACGTGGGCAAGCTGCAAATGGCGTGGAGCTATGACGCGCACGACGCTTTCAAAGACTCAGAGATGCAGAGCAATCCGATTGTGGTGGACGGCATGCTCTATGCCACTACGCCCAAAATGCGCATCATTGCGCTGGACGCCGTTACCGGGCGCGAAGCATGGAGTTTCGATCCGAGCGGAGGCAGTGAACGGGAGCGCCGGTTCCGGCAGCGTGGCGTGACGGTTTACCAGGACCGTGTGTTCTTCACGTACCGGAATTACTTATATGCGCTCGACCGGAAGACCGGAAAGCCGATCCAACTGTTTGGCGATAACGGGCGCACTGACCTCCGCGATGGACTTGGCCGGCCAGCGGAAGGCATGACGGTTAGCGCCAGTTCTCCGGGCGTGATCTTTGAAGACATGTTCATCATGGGCAGCACCGTTCCGGAGACGTTGCCGGGCACACCGGGCCATATTCGGGCGTTCGATGTCCACAGCGGCAAGCAGCGTTGGATCTTTCATACGATTCCGCAGCCAGGTGAGTTCGGCTATGACACGTGGCCGAGTGACGCGTATAAGATTTCGGGCGGCGCGAATGCCTGGGCGGGATTGAGTATCGATTCGAAGCTTGGCATGGTATTCGCGGCCACGGGTTCTCCTTCCTTCGATTTTTACGGATCGAACCGGATTGGCGACAATCTATTCGCCGACTGCATTCTCGCGCTGGACGCGCGCACCGGGAAACGCATCTGGCATTTTCAGGGAATTCACCACGATGTTTGGGACCTTGATTTTCCAGCCGCGCCCAGCCTGGTAACGGTGACGCGAAACGGCGGCAAGATCGATGCGGTCGCTCAAATTGCGAAAACCGGTTACGTTTTTGTGCTCGACCGCAAGACCGGCAAGCCGCTATTTCCCATCACATCCCGCCCGGTTCCGGCGTCCGCGCTAGAGGGAGAAAAGCTATCTGAAACGCAGCCGTATCCGGTGAAGCCGCCGCCGTTCACGCGGCAGGCGTTTACGGAAGACATGATCACGAATCGCACTCCGGAGGCGCATGCCGCGGTGCTTGCCGCTTTTGAGCAGCTGGATTCGAATGGCATGTTTACGCCGCCGAGTTTGCGAGGCACCATGCTGTTTCCGGGCACTGATGGCGGCGGCGAATGGGGCGGCGCGGCGTTTGACCCAGAGACGGGAT
>DATHIZ010000629.1:0-10881 GCA_035316385.1 Bryobacteraceae bacterium | reverse complement strand
CTTCTGGATCGCCGCCTGCAGGCATATTCGACCAGGTCCTGTTTTCCCCCGGTGGAATATGCCTGCAGGCGGCGATCCAGAAGCACCACTGGAATATTCGCCGCTTCGAGCGCGTCCATAATGCCCTTGTTCGCTTTATAGCTGGCCGGCGATTGATCGAGGGGCGCGTAAAACACGCCCGAGACCTTGCGGGAAATATATTGGCGGCAAAGTTCCCATGCTTCCTCTTCCTTGCTGGCCGGTTCGCTGCCGGTACGCCCCCACAACAACGCATGGGCCTTGGCTTCGGGCGCTTGAGTCAATCCGCGGCAAATCGGCTCGAAGATCTCGGTGTCGCCGAAGTTGGGCACCAGCAAGCCGAATAACAACCCGCTGGCGGTTTCGGCCCTGACGTACGTTCCGGAACCTCGGCGGCTGACCACTAGGCCCTTGTAAGCAAGCTCGCGAAGAGCGCGTCCAACGGTAATTCTGGACGTGCCAAAGCGATGGACTAGCGAGACTTCGCTCGGCAGTCGCTTCCCCGGCTTGTACGCGCCGGAAGCAATAGATTTCTCGATAGCTTCGACGATCTCCTGGTATTTCGGACTGGCTCGTTTATCGGATCGCTGCATCGCCCCACAGTCTGAATTTCGTCGATTGACTCTAGTCTAGCGCCCATTTCCGGATTTCCCGGCATGACACCGCGTCTGGTTCACGCTTGCGGCAGCAGCACCATCTTTGTCGCGCTCCGGGCGAACTGGCCATCGAATGCCTGCTTGAACTGATCGAGCGGGAATGCCTTTATGTTCAGCTTCTCCAGACCCATCTGCGGCAGCAGCTGCACCGCGCGCTCGTGGCTGTATGGATTGATAAACGTGCCGAGTATCGTCAGCTCCCGGGCATAGATATCAAACGGGCGAACCGTGGCGGACGCATGCATGGGTGCGACGCCGAACACAAGAATCCTGCCGCCCCGCGCCGCAGTCGAAACGGCCTGCTCGAAAGTGACGGCGGCGCCCACGGCGTCGATCACATAGTCGAATCCCTGCCCAGCCGTACTTTCCATCAGTCGTTCTCGAATCGGTTCAAAGACTGCGTCGGCGCCCAGGGAGATCGCCATCTGACGGCGCGCTTCGTCCGGCTCCGCCACGGCCAGGTATCCCGCTCCGGAAAGGCGCGCCAAGCGCAGCAACATGAGGCCGATGGCGCCCGCGCCCAGCACCAGGACCGACGATCCGTTTTGGATGGCAAGACGGTCCACGCCATGAACGCAGCAGGCCAGCGGCTCCGCCAGGCATCCCACCGCCGCGCTTACTCCCGCCGGCAGGGGATAAACCGTTTGCGCCCGAACTACCATCGCCTGGGCAAATCCTCCATCCATATGCACGCCATACGCCCGCAAATTCGGGCACAGGTGTTCGCGCCCGCCCCGGCAATAGCGGCAAGCCCCGCAATAGGTGTTGGGCTGAATAGTAACCAGATCGCCTTCGCGAATTCCCGCTACGCCCGCACCCACGGCATCCACGGTGCCCGCAATCTCATGGCCCAAAACGACGGGTGAGGCCGCTGGAAATTCACCCAGGAAAATGTGCGCGTCAGTCCCGCAAATACCAGCCGCCTCCGGCCGGATACGCACTTCGCCCGCCCGCGGATTGGGCGTCGTCAGTTCGTCTAATCGTAAATCCCGCAAACCGTGAAAACGCAGCGCCTTCATACTTTGTCTCCCTTATGGGCTAAGCGTTGGCCCGATGCATCGAACAAGTGAAAAAAGTCCGGACGAAGGTGAAATGCCTGCCGGTCTCCCTCCCTAATCGAAGTATCGCCCGCCGTCTCGACGGCCAGCGTGACCGTTTCGCTGAGGCGGGCGTGTAGATAAGTCCGCGATCCCAGATGCTCCAACGCGGTAATTTGACCCATCAATTCGCCGCTCGGATCCAGCGTGATGTGTTCCGGTCGGATGCCCAGCTTCAACTGCTCGCCTGGCTTGGCCGATATCCATCCGGCGGCCGCCTCAATCACTCTGCCGTTTAGCAGCGTCAGCGGCATTCCTTTTTCATTTGCTGCACCGGGGGTCGCATCCAGGAAATTCATCTTAGGCGCACCAATGAACCCGGCCACGAACAGACTTGCCGGCTTCTGATAAAGCTGCAGCGGAGACCCGGTCTGCTCGACCTTTCCCCCGTTCATAACGACAATCCGGTCTGCCATGGTCATGGCTTCCACCTGGTCATGGGTCACATAGATCATGGTGGTTTTCAATTCGCGATGCAGGCGAACCAGTTCAAGCCGCATCTGCGCCTTCAACGCCGCATCAAGATTCGAGAGTGGTTCATCCAGCAGGAACGCCCGCGGCTGCCGCACCATGGCTCGCCCGAGCGCAACGCGCTGCGACTGCCCGCCGGAAAGCTCGCGCGGCTTGCGGTCGAGCAGCGCTTCCATTCCCAACAAGCGCGCCACGGCCAGCACCTTCTCATCGCGCGCGGCTTTCGATAGTCCTTGCAGGCGTAAGCTGAAGCTCATGTTCTCCGCCACTGTCATGTGCGGATAAAGCGCGTAGTTTTGGAACACCATGGCTAAGCCGCGCTTGGCCGGCGGTACCTGTTGCGCGGCCTTCCCATCGATCAGAAGCTCGCCTTCGGAGAGTTCTTCGAGCCCGGCAATCATTCTCAGCAGAGTCGACTTGCCGCACCCGGATGGCCCCACAAACGCCACGAATTCCCGCTCGGCGATGGCCAGATCGATGCCATGAATTACCTCGTGTTTGCCGAATTTCTTACGAACATTCCTTAACTCGATAGTCGCCATGCCGGTCTATTTGACTGCTCCAAAGGATAAACCGCGCGCCAGGTTCCGTTGGCTGATCCAGCCGAAAGTCAGGATAGGCGCGACGGCCAAGGTCGATGCGGCCGATAGCTTCGCCCAAAACAATCCTTCCGGGTCGGCGAAGGAGGCGGTGAATGCGGTCAACGTCGCGGCCTTGACGGTCGTCAGGTTCAGGCTCCAGAACGATTCATTCCAGCAAAGAATAATCGACAGAAGCGCCGTGGCCGCGATGCCCGGCCCCGAAAGCGGCAGCAGCACATACAGCAATTCTTCCAGCTGCGAAACGCCGTCCATGCGGCTCGCTTCCAATATCTCGCGCGGCACTTCCCGGAAAAAGGAGAACAGCATCCACACCACAATAGGTAGCACGCTGATGCTGTCAATCAGAATCAATCCAATGCGCGTGTCCATCAATCCGAGCGACCGCCATAAGAGATAGATAGGAATCAGAACGCCGACCGCCGGCAGCATCTTGGTGGAAAGCATCCAAAGCAGAATATCCTTCGTGCGCCTGTTTGGGAAGAAAGCCATCGCATAAGCGGCCGGCACTCCCAGCAGCAGCGCCGCGAACGTTGAACCCAGCGACACGATCACGCTATTGAGGGCGAACTGTACATAGTCGGCGCGCTGCAAAACAGCGGAGTAGTTTTCGAGCGTGGGTTTGAAGAACACCGCGGGCGGTGTCGCGACGGCCGTAATCTCCGTCTTGAATCCCGTCAGGAACATCCACAAAATGGGAAAGAACATTGCCAGTGCCACGCACCAGCCGGCCACGCCTAGAAAAAGCCGATTCAAGTAGGTAGATCCTCCAGGTTGCGGCCTACAATGCGCATCAGGAACAAAGAAGCAACATTGGCCAGGACAATGGCGATAATTCCCCCGGCCGAAGCCCGTCCCACGTCCCAGTTGAACAAGGCGTCACGAAAAATCAGATAAGCCAGGTTGGTCGATGCCAGGCCTGGGCCGCCGCTGGTGGAAACATAAATTTCCGCAAACAGGCTCAGAAAAAAGATCATTTCGATCATCGCGACCACTGCCATGGGACGCAGTAAATGCGGCAGCTCGATATGCCAGAAAAGCGCAACCGGACCAGCGCCATCCAGCCGCGCGGCTTCCTTCTGATTGGAATTCAGAGACTGTAAAGCGGGCAGCAGGATCAAGACCGCAAAAGGCGTCCATTCCCAGGCGACGATCACAACGATCGAGAGTAGCGGCATGCTCCCGAAAAATTCAATCGGACCCAATCCGAGCGATCGAGTGATCCAGGCGAACATCCCAAAGACTGGATTCATCAGCATGTTCTTCCAGATTAAAGCGCTGACGGTCGGCATCATAAAAAACGGCGCGACCACCAGCATCCGGCAAATGTTACGGCCTGGAAAGTCCCTGTGAAGCAGCACTGCAAACAACGTTCCGAATACCAGCGTCAATAACAGAACCAACCCGACCAGGAACAATGTATTCCCCATGGCGATCCACAAAGTGCGGCCAGTCAGCAGATCAAAATAGTTTGTAAGCCCGGCAAACGCATGCGCGCCGGGCTGTAGAAGGTTGTAGTGCTGGAGCGAAAACCAGAGCGTCATCGCCAGTGGCACGATCATCCAAACAAGTAGCACGGCAACGGACGGCCCGAGCAAAGGCAGGACGCGAATGCTGCGCTGGCGCTTCATTTCAGGTAACCGCTCTGCCGCAGCTGGCTTTCTGTCTCCGCCTGCGCTAATTGCAAAGCCTGCTCAACCGTTACGCCTCCTGTCAACGCCGCGCTGATCTCCTGGCCCACTTCCGTGCCAATCGCCTGAAACTCCGGGATTCCCACATACTGTATGCCCACATAAGGTACCGGCAAGGCGCTTGGCTTCGTGATGTTTGCGTTCAGAATGGCATCGCGGGTGAGCCGCGCGAAAGGCGCTGCTTGCTGGTAAGCCGGATTGTCATAGGTAGATTTTCGCGTTCCCGGAGGCGCCGCCAGCCAGCCCGCGCGCTCGCCCACCAGCGAAACGTACTCGCGGCTCGTGGCCCACCGGATGAACTGTTTAGCCATGGCCGCTTTCTTCGATGATGCCGGAACCGCCAGCGCCCAGCCCCATACCCACGCCGAGCCATCCGGCACTTTCGCGATGGGAGCCTTGGCGAAGCCGGTCGTCTTGGCTACGCGGCTTTGGCTCGCATCCAGCAGGTAGCCCGCGGCCGCGGTGGAATCTATCCACATTGCGCAATTGCCCGTGGAGAACAGCGCCCGGACTTCGTTGTAGCCGTCCGTCACCGAACCCGGAGGCCCGTAGTTCTTCAGCAAATCTACGTAAAAGCTCACGGCCTTGTGCCACTGCGGGCTGGTGAGTTGCGGCCGCCACTCCATGTCCATCCATCTGCCGCCGAAGGTGTTCACCATAGTGCTGAGATAGGCCATGTTCTGGCCCCAGCCCGGCGTGCCGCGCAGGCATATCCCATACACATTGTGCGCGGGGTCATGTAGCTTGGCCGCGAAACTCCGGATCTGGTCATACGTGGGTTGCGCCGGCATCTCTAAACCAGCTCGCGCAAACAGGTCCTTGCGGTAATACGTGAACGAGCTTTCGCCATAGAACGGCGCCGCAAATAGCTTTCCCTTGTATGAAAGCCCTTCGCGGATCACGTCAAAAATATCTTCGTATTGATAGTCCGTTCCCAAGTCGTCCATGGGAACCAGCCAACCGCGCGCGCCCCATAGCGGCGTTTCGTAGGACCCGATAGTAATCACATCGAACGTATTGCCGCCGGTCGAAATATCTACCGTCAGCCGCTGCCGCAACACGCTCTCTCCCAGCACAACCCAATGCAGTTTGATGCCGCTCTTCTTCTCAAACTCCTTGGAGAGGCGCTGCATCAGAATCATGTCCGCGTTGTTCACCGTGCCGATGGTCAGCTCTTCACCCGAATGCTGTGGATACACCATGCCGAACGCGATGGCCGTGCAGACTGCGGCTGCGGAAAGCAAGAGTTGTTTCGTCGACAGCATGTCGAGGGTAATATAACAAGTCTGTGAAGAAATTCATCAACCAACCGGATCGAGTCGTGGAGGAGATGGTCGAGGGCTTACTCGCTTCACACGCAGGCTTGGCGCGGCTATCGCAGCATACCGTTTTGCTGCGCTCGGACGCCGCGAATGTTCGTGACCGGCAGGTTGCCCTCATCTCCGGCGGCGGCAGCGGCCACGAACCGGCTCACGCGGGTTATATCGGACAGGGCATGCTGACCGCCGCCGTGGCCGGAGAGGTGTTTACGTCTCCGTCCTCTGATTCGGTCCTTGCTGCAATTCGCGCAGTCGCCGGGCAGCCTGGCGTTCTGCTAATCGTAAAGAACTACACGGGCGATCGCTTGAATTTCGGATTGGCGGCTGAGCTGACCCGCACGGAAGGGATCAAGGTCGAAACGGTCATCGTGGCGGATGACATCGCGCTCGCCCAAACGGAGGACAACGCCGGACGCCGGGGCTTGGCCGGTACGGTTCTTGTTCACAAGCTAGCGGGAGCCGCCGCTGCCGAAGGCCTGACTCTCGCGCAAGTGGCCGCCGTCGCGCAGGCTGCGGCCAACGATGTAGCCACCATGGGCGTGTCGCTTTCTCCCGGCACCGTGCCTGCGGTTGGCCGGCCCGGTTTTACGCTGGGCGAATCGGAGATCGAACTAGGCCTCGGAATTCATGGCGAGCCCGGAGTAAGCCGCATAGCCCTGGAGCCCGCCGACGATCTTGCCAGGAGATTGGTGCAAGAGATCGCATCCGCTCATACGCTCAAGCCGCGCGATCGTATCGCCGTTCTGATCAACAATCTCGGCGCCACCACGCCTATGGAACTGGCGATCTTCGCGCGCCAGGTTCTCAGCTCTCTGCAGCTTCGCGAGTTGATTGTCGAGCGCGTGTACACCGGTACATTTCTCTCCTCGCTAGATACCGCCGGTGTATCGCTCTCCATCCTGCGTGTGGACGGCGAACGCCTCAAATGGCTGGATGCGCCCACCACCGCGCCTGCCTGGCCCAACGCATGTACAAAGGCGCCCGGAGCATGGCAGGATCGAATCGTTCCGTCATTAGCCAGATCGCCTCACAAATCGTCCGCCGCGGCGCCCCGCTCTCCCGCAGGAAAGCAAACTCAGCAAGCTCTCGAAGCTGTGTGCCGTGCTCTGATTCAGTCCGAACCCCGTTTGACGGAACTGGATCAAGCAACCGGGGACGGCGATTTGGGGATAAACCTCGCCCGCGCCGCTCGAGCCATGGAAGCCGCTTTGCCGGGCTATCCTCTCAACAACCCAATCGAGGCGATGCGGCAATTGGCGCTGACTCTGCAGGACGTGTTAGCCGGATCGTCTGGCCCATTGTACGGTGTCTTCCTGTTGAGGGCAGCTTCTTCGCTGCGGATGGGCAACGTCGAAGACCCACAGGCATGGGCAAACGCGGTCACCGCAGCGTGCCAGGCAGTGACCGGTCTGGGCGGCGCAGTCGCCGGCGACCGCACTATGCTCGATGCTCTACTCCCATTTGCGGCTAGATTCACAAAGGAACTAAGCGCGGGCCAACCGCTGCAACTGGCTTTTGAAAACGCCGTACAAGCTGCGGAACTGGCCGCCGAAGCGACCGCGCAAATGATTCCGCGCCGCGGCCGCGCAAGCTATTTGGGCAGAAGAGCGCTAGGCTCCCCGGACCCCGGCGCAGTGGCCGTTGCCGTTTGGCTGCGCGCTCTAGCCGGATCGCTGTAACGGACCCAGCAGCGTCCATATAATCAACGCGCAGATCAGCGGCGTGATCCCGAATCCTATGAAAACCGGCGTGAAGGAATAATGATCCACCACCCAGCCCGTGATCAAGCTGAACAGCATGCCGCCAAAGCCCGCACCCATGCTTGCCAATCCATACACCGATGCCACGGCGTTCTTCGGAAATACATCCGCCGGGAAAGACAGCATGCTCGCGAGACTTCCTGTATAGCCCATCATGGCCACGGAAATAAAGGCGATGGATTGCCAGGCGGAAGCCACTAACACGGCCGGAATAGCGGCCATCATCAACACAGCGAAAAACGTAACAGCGGACTTGCGCGCCACCGTCAAGGAGAAACCGCGCCGCAGCAAAAACGCGGAAACAACACCTCCTAAAACGTTGCCCACGCCCGCGACAAAGAACGGAATCCACGCATACTTGCCGATGGCCGCCATATCGAAGTGCCGCGCCCGTTTCAAATATTCCGGAAACCAAAAAATATAGAAATACCAGGCCGGGTCCATGAAAACTTTACAGAGCGTAAAGCTCCAGACAAAGCGCGTCCGGAAGAGCTGCAAGGGCGGTGGCGCCGGAGGCTCCAAGTCACTCGAGGCTTTAGCCGGCGTGCGATAAAGATTCAACCAAAACAGCAGCCAGACGAAGCCGGAAAGCCCAACCACGAAGAACGAAGCAGCCCATCCATAGTGCAAGATGATAAAAACGACAATGGGCGGAGCCAGGATGGCGCCTACCGCCGATCCGCTATTGAATAGCCCGGAGGCCAGTGCGCGCTCGCGCTCGGGAAACCATTCGGCCACCACTTTCACGCCCGCCGGCCAGTTCCCCGCCTCGCCCAAGCCAAGCAGAAAGCGGAAGATGCCCAGGCTCAACGCGCCTCTGGAAAACACGTGCAGCAGCGCGCTTGCCGACCACCACGCCACGCACAGCGCATACCCCGCGCGCGTCCCCAACCGGTCAATCAGCGAACCGGATAAACCATTGCTCACCGTGTACGCCAACAGAAATCCGAAGAGCACGCGCGAATACGCCACCGCGCTCATATGAAACTGTTCGAGGAGGACTGGCGCCGCAATCGAGAGCGCTTGCCGGTCAAGATAGTTGATGACGGTAGCCGCGAAGACCAGGCTGATCATCAGCCATCGGCGAGGGGAAGCGGGTAGACTATCCGGCACGCAAGTAAACTCGCAGTTGCTGCAAGTCGCGCTTCATGGCAGGGAGCACTTCATTCTCATTCATAGTGAGTTGAGAGCGGCCGTCCTCCGCTCCGCCCAGGGGATATTCGAAATGCAATTGCAGCGGACCGGAGAACTTCGCTTCCGCCACCATTCGAAAAAATTCGCCCCAATGCACCATCCCCTGTCCAATCGGCTTCCAGGCAGCCACCCATTCTCCCGCGCGATTCTTCTCCCAAAGAAAATCTTTCACCGCGATGCCCCGTAGATAAGGTCCAGTGATCCGAAAGCTATTGATCCAACCGCCAAAGCCGCCTTCGATGGTGGCGTGGCCGATATCGTAGTTGATCCCAACCGCCGAAGGGTCCAGCCCTGCCAGGATCTCGTGCAAGTCCCAGATGGAAGCGCCCACCAGGTCGATGCCGGAATGCGTGTGATACATCGCGCCCACCTGATACTGCGCATTGAGCGCGGCCAGCTTGGCGGCCCGCGGCTTCAGGGCTTCTATTTGGTTCGCCATCGACGGGTCTTTGGTGTACTTCATGCCGCCCCAGCGGGAATGCCGGATGTGCAACTCGGCCATGACCGCCAAAATGTCCGTGACGTAGGGCGTCTCCGCATCCACAATGTCCGTCGTGATCATGGGCACTTCCAAGCCATGATCGCGGAGAATCTTGACCAGCGTCGGAAGATCCTGACGCACCCGCGCGGGCTCCACGTGGCCGCCCTTCCGCACGGTCAAGTCGATGCCGTCAAAGCCCAACGCCGCCGCGCCCTTGGCCAGTTGCTCGTCTTTCAAAAACATCAGGTGTTTCGAAAAGATCGCGACTTTCAGCTTCGGCGGATCGGGCTGCGCGGTCAACATACTGGCGCCGCAAAGCGCCGCGGTGCCGCGTAAAAGAGACCGGCGAGAAACAGCTTCGTCTTCCATGGCCGGCCTCTACTGTATCTCACAAGGTCGCGGGGAGAATCTGCAGCTCCGGCACCACCGCGCGCGGCGGCAGTTGAGCAACCGCCAGCACCATGGCCGCCACGTCTTCCGGTTGCAGCGCTTTCTGCAACGTTTCTACCGACGGCTTCACCGGACGCTTCTCCATCAACTCCGTATCCACCAGGCCCGGGCACACGACGCAGGTGCGGATATTGTTCTCTTTCTCCTCAAGCCGCGTGGCATGAGCCAGGCCGAGCAGCCCGCGTTTGGCAGCCTGATAAGAAGCCCCGGACGCATCCCCCAGGACGCCGGAAATCGAAGAAATGTAGATGAGATGCCCATTCTGCGCCTGCCGCATGGAAGGCAGCAACGCATGTGTGATGTAGTAAGCGCCGCTCAGATTGACGCTGAGCATCATATCCCAGGTCGCCACGTTCAGTCGGCTCATGGCCCGATCCGGCGTATTCGTGCCGGTCGCATACACAAGCGTGTCAACATTCCCAAATTTCGCGAGCGCCTGCTGAGCGAGCCGCTCCATCGCCTCCGGGTTCGAGACATCCGCAACAGAGATGTCTATGGAAAACCCCTCCTCCCGGAGTTGCTCCTGCAACCCAAGCAAACGATCCTCCCGGCGCGCCGCCACCATCACCCGAGCGCCCTCACGCGCAAACAAAAGCGCCGTGGCTCGCCCAATGCCGCTAGAGCCGCCCACTACCAATACCTTACTGTCTTTAATGAAATTAGCCATGTATTCGGACCAAATCCAGCTTAACCGCTGCCCTTTCGGTCGCTCCGTTTGGGAATCTGCTGAATGGCTTTGCCGTTTTGCCCGCGTGCCAGGTCGAGTTCATACGCGCTCTGGAGGTTCATCCAGAAATCGGCGGACATGCCGAAATACCGGCTAAGGCGCAACGCCGTGTCCGCGGTTACGTTCCGTTTTCCGGCTAGAAGCTGGTAGATGCGATTAGAGGGAACTTGAATAACATCGGCCAGCTTCTTCGCGGAAAGGCCAATTTCCCCCAGCTCATCGCCAAGAATTTCGCCGGGGTGAATGGGTGTACGTGCCATGTTCTTCCTTTCGTCAGTGGTAATCGACAATTTCGCCCTCAGCGCTTCTTGACAACAGCTCGTCATAGCGGCACCTTATGTTGTAGCAATTTGGGCAGGGAGGTGATACGGTCAGAACTGAAGGACGTCCGGTTTTGAAAACACCTCGAAAAATGAAA